>VGYQ01000108.1 GCA_016872915.1 Planctomycetota bacterium | reverse complement strand
CGTGGCGGTTGGGGCGGCGGTGGTGGTGGCGGTTGGGGTGGCGGCGGAGGTCGAGGCATGGGAGCGTTCGCCTCGTTCATGACGAGATTCCAGCCTGACTTCATGCGCCGTGATGTGCCGCTCTTTCGCGAGCAGCTCAACTTTGATGATCAGCAGATGGAAGTCGTCGAGTCGCTCGTGAACGACTACGACCTTGCGTTTGGTCCTGCGGCGGAGGAGTCGCAAGGCAAAATTCAGGAAGCAGGCATGCGCATGTTCCAGACATTCATGCAGGGGGACATGCGCGAGCGCATGCGCGGGATCCGCGAGTCGGTTGAAACAGATCTCGAGCAGATGGAGATCGAGAACGGCGCGCCACTGACCGAAGAGGCGCGCCGCGCCTTCTGGCGGCAGCGGATGGAGAAGGTCGGCAATGAGATGATGGAAGAACGGAAGGCGACGGGCGCTGATCTGGAAACAAAGGCAATCCTCGAGGAAATCGTGGCCGAAGTGAATCGCTGGACTGCAGAGAAAACGCGCATGCGCACGGAGGTCGTCTCGTCGATCGAGGTGCTCCTGACCGATGCGCAGAAGAGCAACTTCCCCAAGTTTGAGCGGTTCCTGCGCCGTGAAAAGACCATGGGGAACGCCGCACTGTCGGGAGAGGGAACCAACTTGTTCCTGGTCATGGATGAGGCGGAACTGTCACAGCCCTCCATTGATGGCTCGGTCAAGATTCTGGATGTGTATGAGGTGGAGTTGGACTCTGCGCTCGTCGCACGGGATTCGTTCATCGAGCAGAGCGAGCCAAAGATGATGCGGGTGACGCTTGATGGCAACGCCGACGCGGCGCGGGCAATGGCAGAGCGGCAGATCGCGCTGCGCAAGAGCGTGCGTGATGTGAACGACCGCTTCATTACGCAGATCGCCGACTCCATGTCCCCGGAGGAAGGCGCGAAGTTCAAGAAGGCTGCTTTGCTTTCTGCCTATCGGCGTGTGTTCCGCCCCACGCGTTCAACGGAAGCATTTGAAAAGGCTTTGCAGCTGCCAGATCTCACGCCTGAGCAGCGCACTGCTGTGACTGCGCTGCAGGCGGAGTACGAGAGTCAGCTGCGTGCTACAAATGAGAAGATCGTTGCAACCACGCGGAAAGAGGAGCCTGTGCAGCGTCTCGAGGAGTCGGAGCGGCTGATTGGAGTCATGGCCGGGACGATGTCGCCCACGATGATGATGGGACGATTCATGGGGGGCATGGGCGATCCTGTCGGCGATCTCATGGATGAGAGAGGCAAGATGGGGACGAAGTATCTCGAGCAGTTGCGCGGTCTTCTCACGGCGACACAGCAGGAGCAACTCCCGCGTGGTCGTGATGGTGGGCGCAATGCAGGGGCATTCGGTACGGGCAAGATCACTGATCTGCCGCCGCAGTTCCAAGAGGCAGCAAAGGCTGCGGACAAGAACAAGGACGGTGTGATCGATGAGGATGAGCGCGAGGCCGTGTTCCGAAACATGCGCGGTGGTGG
>VGYQ01000107.1 GCA_016872915.1 Planctomycetota bacterium | reverse complement strand
GCGCCGATGGCGCCAACAAGTCCGATCACGGGAACACCGCTTGATAGACGCCCGCTCATACGCGGGACCATGTCGCGCCTTGTGGACCGTCCTTGACCTGTACGCCGATCGCCGCGAGTTCATCGCGAACGCGGTCGCTCTCCTTCCAATCCTTGTGCGCACGTGCCGCAGCTCGTGCGGCGATCAGTGATTCGACTTTCTCGATAAACGCGGGATCATCGGGTGCTGCTGCACCAGTGACGACCGTGTTTCGTCCGAACACGCCAAGCACGGAGTCAATCGAGAGCAGGCTTGCGAGTTCGCGCTGCGGGCAACTTGCTCTGCGGCCATCCACAGGCAAGCTGCATGCCTCGTTGAGTGCAGCGATGACTCGGGCAACATTGAGATCATCGCACAGCGCCGCTGTGCCGGCGGTGAGGGCGGACTCGAAGGGGCCCGCTGCGCGAGATTCATCCGCAGCCGTTGAGCCGCCGCGTGCCTTCGAATCCGCTGCTGCCGCAGCGGTTACCGCGCCGCACGCTCGACACCAGCGGTCAATCATGCGTTGGCAATCCTGCAGTCCTTGCAGCGTGAAGTTGGCATTGCTTCTGTAGTGCGTGCGGACGAGTTCAAGGCGCAGTGCCGCGGGCGTCACGCCCTTGGCGAAGAGGTCGCGCGCAGTGAAGAAGTTGCCCTTCGACTTCGACATCTTCTCCCCCTCGACCTGAAGATGGCGCGTGTGGAACCAGTTGCGGGCGAAGGATGGTCGTCCCGTTGCGCAGCAACTCTGCGCTATCTCGCATTCATGGTGTGGAAAAATATTGTCCTCGCCGCCCGAGTGCAGGTCGATTTCATCGCCCAGCAACATGCGCGCCATCACGCTGCACTCGATGTGCCAACCCGGGTAGCCCTCGCCCCACGGCGACGGCCAGCGCATGAGATGGCGTGCATCGGGCTTCCAAAGCAGGAAGTCGGCAGGATGGCGCTTGGCGGCTTGATTCGCGGCATCGATACGCTCGCCTGCACCTTCACGCAGCGCACCAAGCGTGTTTCCCGAAAGGCGACCGTACTGGGGGAAGGAACGCACATCGAAGTACACGGCGCCGTCGCGGCCCACGTACGCGTGATTGCGCACGATGAGTTCGGCGATCATTGCGACCATCTGCGGAATGCAGCGTGTCGGACGTGGCATCCGTTCATCCGAGCTGCCACCCGCGGCAACGATTGACTGTGTTTCGAGAGCAACCTTCAAGCCGAGCAAGCAAGCGTCCTCCATGAATCGGCTTGCATAGAAGTCCGCGATGGCAAGCGGATTGGATGGATCGATGTCGGCGCCTGCCGGGAGTTTCCCGGACTTCTTCGCCTCCGCGATACGGCGCCCTGCGACGGCCATCTTGTCCTCGCCGCCGCCGTCGGCAACGCCGTCGTCCGTCATGTGTCCGACGTCGGTGATGTTCATGATGTGACGGACACGGTGACCGAGCAGTTCCAGCGTGCGGCGCAAGATGTCCGCGTTCAGGAATGAACGGAAGTTGCCGATGTGAGCATCGTCATAGACGGTCGGACCGCATGT
>VGYQ01000106.1 GCA_016872915.1 Planctomycetota bacterium | reverse complement strand
TCGCACCGTCACGATTCAAGGCGCACACTGGTGGCGGATCACGGCAGCGCTCTGCGCAGCGGCTTGGTGGATTCTGCCCCCCTTGATCGCGCACTGGACAGCACGTCGCACGATCGCTCGTGCGGAACCTCTCCCTCCGGCTGGGATGCCGATGCGCCTGCTCCTGATCACTGGAGTCCTCATCGGACTTGGCGTGACCGAGCGACTGTGGCGAATCACTGAGAGCTTTTGGTACGACGAGATCTCCGCACTGATCGACTATGCCCAGCATGGACCAGGTCCCATCATGGGTACCTACTTTGTCCCGTCGAACCATGTCATGCACACGCTGCTTTCTTGGTGTGCACTGACTCTGTCGGGGGGTATCAACGAGGTGATCCTTCGCATGCCCGCTTTCATCGCCGGGGTACTCGCAATACCGGCAATGGCTTGGCTTCTGCACGAGACATGCTCTTGGATACAGCGGCCGTCCCGCATCCTGCCAGCCACCGCCGCTGCCGCGACCGCGATCGCACCGATCGTGGTACTCGAGTCATGCGAGGCACGTGGCTACTCGCTCATGATTCTCTGCGCAGCGACATCGACGGCGCTGCTGCTCCGTGGCATGCGGCGCTCCTGCGTTGTTTGCCTATTGCTCTGCGCGATCGTCACGGCGATGGGTATTTGGTCGCACTTGGTCTTTGGAGGATTGCCGATCGGACAGGGCATCACGCTCCTGATCTGGATAGGCGCTGCCCGTCGAACCGGCTTTCCAATGCGGGTCCCGGCCACAGCGCTTGTCGCACTCTGCCTTGGGGCAGTTACCGCGTTGGCACTTCTCACGCCGCTTCTTCCGGACCTGCTGCGAATACGCCGAGAGTTCGCCGCACTCGATGGCAATGAACCATCGCTTCTCTCTCTCGAGGGCCTTTACCTGCTGCTTGGGCTTGGCGGCGCGTGGAGTTGGGCCGCTGTTCCGGCACTCGTCCTCGTCTGTACAGGTCTCTTTGGCGCCATCCACGATGCGCCACGGCGCATTCCGCTTGCACTCATGTTGCTTGGGCTACCCGTGGTAGCGCTCGGTACCGAAGTCGGCGGCAGTTGGATGTACGCGCGCTTCGGCCTATTCGCACTTCCAGGCTGTATCGCAGCGATGGTGCTCGGAGCCACTGACATGGTTGCATGGCTCACTCGGCGTACCGCATCCGCGCACCATGCCTCTCGCCGTCAACTCATCGCAGCAGTTTTGGTCCTTGCTGTCGCAGTCCCATGGACCGTTCATCTCTTCACGCTGCCGCCCAAGCAACCTTTGCGCGATGCGGTGGAGTGGATTCTGGCCAAGGAGCCGACGACGGACCGCATCGGAACGGTGGGACTTGCCGACAATGTGCTGGGGTACTACGCAGTGCTGCAGGACATCGATATTGTGCCGACAGGCTCTGGTGGACGAGATCTGGACGCGTTGTCCTCGGATATTCGATGGCTGATCGTGCTGTATCCACGCACCATCGACAAGAACGCATCCCGCTCACTGGACCTTCACTGGGCAGAGCACCGTCGGCTGCAGGGCTGGGTTGACTGGGACAATGGCGATGTGATCGTCTACCGACGCAAGTGAGGGCTTTCGCAGGGCGCCGT
>VGYQ01000105.1 GCA_016872915.1 Planctomycetota bacterium | reverse complement strand
ACCGATCGGTGACGCCCCACGCAGCGACTGTCGGCATGATGCTTGTAACGAGACCATGAACCCCGATCGCGGCAAGGACCGAGTACAGCGGCGTGAGGTAAAGCTCGTAGTCCATGAGATCGCGTTCGATGCCTGCGCGCATGAGCGACTTGCGCATGGCAAGCGCGCACACGACCGAACTCAGTACGCCGACACTCACGACGAGAGTGATCGCGGCCGTGTCGGCTGGAAAGCCAGCCACCAGAACGATGAGGACGCCGACCACGCTTCCGACAAGGCGCGAACCAACACGGAGGGACATCAGTTGCAGGACTTCACGCCATCTGCGAAGTCCAATGAGTGGTCCCTCGAGAATCGTCAGAACTGTCGGATAGAGGAGGAGCGCACAGGAGAGTGCGACGGGTACAACGGTGGACTCCCACTTGTCGCCCCAAAGCAAGCGTGAGGCGCTTGGGTAGCACGTTGGGACCGCCATCATGAGAAGTGGCATGAAGACGATCCCAGAAAGAAATGCGGATTGAACGGATTCGGCGGATGCCTTTGGGTCTGTACGTGTCTGTGCCGTGTGAGGTGCAAGGACTGATTGGACTGTCCCTGCGAGCAGGCGAAACGGCTGCGCGGTCAACTGTGTGGCGAAGTAGTAGACGCCAAGTGCCGAGACGGGGATGAACCAACTTGCAACGAAGGTATCACCCTGTTCTGCAAGGCTTGTGACCACAGCGATCGCGAGCGGTAATGGCAGCAGGGGAGCTACCGCACCAATCCACTGCGGGGGTACAGCGAAGTCTTTGCGGTGGAGTTTCGAGAAAACAGCAAGAAGCAGCGCCTTGAACAACTCTCCTGAAAGTTGAGCGATGGCGAAAGTGACCGGGCCGAAACCATTGCGCGCACACCAGAGTGCCGCAGCAAACTTGATGATGGATGACACCGTCTCGATCCCGGCAACTGAAACAAACCGTAGCTCTGAGAGCATCTTCCCGCGGGGGAACGAGCCCACCATGGCTGTCAGATTCGAGACGCTCAAGAGCAATAAAATCCATCCAATCTGCTCCTGCCTATAGATGATCTGAACAGGTAGTGCTGCGCCGAGCGTGAGGAGGCAGCCAAAGATCGAGAACACAATCGAGACGCGCAGCAAACTGCCGCCCAACTCCTTGAACTCGCCTGGCTGCATCGTTTGCAGGAATACACCTGTCCCTCCGCCGCGCATGATGAATGTCACCGCAGCGATCGACAGACCAATGGCATACACCCCGAAATCGTTGGGGGTGAGATACCACGCCGTGACAATTTGAGTGAGCAGCCCACTGAGGCGCACCAACAGTGAGGCTGCTGAAGCAGCGAGGATGTTGATGATGCGGGTGGCTTGCTGGGGCATGGATCGTGCCCTGCGAAGGGCGTAGCCCCCGGGAGACTTGAGAATACCGCAATGCAACTTGCTCGGACATTTGTTCGAGGCAATAATGGGTAGATGCGATTCTCGCTCTCAAATCTGTGCCAAATGTCCGTTGTGGCAGTTCTTGCCTCAGGGATGGCTCGCGCAGATGATCTCTCCCTTGCGGGGCCAAGGACGCCATCGCGCCGCGATGTCACGGTGGTGCGTTCAGACGGATCCACCTTCGTGGCCACTGTGCACTATCCCGCCACATCAAGTGCAGCCAATGCGCCAGTCGATACAAGCAGCGGCCCACGACCTGTCC
>VGYQ01000104.1 GCA_016872915.1 Planctomycetota bacterium | reverse complement strand
GGGCTGTGAGACAGACTCCTATATGGATCCAAGTGTCACGGGCTACTACGAGACCACGCCCACGACAATCCCGGTGCTTGAGCGGATCGATGTGATTGAGCCGCCCGAAGAGCCGCTCGGTGTCACGGGGCCGCCAGAGCCACAGGATCTGATCGCCAACACGCTGCAGTATCGGCTCGCGGCGGGGGATGTCGTGGGGGTTGAAATCTATGAACTGATCACACAAGGTAAAACAGAGGCGGCTGTCCGAGTGGTGGATGCGGGTGGGTTCATCCGACTGCCGACGATCAACGAAGTACAAGCAGCTGGGCTGACGCTTGACGAACTCCGCGAGGAGATTCGAAAGAAGCTTGAGCCGTTCATCAAGAATCCTGTAGTCACAGTCGACATTCAAGAGGGACGCAGTTTTGAGTACGCCATTCAGGGGGCGGTACAGAACAGTGGCGTGTTCGCCCTGACGAAGCCAAACTTCAAACTGACGCAGGCGATCGCGCTCGCTGGTGGTGCCGATGTGATTTGCGAGCGCGTGCTTGTCGTGCGGTCGATGGCGATCGAGAACGCAACCGAGCGCGAAGCTTCAGGTGTGCTTGGAGGCAGCGACAACTCTGTTCCAGCGTCCCAGCCAACGGTTCCTCAGTCCGGAGCCGCAGTGCAGCCAGCGACCAAGCCATCGGCAACGCAGGCAACCCCTGTGGATATCGAGGCGCTCATCAATCAGTTGAGCGAGTCAGATGGCGCTGCAAAGCCGACGGAGGGTGGGTCTGCGACCCCGCAAGCTCCCTCCAGTGGAGCCGCGACTCCGCCCGCTTCCACTCCCAAGACCGATGCAGGCAAGGGTGCAAGTCCGGGCGCTGTCGGTGGTGCACAGTCGGCGCCACCTGTCGATGTTGACACGCTTGAGCCAGTGTCAGTGGCTGAGCGTCCAGGCATTAACCCCGCAAACGCCACGCAGCGTAAACCCGCTGCACAACTTGCCAATGAAGGCGACTCGTTCATCTTTGATGTGAATAGTCAGCAGTGGGTGCGAATTCGTGGGACGAACGCCGCGAAGCAGGATGTTGCAGAGGCCGCTCAGAAGTCTGGCGATGGTTCGCTCGCGTCGGCGGCTGCAGGTGCCGAGAAGACAGGCTCTGCTGAATCCATGGATGCATCCAAGGACAAGGACCCGAGATCGCTGTTCAAAGCTCGAATCATCGAAGTGGACTACGACCGTCTCGTACGCGGTGATCCTTCGCAGAATGTTGTGGTTCGTCCAGGCGACGATATCTATTGCACCTTCCCACCTATCGGCGTGGTCTATATCGATGGGAAGATCCAGCGGCCGGGTGTTTTTCAGTTGCCCAACTATGGAAGGCTCACACTGAGTCGGCTTGTTGCAGCCGCTGGCGGCTTGACAGAGATCGCCATTCCAGAGCGCGTGGACTTGGTGCGCCGCCTTCCGGGTGGCCGCGAGGCGGCGATCCGCGTGAACCTCGCCGCGATTCGAAACATGGCCGAGCCAGACATCATCCTCAAAAAGGATGACCATGTGATTATTGGAACCAACTTCTGGGCAACCCCGCTCGCGGTGTTTCGAAACGGTCTCAGAATTACCTACGGCTTTGGTTTCCTTCTCGATCGAAACTTTGGAAACGACGTGTTTGGTGCACCACCGGTCAATTTCGGGGGCCAGTGATCTTGAGTTGCTGTAGTTTTTCGATGCGAAACACATCGTTTCGCAGGAGGGGGAGTCTCGGAATGTCGAACAAAGGGCTCTTGGGACGGGTATGTCACAATGACCGCAGTGCCTGACACAGTTTCCAACATTGCCCTCCCCCCTCGTACGACGGGAAAACCAGTTCGTGTGCGGCCGCCTGCTGCCATCGGGCTGGGTGTGCTCCTCGCTGCACTGTTGGCG
>VGYQ01000103.1 GCA_016872915.1 Planctomycetota bacterium | reverse complement strand
TGGGAGTCGCGCTGGAGCGATCAACGGGTGGGAGCGTGATGACCGCGCTCGTGCTGCCGGAGCGGGGCGCTGCGCGACTTCCACGCAAAGTCCAAGTGATCGGTTGGGGCGCGTTCAAGATCGGTCGGAATGAGGGGATCAAGTACCCCGTGGGCTATGACCTTCCGAGTGAAACCGAAGCTGTCGCGCTGGTGAAGCAGATCGTGCGGATGGGGATTCGATCGATGGACACGGCGCCTGCCTACGGACTGTCCGAGTACCGCGTCGGTCTGGCGCTCGAGGGGTTGACTGCGCACGAGAGAAGCGCGGTGTTCCTCTCGACGAAGGTGGGGGAGCGATTCGAGGGTGGACAGTCGACATACGACTTTTCGAGATCGGCCGTTGAGTCGAGTGTCACGCACAGCCTTCGCTCGCTTCGCACGGCGTGGCTCGACCTCGTTTGGGTGCATTCCGATGGCAGCGACACGCAGATCCTTGCAAATGGTGGCGCGATCGGGGCGCTCGCGGAATTTCGTGAGCGTGGCATTGTCGGCGCGATCGGATTTTCAGCCAAGCATGTGGAAGGTGCGCGTGCAGCGCTCGCCGATCCGCGCGTCGATGCACTGATGCTGGAGTATCACCCGAGCAAGCCGGACATGGAACCCGTCATCGCAGATGCAACGAAGAGCGGCCGCGCCGTGTTCATCAAGAAGCCGCTCGCAAGTGGCACCCTCGATCCGGCACACGCCATTCCATGGATTCTGCGGAACCCGGGAGTCACGAGCGTGGTCGTTGGTGGACTCTCGCCCGAGCGCCTGCGCGCCAACGCTGCGCTTGCAGCAGAGAGCGTGGCTTCCACGCGTTGACACCCCTGTGAGCGGTCTTTACCATGTGGGATCTCGGTGCAATCGGCACCGTGTTCCCTTTGGCCAGATCGGGAGAGCCCACATGATCCTTGGAAAAATCAAGTTGCCATCCACTCGCACGGAGCCCGCAATGAAGGCTGCTGCAGTCTCTGTTGCATGCATTGCACTTGCCGCGATTGGCTGCAACTCAAGCAACCGTGCGGCACCGACCACGTTCACCACCTACCCAGCGTCATCAGACGGAGCCGCACAGCAGATCGGGTCTCTGCAGACAACCCAGAACCCAGTCCCGATCGACCCCAGGATCCACGTGCACGGACCGAACAACACCGCCGCGTTCGGGCAGCAGTTTCACCCGACCAGCGTGATCGATCCAAAGGAGCGAATCGATCAGAACACGGTTTCAACCACGACGACCACCACCACATCGACAACCTTCCCACAGGTCAAGCCATGAGCACACTCAAGAACGCGGCTCTTCTCTCGCTCGCATCGATCTGCGTGGCCTCCTCAGGCTGCGTGTCGCGCCAGTCGCTGGTGTTGGATGCAAGCCCCACGGCGCTCACCTCCTACGATGCCAACTACACGGAGACGGCGTACCGCGCCGTGCAGTACATGCTGCACAACGCTCGCGATCAGATTGTGGGCGATGATGCGTTTGATTCCACGCGTCCGGTGCTCTGCGCGGTGTGCGTGGACTTGAACGACATGAACAAGACGACCAACTTCGGTCGTTTGATGGGACAGTCGCTCAAGACAGCCCTGCAGGCACAGCGCGCCAACAAGATCATTGAAGTGGATCTTCGGCAGGCGTACATTCCGATTGTTCAGGGCGAGAACGCCGGCGAATTCCTGCTGTCCCGCAACCTGCTCACGCTTGCGCCGCGCTTCAACGCTGGTGCGGCGCTCGTCAGCACCTACAGCATCGCGCTCAACAAGGTGTATGTCACGGTGGAGCTGATCAACGTCGACCAGAACGTGATCGTCGCGGCGCACCAGTTCGAGGTGCCGATCGGTCCGCGAACATGGGCTCTGCTGACCAACAAGGCGCTGCCACCTGAGGCGGATTCGATCCTGCAGTACCGCCCGCCACAGGCGGCGTCGGGACAAATGGAGAAGCCGTGGCCGTTCGCCAATCCCAGCTGATACCGATTCCCGCCCTGT
>VGYQ01000102.1 GCA_016872915.1 Planctomycetota bacterium | reverse complement strand
CTGCTGATTCTCCGCGCATGCGATGCGGAGCAATGTGTGAGGGCAGTTGGAGTCGCAGCGCGGTTGGCTTTCGCAATGACACTTGCCATCGGTGCCTTCGGACTCTGCGGGCGCGCTGCACACTTCCGAACGACATGGATGACCGCTTCCCGCACCAATGCAGCCATCATCCAAGCGGCAGACGCTTGGGTCGCCAAGGAGGCGGCTCGGGGGACCACATTGGCACCAGGCGATCAACTGGATATCTGCTTCGGCCCGGCATGTCGCCCCGGATCGACCTACGGGCAGTACATCTGCTCAGTCCTGCAGGCAATCGACTGGAACCTCAGCGCACGCTGGATGCTTCGACGGGATCCGAAGTTGCGGCTTGGTGTCCGCACCGATCTTGACTGCACACTCTTTTCCGGAACCGTGTTCACCGTCGACTGCCCCGCCAATCTTTCCTACGGCAAGTGGTGAGGTGACCGTCCGTGGTTTCTCGGGCTGAAATGGACCTGATCGGGGTCGAACCGACTACCTCTTCCATGCCATGGAAGCGCTCTCCCAAATGAGCTACAGGCCCAGCAAACTTGTCAACCCACGGGCCCGCGCACTCGCGACCACCGTGTTCGGCTCAGAGTCTAACAAAAGCGACCGATCAGATCGCTGAGTCGATCGCACCCGCAAGCACACTCTTGGAAACAAGCCCGATCAACTTTTTATGGACCTGACCGTTCTTCATGATGACGATCGTTGGGATCGACTGAATCTGGAACTTCATCGCGGTATCGCGTGCATTATCCACATTCAATTTTCCGATCTTCGCCTTCCCGTGGTAGTCGTTGGCGAGTTCATCGATGGTCGGTCCAAGTGCCCGACACGGACCGCACCACTCCGCCCAAAAATCGATGAGTACGGGGACCTTGGATTCGAGCACATCGCTTTGAAAATTTGCGTCGGTGAACTCGAGGGTGTTGGCGCCTGCCATGGTGATCTTCTCCTGAAATGCGCTCGTTCATGAACGCTGGTGCGAACATTCCATACTAGCAGCCCCTCGCCTCACGCAGCGCCGCTGCATGCAAGGCCACATTGTGAACCCGCAAGATGGAGGCTCCGCGTGACTGCATGGCAACAGCAGCCTGCACACTTGCAGCATCACGGCGCTTGGGATCGCTTTCGCCGGTGGTTGCACCGATGAAAGACTTTCGACTCGCCGAAACAACGATCGGCGCGGCAAGCACAGCAAACTCGTGCAGTCGCTCCATGAGTTGGACATTCTGTGCAACACTCTTGCCGAATCCAAGACCAGGATCGACCGCGATTGCGCTGGCATCGATTCCGGCTCTCGTGGCGGCGGTGCACCGATCCTGAAGAGCGGACAGAACATCCTGCACCACATCCACATAGGCGGGCTCGCTGGCGTATCGATCGCTGTAGGAATCATGCGCAGGTTCACAGAGGCGGTGCATCAGGATCACGCCGGCTCGCAGTGCTGCAACGGTCGGCAACATGTCAGGATCGTCCGTCCCACCACTGACATCATTCACAATTGCAGCTCCCGCCGCGATCGCAGCACGTGCAACGACTGCACGAGTCGTGTCGACCGAGATGATCACTTCGTCTGGCAGCTGCGTCGAGAGCCGTTGGATGACAGGCAGCACGCGCGCGATCTGCTCCGCGTCCGAGACCCGCGCAGCGCCCGGCCGCGTGCTTTCACCACCTATATCGACGATTCGAGCCCCCTGCTCGGCGCAGTGCAGCGCGTGCTCCGTTGCCAGCTCAGTCGTTGCGTGATCGCCCCCGTCGGAAAATGAGTCGGGTGTCACATTGATGATCGCCATCAAGATGCATGGTGCCACCTTCGTATCGCCACCGACCGACCATCTGAACGCCCGCCCGTGTCCGATCCGCCACTCACGCAAACTGCCCGTTTCAGGAATCGTTCCCGTCACGTGCGCTCCCCTTTTCGTTCTTTCCATCCTTCCCGTTGGACGCATCGCTCGAACCTGACTTGCTCTTCGGATCACCGCTTCCATCCGCGTTGTCACCTGCTCCACCTCGCAGGCGTGATGAGAGAGCTTGGTCGTATGCAGCAGCAAGCGTTGGAGTGGGAATCATCATGGCCGCCTCGGAAGACCCCTCATCCGC
>VGYQ01000101.1 GCA_016872915.1 Planctomycetota bacterium | reverse complement strand
CGATTCATCGAACTCGCGGGCGAGATCAACACCTCGATGCCGCACTATGTGATCGAACGGACGCAGCATGCGCTGAATGAGCATTCCAAGTCGATCAAGGGTGCGAAAGTGCTTGCTCTTGGTATTGCCTACAAGAAAAATATCGATGATCCCCGTGAATCCCCCTCCGCAGAGATCATCGAACTCCTGCGCGATCGGGGGGCAGAGGTCACCTATCACGATCCGCACCTGCCTGTCTTCCCATCGATGCGCAAGCATCGAATCGATCTCAAGTCGGTTGCACTCACTCCAGCCACACTTGCCGCGGCCGACTGTGTTCTGATTCTCACCGACCATGATGCTGTGGACTATGCAGCCATCGCGAAGCATGCGAAGTTGGTGGTCGACACACGAAATGCCATGGCACGCGTCCCCGGGTCACAGACACAGTGCGAGGTCATCAAGGCTTGAGCGCGCTGCTGCCAAAGATCCGACGTTGGTGGCCCTTGGTCATTGCCATCCTTTTCATTGCGTGGCCATGCTTCGCGCAGGACGGCAATCCGAATGCGCCTCGACAGCCCACGGGAAGGAACATCACCTCCGCATGGGTCGGCTATGTCGCCATGTTCTTCGTCACCGCTGTCATCATTGTTGTCAGCCTCATGGGTTCAAAGCGTTCACAGGAAAAGGAGTGATCGGCCACAGCGTGCCGATGCCCCGTATGACTCCACTGAAGCCCATCCGCTCCTTTCGCGTGAAAGCATGGATTGCAGCGAACCTGCTCATCGCCGTGGCGATCGTTGTGGTGCCGCTGGCACGGAGTGCCACTGGGCAAGAGGGTGGTGGCATCCGAAGCATCTCCAACTATTCAATGGCAGGCGGCAACATTGGCGGTGTCGATGCTGGCGTGCTGTTCATCGTCGACGAAACGCACGAAGAAATGATCAGCCTGATGTGGAATGAGAAGTCACGCCTCATCGTGCCCATTGGCTACCGGAACCTGAATGCGGATGCGGCGGGGGGTGGGAGACCACGACCATGAGCATCTCGACACGAGTGCGAATGCGAATTGAGTGGGGATTGGCGACAAGCTTTTGCGTCCTTGCGACCATTCTTGTCATGCTGTGTCTGCAGCCATCCATGGAGAGCAAGGCGCTCGCCGGCGATTCGGTGCAGCCACCCCTTGGTGGCATCAGCGTCATGACGCTGACAACGGGGCAGGGACCCGACGCGCGTCCCACCGAGTGCGCGTACGTACTCGACACGCGTGGTGCCCGGCTCTTCGTATACGCCGTCGAGACGAACGGGGGAACTCGCACCCTGCAGTTGCGGACGGTTGAGAGCATTCCGGCACTGTTCCGTTCCGCTCGTCCACGCTGACCATGCGCACACGCACCGTGGATGCGGTCATGGTGACGGCGCGTGCCGTTCGTTTTACCAAGCGATCCATCAAGGCCTCATCCAAACGGCAGGCGCTTCGCATGGCGCTCTCCATGCTGGATCTCACGACGCTCGAGGGACGAGATTCGCCTGAGAAGGTTCGTGCGCTTTGCCAGAAGGCATTGCACCCAAGCGATCTCCCCTTCGATCCGCCACTGCCTTCTGCAGCGGCAATCTGCGTATACCCAACGCTTGTACCGGTTGCGCGCGACAGTCTCGCCGGCAGCAGCGTGAAGATCGCAGCTGTTGCAACAGGGTTTCCAAGTGGTCAGTTCCCGCTTGATGTGCGGCTCGATGACTGCAAGCGGGCAGTTGAAGCGGGTGCGGATGAGATCGATATGGTGATCTCACGCGGACTGCTGCTCGCAGGTCGTAGCGATGATGTGCGTCTTGAAATCCGGGAAGTACGCGCCATGTGTGCAAGCGCCGCGGTGGCCTGCGGTCGCAGTCGCGACAGCGTTCACTTGAAGATCATCCTCGAGACGGGCGAACTGGGGTCTCTTGAACAGGTGCGCTGGGCGAGCGACTTGGCGATGGACGCTGCCGCCAGTGTGCCAGGGCTCGCCGCACCCAAGGACGGTGAAGTCTTCATCAAAACATCCACTGGCAAGGTGCAGCCTGCGGCGACCATGCCTGTCACCCTCGTGATGCTTGAAGCGATCCGCGACCATTACCGCGCCACGGGCGTTCGCATTGGCATGAAGCCAGCAGGGGGGATCCGTGC
>VGYQ01000100.1 GCA_016872915.1 Planctomycetota bacterium | reverse complement strand
GAGTGCAGTGATCTACCCACCGAAGAGGGTGTTCCGATTCCTGTGCGGTGGAGTAAATCGAGGTTCCCGTGGATTTCCGATGTCGCTTCGTGCGAGGAACTCTGGCGGACGCGTGCCGTCGTAGCGCATTCCGAGTGGGAGGGGATGCGCATGGCAGAGTCGTTCGACTTCAAGCACGTCGTCTTTGTGCGCACCTGCAAGGAGTGGACAGAGGCCCCGTCGGGGCTCGGGCCGATGACCAATGTGGAGTGCGTGGTTGACTTGCCGCCGTTCATTATTCAAGACGGAGCGCTGTCCGCAATCGCACGTTCGCGGCCAGCGGTGCGGTCGGCATGGCGTGATCTCGATTTGTCGTTGATTGCCAAGCAACTGCTTCCGGCTCCGATGGAGCGCGAAGGTCTGCTGCGCAGGCAAAGCAAGGAGCTGCGCTGGTCCATCAGTGGCAACCGTATCCAGCGCGCCGATGATGACCTTGTCGAGTGGATTGAGCCAATCGTGTTCGCAGATGTTGATGGGGACGGTTGGGAAGACATGGTCGCGGAGTATGGAGAGAGTTCCATGACCGGTTCCTATGGCCAGGGTGGGATCAGAGCGTTTACCCGCAAGGAAGACGGCCGAATTGTGGAGATCACTGGACGCAATCCAGGATTTATGCCCTCAGAGTCTGAGTGGACAGCCGCGACGCAGCGAATGATCACAAACTTTGGACTTCCGACACAGAAAGAGATCCGCCTGCAGGGGACCTGCACATGTTGGGGCGGCGAGTTGGATGAACCACCGCATCGCTATGAGCTCGCGCTCAAGACTTCGGACGGACTGCTTGTTGGGGAGGCGTTCTGCGCACGGGTTGGCAAGTGGGTCGCGGTCGCTGGATCGCTTACCGAAAGGCGCGGTCTCCTCCATGAGTTTGCCATCGACGAGTCGCCCACCGCAAATCTGTCATTTGACTGGCGTGTCGAAAATGGTGTGATGTCTATCGAAGGATGCAAGTCGCCATCCGCCGAAGAGTCGAATGAATGCGATCGTTTCGCGGTGCAGGGAGCCGTGGCACCGGTCGCTGGACCAAAGAAACAGTAGAGAAATGCAAGGCGCGCAGAGCGCGACCTATCTGCACGGTCCCCAAGTCGCAAGGACTGTGGCAAGGTCCTGCCCGTCGATGTCGCCGTTTCCATCGACATCACCCGCGGATTCCTGCCGGCCCCATCCTGCAAGCATCAATGCGAGATCAACGCCGTCGATGACTCGGTCCATGGTGAGGTCTGCGGGACACGGCGATTGGCAGGAGGTCTGAGCGACCATCACGGTGAGCGCCGAACTGATCGGAACCGGGAGCCCGATTGGTCCGAGCTCGATGGCGTCACCGCTCCAGCGCACGAAGCCTGGTGGTGTCGCTTGTCCATTGATCGTGGCGATCAGTGGACCGCACGCGGCGGCGCCTCGCAGACGGATCGTCGTCTGGTCGGGTGCCCCGTTCTGGTTGAGCGCCGGATCAAGTCCCGCAGGATCGAGTCGACCGACGACCATCGTCAATGGTGCGCTCGGCGTGAGACTGAGCTGAGCCGCCGGGAGATCGACTGTGACCGCGCGTGCCCGGCAGGTGCGGATCGAGATCGTGTTGGACGCCGGCACGGCGTCAGCGAGGCTTGCAGCAGGCTGTCCAGTCCACGGCACGGCGCTGTCCACTTCGAGCCAGCCACTTCGGCGTGCAGTATCCGTGTAGGTCTTGTAGAGGATCGATGGGGTTGTTGCAGGTCGAATCGATGCATCGAAATGCCCGAAGATGCCGTTGATCCATGCCGTATCAAGAACGTGTGCGACAGGCGTGAAGTTGGAACTCCAGGTGTAGCGCCCGGGAAAACGCACCGCGAGTTCGCTCAAGGTCGGCGTATGACCGAAGCAGAGGTCGCTGGTGCCGTGGCATCCCGAGAACGATGTGTTCGAGATCATGTGTGCGCCATGCAGGTACTGCGTCGGCTGGGACACCAGGTTGTAGGCAAGGGCATCCTGCGTGCCATGGCTGTGATGGACGGGCAGGTTCATCGCGTTCTCGATCAGGAACCGCGCACTCGTCTGGAAGTACATCGCGTCCGTTGCGCCGCTGTCGCCCGGCTCGAGTCCACCTTTGCCGTCGTGGAGCATGTACTTCTTGCAGCGGTCCGGTCCATTGGGATCTCGGACGAAGATCTCGAACATGTCCGATGCCGGCGCGCAGGGTGCGATGGCCGCGAACAGGTGTGGATTGCGCAGCCCGATCTGGTACGTACCGCGCCCACCCATCGAGAATCCGGTGAGGTAGATCCGGTCAGCGTTGATGTTGTAGGTCGACC
>VGYQ01000099.1 GCA_016872915.1 Planctomycetota bacterium | reverse complement strand
CGACGACCGCCACGACTACCACTGCCACCGCTACCACTGTCACCGTGTCCACCGCCCTTGGGCGCGTGCGCGGCATGCGCGGGGCGAATCGCAGCACTGGGATGTGGTTCCGCAAGCGAGAGTCCTGCAGGTATCTGCTTCACATGGATCGATTGACGCGTGAGCCTTTCAATGCTGCGCAGCAGTCCGCGTTCCTCGTGGTCGCAGAAACTGATCGCAGCGCCGCTCGCGCCCGCACGCGCCGTGCGGCCGATTCGGTGCACATACGCCTCTGGCTCCATCGGAAGATCGATGTTCACCACATGGGTGATGCCATCGATGTCGAGTCCGCGTGCAGCGATGTCTGTCGCCACCAGCACGCGCACATGCCCCTCGCGAAACGCCTGCAGCGCACGAACTCTGTGGTTCTGCCCCTTGTTTCCGTGGATCGCGTCGGCAGCGATGCCATGCGCGTGCAAGCGCCTCAGGACACGGTCCGCGCCGTGCTTCGTCTTGGTGAACGCCACGACGCGTTGCATCGCAGGATCCTGCAGCAGATGAACGAGCAGTGGCACCTTGTGCGCTCTGGGCACATGAATGAGTTCCTGCGTGATTTTGTCCACCGTGGTCGCTTCGGGCGTCACCGCAACGCGAACAGGATCGTGCAGCAGTTGGTTCACGAGGTGTTGAATCTCACTCGGCATCGTTGCACTGAAGAGCATGGTCTGTCGCTTCTTCGGCACGCGTGCTGCAATGCGCTGGATTGGCTTGATGAATCCCATATCGAGCATGCGGTCCGCTTCATCAAGCACGAATGTGTTGACCGCATCCAGATGCACGAATCCCTGCTCCATGAGGTCGATGAGTCGCCCAGGTGTGGCGATGATGATGTCGACACCGCCTTGCAGCGCCTTCACTTGAGGGCGTTGCCCGACTCCACCGAAGATCACGGCGTGACGCAGATGCAGATTGCGGCCGTAGGTCGCGAAACTCTCGCCGATCTGCGCCGCGAGTTCGCGGGTTGGCGCGAGGATGAGCGCACGCGGGCGCCGCGCCGAATGTCCATGCGCATGTTCCGCGGACTTCAGGCGGTGCAGGATCGGAAGCGCGAATGCCGCAGTCTTTCCCGTGCCGGTCTGCGCGATACCGAGTACATCGCGACCGGAGAGACCGATCGGAATCGTCTGGGCCTGAATCGCTGTCGGGATGCTGTAGCCCTCGGCTTCAACGGCCTTCAGGATCAGCGGGTGCAGGTGGAGGCTCTTGAAGCCTGCGGGTGCAGGCACGGCGGGGGATTTGGATTGTGTCACGGGAAAAACCACGGGCGGCGTAACGGAACGCTTCCGTGACGAACGCGGATGGTACAGGGACCATGATTCAGACGCTGCACCAGAGCGCGCGGTAGGCGCCATCCGGGTCGTAGCGGTCCGCCTGCGATTGCACGTTGAAGACTCGGTTGCGCGGGTCGTTCCCGACGCCTGCAACATATTGCCAGTTGCCCCAGTTAGGCCCAACATCAAAGTCGATCAGTTGGCTCTCGAACCATGCCGCGCCCCAGCGCCAATCGATGCCCGCGGTCTTCGCGAGCCAACTCGCGACATTCTGCCGCGCACGGTTCGACAACTGTCCAGTCGCGCGGAGTTCGTGCATGCTCGCATCGACGAATGGTTCGCCGGTGGCGCCTTCGCACCACGCTGCATACGCGCTCTGATCCTGCACCCCGCATGCGGTGCGTCCGAGCACGCCGTTCGCCTTGAATGCGCGCCCTTGCGCGCGTTGAACCCAGAAGTGGAAGTAGTCGCGCCACAGGAGTTCAAAGAAGAGCCAATAGGTGCTCTCATTGGCTGTGCGTTCGCGCTCGTACCGACGAATCTCTGCGACCACTTCGCGCGGCGAAATCGTGCCAAGAGCAAGCCAAGGGGAGAGCCGCGAGGAGAAGTCCGCGCCAATCAGCCCATCCCGCGTTTCCTTGTATCGCGCGATGCAATCGGTCTCCCAGAACCACCGGTGCATTCTCGCCAAGCCATGGGATCGGCCGCCCACACAGGTGAACGCGGCCCGCACATCCTGCTGCGCCGCCGCAGCACGCGCCTGCGCCAGATCCTCTGTCGCGAGCGTCCGTGCGGATTCCTCGGCGGCGCGCGCACAGAGTTCAGCGGGTATCGCAGCCAGTGCCGGAACGGGCAGCGGCTCACGCACGCGGCACTTCTTCTCGGCGATGCGTCTGAAATTTGAGAACACATCAGGCAGCTCATCGACCGCGAATGGCAAGTCGCGCGCGGCGATCATCGTTGTTTCATCGTGCACCACAAGCGAGGCGCCAAACATGCCGAGCGCACGCGCGGCCGCAGCGTTCTCGCGCACCTCATCAAAGGCTTGGCAGGGTGCCGTGTGGACTTCGCGCACACCCAGTTCGCGTGCAAGTGCCGCAATG
>VGYQ01000098.1 GCA_016872915.1 Planctomycetota bacterium | reverse complement strand
TCGACCATGATCTCCTTGCCGTCCGGACCGGTGATATAGACATTGCCCATCGTGATCGCGATGTCGCCGTGGATCTGAATGCCGTTCTCAGCCGCGTTGTTGTCGTACCGCGCCTTGGTCCAGCCCTTGAGCGCAAAGCCGGTGTCTTCAGGGAAGTTCGGGTTGCCACCCACGAAGTACGCCAGCGCGCCCTCACGCGTGGGGCGGAAAGTGCGCGGACCTGATGCGAGCGTCGGCTTGAAGAACACTGTTCCACCCGCATAGTCGTATGTGTCATCGATCATCTTGCCAGCGACCGCCTTGGCATCACCGCCGCGCGCATGCGTCTGCGCCACATTCACGAGCCCATCGCACCATGCCTGCTGCGCGGCGTTCACCTGCTGCTCGGTGATCGGCCCGCGCGCACTCTGCGACGATGCCGGGGCTTTCGAACCTGCCACCGTCCCGCTGTTTTTTTCACCAACGACTGTCGTGTCGCCGCGGATCGACAGGCAGCCGCTTGCAGCAAGGACGAGAACGAGCGTGACAGGAATCAGTGGTGTATGTGGACTCATGGTCCGCGAAGGCTAGCGGCTCGCCACATCTTCCGGCAAGATCGCAGCCACGGTGGGCAGTTCGGCTGGCTCGTTCTTGGCATCGCCCATCAGTTCTGCGGTCTTGCGCGCGGCGGGCAGCAGTCTGGCATTGAACGAACGCACCGCATCGTCATACGACTTGTTCGCACCATCCAGTCCCTTCTTCATCTTCTCGAGATGATCGGTGAACACCCCAAGTCGCTCGAGCAACTGCTTCGCTTGTTCGCCGATCTGCCGTGCGTTTTCATTCAGTTGCTCCTGCGTCCACTGCAACGCGCAGGTCCGCAGCAGCGCAAGCAGTGTGGCAGGGGTGGTGATGATGATCTTGTCTTGCAGCGATGAAGTGAAGATCTCCGCATCGGTTTCGAACGCGGCGGTCAGTGCGCTCTCCACTGGGATGAACATGATTGTCAGTTCCTCGGCCGTTCCGAATTCGTTTGCGAGTGCCTTCCCATACTGTCGTTTCGTGAGTGCTCGCACATGCCCCTTGACCGCCTGGGCATGCGCCGTGCGCGCCGCCGCACGCTCGGCATCGGACTTCGTCGTATCGAGCGCATCGAAATAGCTGTTCATCGGCACCTTCGAGTCGAGCGGAATGAAGCGTCGGCCCGGCAACTTGATGATGCAGTCTGGACGCGACATGTCGCCGTCGTCACTGGTGATCCCCTGTTGAAGCGCGAACGAAATGTGCTTCTCCATGCCAGCCATCTCAAGCACATTCTGCAGACTCACCTCGCCCCACTGACCACGCTGGCGAGTGTCGCGCATGGCGCCCGACAGCGTCATCGCCGCCGCAGATGCGCGCTGCTGAAGATCCGCAATCTGCTTCAACTGCTCGGCGAGAGCCTTGCTGTCGCCTTCTCGTTTCTCCGTGAGATCCTTCACCAGCGCCGCGTTCGCGGTCAGCTGTTCCTTCAGGGGCAGCAGCGTCGCATCGATCGCCTTCTGCCGCGCCTCCAGATCCGCTTGCGACAGTTGGTATTGCCCATCGAACTGCGTCTTCGCCTGCTTCAGCAACTCCGTCGCGGTGCTCTTGAGCACATCCGAGCCGGTGGCCTTGAATGTCTCCACCAGCTTCGATCGCGCCTCTTCGAACGACGCTATCCAATCCTTCAGCATCCGCTCACGCTCGGTGATGCGCTCTTGCAGCGCCCGTCGCTCCTGTTCCGAGCGCGCGAGCCCACGCGCCGTTTCGTCCCCGCGCTCGCGTTCGGACTTGGCTTCTGCGACGGAGCGATCGAGTTGCTCGCGCAGCGCCGCACTGCGCGCACCCTCCGCAGCACTCGACGACTTGAGCCACGCATACACCGCCAGCGCTCCGACCGACAGCCCCGTAAGACCGCCGATGACAAATGCCCCTGTATCCATGGCGCGATGCTAGATCGGCAGCCACTGTCGATCCACCTTCCGTCCATGCACGGAGTACGCCTGCGGTCACTCGCTGCCGAACGCGTCCCACGCCCCGTCGAACGCCCACTCGTAGTTTCGCCAGCGACCGATCGATGAACGATTGATCGAGCGGCGTACCTGCTCGTGACTGAGTGTCAGCACCGCGCGGGTGTTCGCCTCGGGCGCGAGTGTCGCCTCATTCATCGGCAGTCCCAGTCGCGACAGCACGCGTTCCATGTGCTCACGCGGCGATTCCACGAGCGACTCGTAGCGAATGTCCTCGTACGAAATGCCAAGCACATCGAGTGCACGCGGCGCGAGCGCGCGCTCCGCGGCGATCACGCGGCGAATCGAGTCGAGCGAGCGTGTCCAGCCGAATGACTGCGGATGAAAGTTGCCGAGGAACATGCTGATCGCCGTATCGCGTGCGGCGCGCTGCATGCGCACGCATACCGCGCC
>VGYQ01000097.1 GCA_016872915.1 Planctomycetota bacterium | reverse complement strand
AGCGAGTCCAGAATAAAAAGTCCCGCAACGCCACCGCCAATGACGAGCGCATCAGCGGATATCTGCGCTGCCGACATGGTGAGAGTCTAACAGCCTGCACTCCCCTGCCCATTAGACTTTCAGCACGCCGATGCCAATCGCACCGCAACAGACCCTGATCCGTGGTGGCGAGATCGTCACCGATACGCGCCAGTTTCGCGCCGACATCCTGATCGACAGTGAGCACATCGCTGCGATTGCGCCGCACATCGATGCGCCCGCGGGTTGCACAACGGTCGATGCACGCGAGATGCTGATCTTTCCCGGCTTCATCGATCCACACGTCCACATTCACTTGCCCTTCATGGGGACGCTGGCGAAAGACACATGGGAGACCGCGAGCAAGGCAGCGCTGCTCGGTGGAACGACCACGCTGATTGAAATGGTGTGCCCGTCTTCAAGCGATGATCCAACGGCTGCGCTTGATCTGTGGATGTCGAATGCGCGCGATCGCTCTTCGTGTGACTACTCCTTTCATATGGGGGTCACCCGCTGGGACGACACGACGGAAGCGACGCTGACCTCGATCGTGCGCCGCGGCGTCGCCTCGTTCAAGGTGTTTCTCGCCTACAGGGGCGCGTTTGGGATCGGCGACGAGGTCTTGTATCGCACGCTGGCGCTCGCGCGTCGACTCGGGGTGGTCGTCACCGCACACTGTGAAAACGAGACGCTGATTGCGGAACGCTCGCGCGAACTGCTCGCGGCTGGCCGCACGGGTCCCGAAGCGCACCACGACAGCCGTCCACCACGCGTGGAAGCGAGCGGGGTCGATCACCTGATGACCTTTGCGGAGATGACGGGTGCGGAGACTTACATCGTTCATCTGTCGTGCGCTGAGGCACTTGAGCGCGCGCTTGCCGCGCGTGCCCGCGGCGTACGGGTCGGCATCGAGACGCTCATCCAGTACCTCGTGCTCGACAAGGAGTATGCGGAACGCCCGAACTTCGAGGGCGCGAAGTTCGTGATGTCGCCGCCGCTGCGCGATCGCTCCAATCAGGCGGTGCTTTGGAACGCGCTCCGCCGCGGCGACATCGATACCGTGGCGACCGATCACGCCCCATTCGACTTTGCCACGCAGAAGCGACTTGGCGAACGCGACTTCACGAAGATCCCAAACGGCATCCCCTCGATCGAAGAGCGCGTGAAGGTGCTGTACGGACGCGGTGTCGCCGAGGGCAAGATCGACCTGTGCACATTGGTGCGCGTTGCATCCACCAATGCCGCGAAACAGTTCGGACTGCATCCGCGCAAAGGCACGATCGCAGCGGGTGCGGATGCAGATCTTGTGATCTTTGATCCGCGCGCGCGATCAACCATTTCGGCGCGAACCCATTCGAGTGCTGTCGACTACAGCGCTTTTGAGGGGATGTCCGTGGCTGGAGCGGTGCGCGATGTCTGGATACGCGGCGCCCGCGCTGTCGAAGATGGGCGATTCGTTGGCCAGACGGGACATGGACAGTTCCTCGCTCGACCCCTGCAGGCAAGACAGTAAGTCGACCCTGCTTCCGCACGCCCTCCCCACAGATGTTCGTGCGCGTTTATCGTTCTGGGGATGCCCACTGCACATGCGCGCCGCCGCGGCCGAACGGATGATTCGCTCCCCCGCACAATCCTGCTGCTTGGCAGCGGCGAACTCGGCCGCGAGTTCGTCATCAGCGCCAAACGGCTTGGCTGCCGAGTGATCGCCGTCGACCGCTACCGAGGCGCGCCCGCCATGCAGGTTGCTGATGAAAGCGCGGTCATCGACATGCTCGATGGCGCCGCCATTCGCCGTCTCGTGCGCACCTATGCACCGGACTACGTGGTGCCTGAGATCGAGGCAATCCGCACAGAGGAACTCCTGCGCATCGAGGCAGCAGGCACCACTGTGATCCCAAGCGCACGTGCGGCGCACCTGACCATGAACCGTGATGCCATTCGTTCGCTTGCCGCAGAGGAATTGCGGCTTCCAACGGCTCGATATGCATTTGCCAGCAGTGCAGATGAACTCGAGCGCATTGTGATTGGGAGCGGGAAGCGATCCATCGGCCTGCCGTGCGTCATCAAGCCGATCATGTCATCATCGGGAAAGGGTCAGTCCATCGCCCGAACGAAGTCTGATCTTGCTCGCTCGTGGAAGAAGGCGCTTGAGGGCATGCGCGGCGATACGGTGCGCGTCATTGCGGAGGAGTTCATCCGCTTTGACTCGGAGATCACACTGCTCACGGTGAAGCAGCGACCGGAAGTAGGCAAGACACTTTTCGTCAGGCCAATCGGACATCGGCAGGAGCGCGGCGATTACCAAGAGTCGTGGATGCCGCATCCGATGAGTGCATCCGCCGTTCGCAAAGCGCAGCGCATGGCCAAGCTCATCACCGATCGCATTGCAGGCAGGCGAGGTGCAGGACTCTTTGGGGTCGAGTTCTTTCTGAGAGGCAATCAAGTGATCTTCAGCGAACTCTCACCGCGCCCCCACGACACGGGCATGGTGACGATGGTGTCCCAAGACCTCAGCGAGTTTGATCTGCACCTCCGAGCAATCTTGGGGCTGCCAATTCCGTGCATCGAGTACCGCGGTCC
>VGYQ01000096.1 GCA_016872915.1 Planctomycetota bacterium | reverse complement strand
AGGTGCGACCTATTCTTCCCCGAGATGCCCTCCTCCCAATCGGGCGCGCCACTGCTTGGACTGACCATTGTCGATCTTGGGCGTGTTCTGGCTGCGCCATTTGCAACTTCTACGCTCGCCTCGCTCGGCGCGCGCGTCATCAAGGTGGAACGCCCCGGCAGTGGAGATGATGCGCGTGCGTTCGGCCCGCATGTGGATGGGCACAGCGTGTACTTCGCAAGCGTCAACTGCGACAAGGAATCCGTTGCACTGGACCTCACCCGTACCGACGATCGCACTGTTTTCGAAGGGCTGCTCACCCAAGCCGATGTGCTGGTGGAGAACTTTCGCCCTGGCACACTCACTCGCCTCGGCTACTCATGGGAAACACTCCACGCGCGCTATCCACGCCTCATCTATGCCGCAGTGTCAGGATTTGGGGCGACAGGCCCCCTCTCCGAGAATGCTGCCTACGACATCATCGCGCAGGCCCTCAGCGGGATGATGAGCATTACGGGAAGCCCGGGGGCGCCACCCGTACGCGTCGGGGCATCGATCGGAGACCTTGTGGCAGGGCTTTACCTCGCACTTGGCATCGTGAGCGCCGTCCACCGAAGGACAACGACAGGGCGGGGATCCATGATCGATGTGGCGATGCTCGACTCGCAGGTTGCATTCTTGGAAGCTGCCATCACCGCACACACAGCCGCCGGCGTCGATCCAAAGCCCCGCGGAACCAGACACCCATCGATCGCCCCCTTCCAAGCTTTCGAGTGCGCGGATCGCTGGATCGTGATCGCGGCGGGGAATGACGGGCTCTTTCGCGATCTGTGTCTGGCGATCGGCTGCACCGAAGTCGCCCTCGACCAAAGGTTTGCGACAAATGCCGACCGACTTGCCAATATCGATGCGCTCGATGCCGAAATCACCGCGATTCTGCGCCGCGGGCCGGCGCACCAATGGATCGCAGCCCTCCACAGCGCGGGGGTCCCCTGTGCCCCTATCCAGTCGATTCCCGAGATGGTCCGAATGGAGCAACTCCACGCACGGAGGATGATCATCCCCATCGACGATCCGCAGATGCCGGGCGCGAGCGTTCCAAACACGCCGATCAAGATGAGCGACTTTGAGGTGGCGACTTCACGCCGCCGACCCCCTCGACTCGATGAGCATGGCGACTCGCTTCGCCGCGAGTTCGGTTCGGGTTGAACGCCTCCGCCATCGAGTCGGCGCGCCGAGTGATCGGTGATCCACACTTGGTCACGAAAATTCTTTGCGAGCCTCTTGCGAACCGCATGGACGCAGTACATTCCCCCGCAGGAGGATCGACCATGGACGGCGACCTGTCTGTTGACTATCTCGGCGACGGCTACTACGCACTCTTCCGTCAAAGCCAGGAGCGGCGAATCATTGAGTGCATCGCACCGCGAGTGACCGACATTTTCCGCACAGTGGCGCGCCGCTTCGGCAACGACCACCCGGTGGAGATGTCCTACGCTGCACATCTGATCTTCAAGATTGAAGCGGGGATCGACATTTGCGTCGATCTCACGGAGCCATTCGAGGCGGACGTCGACATCGACGATACGCCCTCGAACACCTGAAGATCAGGTCTGCGCAGCACGTTTCACTCGGCAGTCCGCGCTGTGACAACCTCGCTTTGAGGTTGATGCAAGTCCGTTCGCCCTTACTTGCGGCTGCCGAACATCTGCGCGAGACGGAAGACGAGTTTCAACGCCTCGAGGTACACCCACGCAAGAGTCACCACGAGACCGAACGCGAGGTACCACTCCATCGACGAAGGCGCACCCGCAGCCACCGCATCCTGAATCTGGCGGAAGTCCACCACCATCCAGAGGGCGGCAACGATGAGCACCACGCCGTTGATACCGAGTCCTATCAGCGCCGATTGACCGCCCTGCTGCGCACCTTGCAGCGAGAACCATGACATGTCGACACCGAAGAGTCCCATGATCATCGCGATCAGGAAGGTGAAAAAGATCCCGAGCGTTGCCACAGAGAGCACTGCCGTGAACATTGCGCCCCCCTTCAGGATGCCGAAGCGGAAGAGCGTGAGCATGGCGACCATCAGTCCGACCACGATGAGGAACGCCTGCAGCGCTATGCCGCCAGGCACTTGAATGCCCTGTTGGTCGAGCACATTCTGCAGGATCATGCCAAGCGCACCGAGCACATAGCCCTGCGCGACCGAGTACAGCACGGCAATAGTCGCTGCGATTCGTGGCGAGCTTCGCACGAGAAAGATTGATGCAATCGACACAAGCAGCGACACGATGAACGCCACCATGAGCGATGCGGGATATGCCTTCGTGACTGGAATCGAAACCGCGCCCGCAACGACGGCAAGCAGGATCAGTCCCGTGGTCTTGTTGATCACGCCATTGACGGTGCAGGTGCCGCTGCCGGTACTCTGCTGAACGGCGGACTGCACAACACTGTCGGCGAGAATCGGGTTTGAGGAAACCAGTGACATGGTTCAAGGCTCCGGGGCAGGCACCACGGAAGCTTGTGCGCTTCGCATGGCATGGGCGATTTGATTTGCCACCGCCTGCTGATGTGGCAAATGAAACGTGAAGTCAAATGATAGGCCAGCGTAGGTGCGCTGCAAACTATCGAGATGCGTGTGGACCAGCTTGGCAGTCACACAGATTGGCAGTGGAGCTTGTACACCCAGTTCGATCTG
>VGYQ01000095.1 GCA_016872915.1 Planctomycetota bacterium | reverse complement strand
GCCGAAGGCGCGGATGATGCGCGTCGAAGGCGCGGATCATCCGCCGCGAGGGAAGTTCCACTGCGTGCCGGGCCGATAGCCGAGCAGTTCATAGAGCGATGTGCGGTGCTGCATGCGCGGCAGCATGGCTTCCATCGAGCCGTGCGCCTTCAGGTGCGCGAGACCATCCTCGACTGCCTTCATGGCCATGCGCATCACGCTCAGCGGGTAGATGACCGCCGCGTATCCCATCGCCGCGAACTGCGCTGCGCTGATGTGATCGGTCTTGCCGAACTCGGTCATGTTCGCGAGCGACCAGCCGGGCGACGCCTTCACGAACTGCGCGAACTCGCCTGCGTTTGCGAGGCCTTCGGGGAAGATCATGTCGGCGCCTGCTTCGCGGTAGATGTTGGCGCGGCGGACGGTGCCGTCGATGCCTTCGACGGCGCGTGCGTCGGTGCGCGCGATGAGGATGAAATCGCGCGAGAGTCGGCGGGTGCTCATGGCGGCGATCTTGTCCGCCATGGCTTGCGCAGAGATGAGTTCCTTGCCGTCGAGGTGACCGCAGCGCTTGGGGAAGACTTGGTCTTCGATGTGCAGTGCGGCTGCGCCCGCGCGCTCGTATTCGATCATGGCACGCACGGCGCATTCGACTTCGCCGAAGCCCGTGTCGGCATCTGCGATCACGGGCAATCCGCTTGCGTCGGCGATCTCGCGGATGGTGCGGCAGACTTCGGTGAGTGAGAGGAGTCCGATGTCCGGGAAGCCGCTGCAGTTGGCAGTGGCGGCGCCGGAGACGTAGCACGCTTCGAAGCCCGCGTGCGCGACGGCGCGTGCGACGAGTGCGTTGAACGCGCCTGGCACGACGATGCAGCCGCGTTCCATTCGTGCGCGGAGTGCGCTGCTTGGGGAGGTGGTTCCCTGCGCCATTGGGTGCGAATGTACGCCGCTGTGCGTCACTTCGCAGGAACGAGATCCCACACCCACGGCGCTTCAGGCTGCACGCGCGTCTTGAGCCAACGGATCTGAAGAGCGCGTCCGGGTGGGTCGCTGCTTGAAATGGTCGCGGGCTGCGGCGCAGAGAGCGGCGCTGGAGGCGCGCCGCTGGGCGCCCTGGGTGCTGCGGCGGGCGGGGCGGGCGCGGTCCATGTGAACTCGGGCTGCTTGGCCGATCCACCCTTGCGCGCGGGCGAGTCGACTGGGCGAAACGACGACGCATCGGTGGCGCGAACAGTGGAGAACCCCGGTCGCCAACGCTTGGGCCAGATGAACGCGCGGTCGGTCAGCGACTGCGAGAGTTCCGCGAAGCTGCTCGGGGGCGTTCCCTCGCGCTCGAGCAGCAGCGATCCCTCGGCAAGAAACGCGAGCCGTTCACGCAGCGTCTCGTTTGCGCTCGGTTGTTCCTTCTGCGCGAAGTCGCGCCAGCGCTTGTCAAACTCGCTCCAGTCGCGGTCGGACGCGATGCCGTAGACGCGCGCGAACGCGCTCCATGCGGTGGCGCCGTACGAAATGTCGCGCAGGAACTGGGTGAACGCGCCCGCCTTCATGCCGCCTTTGCCCGACAGCATGAACCGCACAAGCGATGCCGCCTGCTCTTGCAGCGCGCCGTTGTCGCTGCTGGCGCAGGCTTCGTCCCACTCCTTGCGGTCCTTCACAAGCAGATCGAACAGCGAGAGCGCGGACTTGTCCTTGAGTACAGCCTGCACGGCGGCGATCCCAGCGGCGCCAGTGCCGCTGCCGCGCGGGTCTGCGCGCGCGACAAGATCCAGGAGACCGCACTCGATCGCGGGCGGCACATCGCCGCCGCAGCAGAGTCGCAGATACTCGGCGGTGAGCGCAGCCGCGAGGCCGCGGATCGCCTGCGGCGGAGCGACATCCTCCGTGCAGATCGCGACGCCTTGCCCGAGCGGGGAGAAGAACGCGAACGCATGACCGGGCGGGTCGACCGCGAACTGCGAGCGCAGCGTGTCAGCGAGATCGTCGAACGCCGCGAAGACGAGCACCTGCTGAACGGTGCGCGATCGGGGTCGCAGTGAACCGAGCAGCGCATCGATCTGCTGCCACTGCGCATCGACTGCACGCGACGACTCGGCAAGGTTGTCCGCCGACAGGTCGCCCCGCAGTTGGTGCGTGCTGCCAGCGTGAGTGCTTGTTGCAGTTCTTTCCCACCAGGGTTTCTGTGCTCGCGGCGCGGCCTGCGCACGGGCATCGGCGCAGTTCAGGAGTACGACAAGAAGCGCAACAACTGCACTCGCCCCGATGCGGCGAGGCGTGATTCGGCCTGGTGAGTCCTGCAATTGCGGTACCAAGGGGGGCAGGTGAGACTCCTTCTTGGATATTTTGCCATGGGAGCAGGCGCAGAAACTGAACGATTTTGAACATTTTTGGAACGGCAACTTGCAATCTTCTCGTTACAAACTATCTTCTCAGTGTTGATAGGGAGGAGTAGGGACCTCCTTATTCAATGACACGCAGTTGGGATGGTGATGGTTGTTCGTCGGAAAAAAGGGCCTTCGAACAAAGGGAACCAGATAGTTCGAGGATGAGGGAAAAGGGACCTCGTAATCCTCGAGGCAGTTTCAAGGGATGTGATTGAAAGCCCAGCTGTGCAGGATTGGGAGTGAGAAAAGGGGGACCAGCCGCGAACCTGAAAAGGGCGCGGCTGAGTCCTTTTTGGAGTATTGCATCTGCCATCGAGCCAATGAACCTGAGTAAGTTTTGGCGGCTGCAGCTTTGGCTATTCTGCCGTGTTCCCGTTCATGGGAACCCCCTCCTCTATGAAGCACGGTCCGATCCCCACATTATTGCCTGCGCGCCTCATACAGACCGTCGCGGCAGGCGCCGCAGCCTGGGCAGCTGCGCTTTCGCCCACAGCAATCAGCACAGCGGCGCCGTTGAGCGCCCCTCCTGCTCAGCGCACGGAT
>VGYQ01000094.1 GCA_016872915.1 Planctomycetota bacterium | reverse complement strand
CCCACGCCGCGGTTGTTCGCACCGCCACCGAGCGGCGCACCATTTCGTGCGGGCGCATTCCCGCTCGGCGCCTCCGCCTTCCCAGCGCGCGCGTTCTGCGCCGAGGCGGACATCACCGCGGCGCACGCGAGCGACGCGGCAACGGCGAGCGACAGCAGCGGCGTTCTGCGAGCAGTAGTTCCTGATTGTCTCGAGTGCTTCATGTGCATGCTTTCATCTACGAACGCGCGCGTTGAATCGTTCTCATTCATGCGGCGTTTCCTGCGGAAGTTGCCGAACGCCCAAGTGGCACTTCAGCAGAGACAAGCGTCTCTTCGCCAAAGGGCACTGAGCCAATGAAAAGCGTACCGCCAAGCGAGTGCACGGTCGCCGCTGCGAGTCCGAATGCCGCGTCCGCCGCGGGCACTTCACGGCACCCAGCTTCGTCGAGCGAGTGAATGCGCAGGACGCTTCCATCGAGCCGCACCACTAAGGTGATATTGCAGCGATCGGCGTCAAGTTTTCGTCCACTGCCATGCGATGTGACCCACGCGCAGGCCTCAATCGCCCGACGGAGGACCCCAAAAACGATGATTCCGATGGGGCCGGCCGCATAATCCGAAGCCCGCGGGTCGATTTCCACTCGAATTCGCGCGCCAGCCTCGTCGGCGCGGACCATCAGCCCTTGAACTGTTTCAAGGACATCGGCGGCGATCGTGCTGCTGCCATCGGGCATGCGGGTGCTCCAACCGAAGCGCTCCGCGGCGGCAGCGGTCGTGTCAAGATCCGCGCAAATGCCGTCCTCTGTGGTGGGCGGTGAAACCTCGCTCGGCAGGCGTGCCGCCCAACCTGTTGCACGGATCGTTGGACCTCCTTGCCATGTTGCGTGCCATGAGCTGATGTCTGTTTCCTTCATGAGACCTCCTGCCCATCAATGTCCGATACCCGTGAGTGCAGGCAAACGGCGGCGGGCAGATTGACTCATTTTGAACGATTCAGCGACAGAAAAATGGCAGTTTTGGCGCTTGCCCCCTCAAAGTGCCGTTCAAACCGCCTGCTGCGACTTCAGGCGGGCACTCGGGCGTCTGCGGGCAGCGTCTCAAGTGCGTTCGAGATGATCGAGTCGGGGTGCACGCCCTCTGCCTCACCCTCAAAGTTCACGAGCACTCGGTGCCGAAGCGCCGGCAGTGCACAGGCACGGATGTCATCGCTGGTCACTTGTGCGCGTCCGCCAAGCAGTGCCATCACCTTCGCACCAAGCACGAGTGTCTGGGCGGCACGCGGACTGGCACCGAAGCGCAGGTATTTGTTCGTCATGGGCGTTGCGAATGGACCCTGCGGATGCGTCGCCAGCACCAGTCGCACCGCGTAGTCCTGCACATGCGGCGCCACGTGCACATATCGCACCAGCTTCTGATGCGACAGGATCGTATTCGCATCGAGCACGCGTTCGATCGCAGGGCTCTCGCCCGCTGTCGTTCGGTTCAGTATCTCCGACAACTCCTCGCGTGAGCTGTATCCAACTTCCAGCTTGAAGAAGAATCGATCGAGCTGCGCCTCGGGTAGTGGATAGGTGCCTTCCTGCTCGATTGGGTTCTGCGTCGCCATCACCAAGAACGGCTTGTCGAGCACATGCGTCACGCCGCCGACTGTCACACTGCGCTCCTGCATTGCCTCCAGCAGGGACGACTGCGTCTTCGGCGTTGCGCGGTTGATCTCGTCGGCAAGAAGGATCTGAGTAAAGACGGGTCCCTTCCGGAACTGAAAGTCGCGTGCGCCATCGCGCTCGACCACGATCGTCGTGCCCGTCACATCAGCGGGCATCAGATCGGGCGTGAACTGGATGCGGCTGAAGACGAGCGACAGTGCCTGCGACAACGACCGCACGAGCAAAGTTTTTCCGAGTCCAGGAACGCCTTCGAGAAGCGCGTGCCCGTTGGCGAAGAGTGCGATCAGCACGCCATCAACGACCGCTTTGTGACCGACAACCGCCTTTTGCACTTCGCGGCGCACGCGCTGAAAGTCCTGCTGGAATCGCAGCGCGTGCTGTTCGATCGCCGCCATCTGCTGTTCGCTCATGGGTGCATCGTAAGGCAGCGGAGTGGGTTGCTGCGCGCCCACGCGGACGTGCTCCCGTGGAGTTTGCGGGGGAAAGTCTGCGCATTTGACAGTTGTGGACTTGGTTCAATATTTTGATGCTGCCGCCGCGGTTGCGACGGCACGCTCTCGTCTGGAGGAATGCGGTGCAAATCCGCAACGATCGCGTCACCGTGAGCCATGTGGGTTCCCTTCCCATGCGGCAAGTCGGGTCGACCAGATGAGCAGCGTGGTCATGCCCTCCCTTTGGATCCTGCGCTGAACAGGCTCCGCATGCAGAAAGAGATTTTTCATGTTGTCCCTCATCTCCCGCCGTGGCGCGCTCGCGCCGAAGTTTTTTCTCGCACCCATCGCCTCTGCGGTCTTCATCACGGCAGCCTCCACAACCGCTGCTGATGCGGGAATCGTGGCAACCTTTGATGTCGGCGCAGGCAACAACCAAGCGACGATTCAGATCGACCAGGAGGATGGCGATACGTATCTCTATTCCCTCCGCTTCGCGAGCGACTCCATCAGCAGTTGGGACGCACTGCTCGCGATTGATGCGGAACTCGATTCGTTTTCGCTCGAGTATCAGACCTATTCATTCGGCGTGTTCTTGACCGGCATCACGATCGAGGGCGATCGCGACTACGGCACGGGTGACCTTTGGCCGATCCCAAACTACTGGCACTTTTGGATCGATACGGCCGAAGGTTGGTCCCTCGCACCGTTCGGTGCGCAATCGCGAATGCTCTCCGCGGGCAGCGCCGATGCGTGGGTGTTCGGCACGAATGCAGCCCCGCAAGTGATTCCCGCGCCCGCCGCCGGCATCGGCGCACTGCTCATGATGGGCTTTGCGCGGCGCCGCGCAGTACTTCGTCGATGAGGAAGATTGGTCGGCCC
>VGYQ01000093.1 GCA_016872915.1 Planctomycetota bacterium | reverse complement strand
CGTGCGCCGCAATTGAAGCGTGATGAGGTTGTTGTCTGCCTCGACAGCGGAATCATTGCCGCCGATTTCACGACTGGGCGTTTGGCTGCACGGCACAAGATCACTCGCCTCCCGATGACCCCCGCCGTGGTGGCGGGCGACTACGCGATCTTTGGATCAAGGGCTGGACAAGTGGTGTGGCAGCAACTGAGCATTGGAGCGTTCATGCATGTGAACGGAATACGGGGCACGGTTGTGGATGCCCCCCTGCTGCTCGGCGATGCCGTGGCCGTTGGCGGTAGCGGCGGAGAGGTGGCCGTGTTCTCTGCCGATCGAGGCAAGTCAGTATGGCGGCAGGATGTTGGCGCTGGCGTTGCCGGCAATCTTGCATCGGATCCTTTGAGCGTGTACGCGCGCTGCAGCGATTACTCGGTGCATGCCATGGACAGCCGCTCGGGCAAAGTTCGTTGGCGATGGAAGTCCATGGATGAACTCAGCGGTCGCTTGTTCGTTGGTGGCGGTCTTGTGCTGACGCGCATCGCGGGCGGCGATCTTGTGGCGCTCGAGAGTTTGCCTGACACCACGACCGACATGACGCTGCGCGATGGGCGCGTGGCATGGCGATCTTCTGCCGCGGGCGAACCGATCTGCATGATCGGCGACGACTTCATGCTGTGGGATGCACGGACTCGGACTGCGACCACTATCAACTCGGCCAACGGAAAGATGTCGGCGACCGCACGCTTTCCCGATGCGGTCGATATCGCCGCGGCAGCCGGCAATGGCGCCGACGTCTATCTGCTGTCATCCACCGGCCTGCTGCAGCGCTGCGCTCCCCTGCAGCGAGCACCTGCGCCCACGCCCGAGCCCACGCCTGAACCAAAGCCTGCGCCGATCGCGGACGGCGACAGCGACGCCGAGCCGGAATCCACCGAACCATGAGCGATCTTGTTCGCGTGCGGCGCGCGCTGATTTCCGTCAGCGACAAGCGCGATCTCGTGGGATTTGCGCGAACCCTCGTCGACCACGGCGTGGAGATCGTCTCCACCGGCGGCACCGCGTCCGCGCTTGCGGCGCAAGGGATTCCCGTGGTGCCGATTGAACAACTGACGGGGTTCCCCGAGATGCTCGATGGGCGAGTCAAGACGCTGCACCCGCGCGTTCACGGCGGACTGCTTGGGCGGCGCGACAAGCCAGCACATGTCGCTGCGATGGCGGAGCACGGGATTGCGCCGATCGACCTCGTGTGCGTGAACCTCTATCCGTTTGAGTCGACGATCCGCCGCGACGGGGTGCGCGACGAAGAGGCGATCGAGAACATCGACATTGGCGGTCCGAGCATGATTCGGTCTGCCGCCAAGAACTTTGAGCACGTCTGCGTGGTGACCGACCCGAGCCAGTACGACCGCATCTGCACCGATCTGACCAACCATCAAGGCAGCACGACGGGCGCGCTGCGACGCGAACTTGCATCCGCCGCGTTCGCGCGCACGGCCGCCTACGACGCGGCGATCAGCAGTTGGTTCGATGGTCGTGCCAGCCGCGACTTTCCGCATGTCATGACAATCACGTTGGCGAAGGCTGGCGAGCTTCGCTACGGTGAGAATCCACATCAGGGCGCGGCGGCATATGTGGTGCCTGGTTCACGCGAACCGTCGGTGGTGGGCGCTCCACTGCTTCATGGGAAGGCGCTCTCGTACAACAATCTGCTCGATGCGAGCGCCGCCCTGGAGTTGGTGCAGGACCTTGTGGATCTCCCGTCCGCTGCGACCGCGTGCGCGATCATCAAGCACACGAATCCGTGCGGCGCCGCGATCGGTGCGGATGCGCGCGCGACGTTCCTCGCCGCACTCGCTGGCGATCCCGTGGCTGCCTTCGGCGGCATCGTGGCATGCAGCGGCGAAGTGGACCTATCGGCAGCCGAAGCGATGACGGAAGGCGATCGCTTCCTGGAGGTGGTGATTGCGGATTCGTTCGCACCCGCGGCGTTCAATCGTCTGGCGCAGCGCTGGAAGAATGTGCGGCTCATCGCGCTCGGCTCGCTCCGCCACCGAGTGGACCGCCCGCACTCGCTTCGGTCCGTGCCCGGCGGCGTGCTGGTGCAGGAACGCGACACGCTTCCGATCGTGGCGACCAACTTTGAGCATGTGGCGGGTCCCGTTCCATCGGCAGCGGTGCTGTCCGATGCGGCGCTTGCGCTGACGGTCGCCAAGCACCTGAAGTCGAACGCGGTGTGCATCTGCGGCGGCGGCAGTCTTTGGGGCTCCGGTGCAGGGCAGATGGATCGCCTCGCAAGCTGCGGAATTGCAGTGGAGAAGGCAAAAGGCGTGCTCGCAGCTCCTGGTGAACGCATTCCGGTAGCTGGGAGCGATGCATTCTTCCCGTTTGCCGATGGTCCTGCGCGGCTGATCGATGCGGGTGTCCGCTGCATCGTGCACCCCGGCGGATCGAAGCGGGACGCCGAAACCGCTGCGCTTTGTACGGAACGCGGAGTGACCTGCCTGCTGTCGGGATCGCGGCACTTCCGCCATTGAACGTCACGAGAGACACGATTCCGCTGGTGAGACCGCGCGGGAGTCGCTCTGCCGTAGAATTGGGGAGATGACCCAGACCACCGATGCCGCGCCAAACCATCCCGCGCTCGCTCCTCTGAAGGCAGCGTTCTCTGCCGTAAAGATGCAGGCAACGGTGTTCCGCGGGCAGGTGACGGTGACAGTCCCTGCGGCGAATGTGCATGATGTGCTGCGGTTCCTGAGGGACGATCCATCCTGCGACTACAGCATGCTGCTCGATGTGGGCGGAGTGGACTACCTCGGCTATCCGGCGCCGCAGCCCGGACGGTTTGCGGTGGTGTATCACTTGGTCAGCCTTCGTACGAACACGCGACTTCGCGTGAAGACGCATGTGTCGCCTTCGCTCGATACAACCGGCGTCGTCGACGATCCTGCTCTCTATGTGGATTCTGCCGCTGATTTGTGGCCCGCTGCCGAATGGGCGGAACGCGAGGTGTTCGATATGTTCGGCATCCGGTTCCGTGGGCACCCAGATTTACGGCGCATCCTTATGTGGAAGGATTACCCCGCTCATCCGCTCCGAAAGGACTATCCGTTACGCGGACGCGGAGAAAGGGAGCATTACCAGCGTTTAAGCCGCGATTCCGAGCCGTAAGTTCTCTTCACAAAAAGTGTTGCAAAACCGAATCTGTGATTTGACGAGTCGCCATCTCGTGGCATA
>VGYQ01000092.1 GCA_016872915.1 Planctomycetota bacterium | reverse complement strand
GCAGTCTCACAACGCTCCGCGTGCAGTGGACCCCAGGCGGCAGTGGAGTTGGCGTTCGATCTCTTCAACTGCGTGCCACAGACAATGCTGCGGCGCCTGCTTCAAGCGATTTCACGGTGTCGTTTTCCGTGTCGCCGCTTCCGCCGACAAACGTGCAGGCATCCGACGGCACGCTGCAAGGGCTCGTACGTGTCACATGGAATGCCTCCGCGGGAGCCACCAGTTACGACATCCTGCGCCGAGTGGGCAGTGAGGCGTTCACAACCATCGCCACGGTGGGCGATGTACTCCAATACTTTGATGCATCAGTCGTGCCGAGCCAGATCTATGGCTACGCAGTCAGGGCGCGTGGTGGGGGGCTCGCAAGTCAAGCGAGTCCGCCCGACATTGGTTTCGCCCTCCCGCTTGGACAGGCTGATGTGCCTATCGTCAGCGCATCGAGTGGAACTTTCACCGATCGCATTCGCCTCGTGTGGACACCTGTTTCCGGTGCGACGGCATACGAAGTCTCGCGGGGTTTCGAGGGTTCGGCGGTGTCCCTTGGGATCACGGGGACAACAAGCTTTGACGATTTGGCTGCCCCGATCGGTCAGCTGACTCCCTACAGGGTCCGCGGCGTCTCTTCGGGCGCCTTTGGCGCATTCAGTGAGCAGGTCACGGGTTGGCGTGCGCCTGCCGCGCCGAGCGGTGTGAACGCCAGCGATGGCACCACGAGCGGTGGAATCACTGTTTCATGGGTGCCGGTTTTGGGGGCGCGCGAGTACGAGGTGCTGCGAGCGGTGGCAGGCAATGCGCTGGCGATTCGAGCTGTCGTGTCGAGTCCGCCATTCTTGGACGCGGATGTGTTGCCAGGCGTGCCCCATCTGTACGCCATCCGTTCGCGTGCACCGGCGGGAGGCGGACCGATCAGTGCCACCGATATTGGATTCGTCCAATCCACAGCGGGAACGCCCGCCGCCGTGAGCGCCTCTGACGATCTGACGACAGCTGTTCGTGTGACCTGGGCACAGGTCGTCGTTGATACGGGCGCTGCCCTGGGCTACAAGATCTATCGACGCCGTGCAGCGGAGGCCTTCGCAGAGGTCGGGTCTTCGGGGCCGACACCGAGTTTCGTTGATGCAACTGCCGTGCCGGGTGTGAACTACGACTATGCAGTACGGGCATTGCTCCCGCTCGCAACGCCGCCTGGTGCCGGTGTGCTCGGACCGATCAGCGACTTTGACACAGGTCGCCGAGCAGTTGGCGAGCCTCTCGGTGTGCAGGCAACAGGTGGTACACGAGCCGATGGTGTCGAGATCAGTTGGATTGCAGTCGCTGGCGCGGTGCGGCACTCTGTGCTGCGTGCGGAGGGCACATCATCGGCGGTTGTACTGACGACCACACAGGTGCAGTCGCCGTTCATTGACTTCACCGCGGTGCCGGGAGTTCTCTATTCATACGCAGTGATTGCCCATGGCGCAGAAGCATCTGGTCCCCCGAGTTCTGCTGTCAATGGGTGGTGCCAGATGTCCGCCCCGACAGGTGTCACGGCGTCCGATGGTACGGTGCCCTCCGGCGTCAGTGTTGCGTGGGCCGCCGCCGCTGGAGCCTCCGCGTACCGCGTGTCGCGTGCGGCAGTGAATGGAGGGGTGCCCGGGCCGCCAACTGTTCTCGCGGCGAGTCATGCGTCCCTGTCTTTCTCGGACATGACGGCAGTCGTTGGGACGCCTTATCTCTACACACTGCAAACGATCGGCGTCCTTCCCGGCGCGCTGAGCCAGCCGACTGCACCTGAACCCGGGCATCGACTCGTTCCCACCCCCTCGACAGTACAGGCATCAGATGGAACATCATCCGCGCATGTCCGCGTGATCTGGAGCAGCGTGACTGGATCAAGCGGGTTCGATGTGCTGCGGGCGGAGGACGGGGCACCGTTGGTCGTCATTGGTTCCGTGGGCACCATCTCCGCGTACGACGATGCCAGCGCCGTACCCGGCAGAAACTATCGCTATGCGCTTCGAACGCTCACAAATGCCGGACCATCCGTCAACAGTGCTGAAGATGTGGGCTTCCGCCAGATGACTGCACCGCAAGGCGTGTCGGCTTCTGATGGACTGACTCTTTCGGGTGTGGATGTGACATGGTCGCCTGTGGCTGGCGCGGTGTCCTACCAAGTGCGCCGTGGGACGACGGTGATCGCTCCCGCGGTAGTGGGTACCACCTTCACAGACTCAACGGCCGCAATTGGGACGCTCGGGCAATACTCCATTCGTGCCGTTGGCAGCGCGAGTGGTGCGCTGAGCGCACCAAGCGCCTCGGATCCTGGCTACCGAAATCGGCTGGGACCGAGCGGCGCCGAAGCATCCGACTTCGATCCGATTCGCGTGCGTGTGACATGGACCGCTGCGCCGGTGGGAACACCCGCACTCACAGGGATCGAGGTTCGTCGAACTTTCGAGTCGCAATCACCGGTGGTGCTTGCTTCATCCCTCCCAGCGACAACCGTGCAGTTCGATGATGTCACGGGTGTGCTTGGCGTCACTTACCTCTATGAGGTGCGCGGTCTCTACACCCTCATCGGCAGCAGTCCTGCACAAACGGTAGCGACACTGCCCTCGGCTGATTTCGGTACACGTCCCTTCACGGAAGGAGATGGAACTTCAAGCGCTGGTGGTTCTTTCGATGGAGTTGGCCGTGGCAATGGAGGTGGAGCAGGACACGCAGACGCCAAGTCTTCGAACGAGCCGCGTGGCTTCGGTGATGGTGGACTCGGTGCGGTGGATGGGCAGAGCCCTTTGCGCGGTGATGGCGCGATGCAGACGGGCGGCGCATGTGTGCGTGCTCCCAAGGGTGATGGGGAGCGAGAAGCCCTAACCTGCGAACTGCTCTTGGCACGCCTCCATGATCGACTGACTGTGCTGCGGCGCTTGTCCCCTTCGGAGCATGATTCTTCAGATTCCATAGCAGAAGGTGCTTGGACACCCGCGCAAGAGTGTCGCCTCGCGGATCTTTTGAATCCAGTGGATGAAGAACTTCTGCCGGCTTCGTGCGGTGTTGAGGCCCGTACCGTTTCGCGTGGACCAGCGGTCTGCGCACTCTACCGAGGCGACATGAACCTCGACGGCGAGGTGGACGGCGCAGACTTCGCGCTCTTCATGGACGCGTGGCGGGCGGGCGAAGAGGTCCTTGCGGATCTCGACCGAAGCGGCGTGGTCGACGCGCACGATCTGGCGCAGATGCTCGCCGCAGTCGGCGGCGAGTAAATCAGCTGCGGCGTTCCAAATCCTGACGCCATCGGCGCAGCAGGTCGAACGCTTCCATGGGCGATAGCGATTCGATCTGCAGCGCACGCATCTCGTCGATCACCGCTTGGTGCGTGG
>VGYQ01000091.1 GCA_016872915.1 Planctomycetota bacterium | reverse complement strand
CAGGACTCCGTGAATTCCATCTCCCATCTTTGATCTTTCATTTTCTCTTTTCCGATTTTTCCCTTTCTTCTGGTTCTGATTTCTGAGGCCTGATTCCGACCTCTGCGATTTCCAACGCGCGTGCGATACCGCTACTCGGCAGTGCACGACAACACCGCGTTTGAGCCATGCCAAGGCCCTTTCTTGCGCGCAGGTGCGGGTTGATCATGCTGAGGCGCAAAAATCGCGCCATTTTTATTGCAGGTGATGAGATACGGGTTAGTGTTCTTTGAAACATGAAGCGTTAGGAGTTAGTCTGCGTAGGGACAAAGGCACGGGCCGGCTCGGAGGATCCTCTATGAAGACTGTGAGGTCACACAATCGTTCCCCCAATCACGGTAATCTGTTTACCGTGCCGTTCGTCGGGCGTTTCGCAAGTGCCGCTGCCGCGCTCGCGGTCGTGGGCGCGGCGTTCGGCCAGGCGCCGCAGTTTCGCGGGTTTAGCGTGGCACGCGCTTTGACCGCCGAAGGCAACACGCAGTACCGCATTTATGCCAACTTTGATCGCAGCGATGCGATTTTGACTACATGCGCCGAGTTCGGTCAGCCGGTCATCGGCTCGCTTCCGCCGTTCGACCCGATGGCGATGGTGGCACGCCAACAAGACGCCGGCGAAGATGACGATGGTGCACCGTTGGCGACTTGGTCACCTGTGCTCAACCTGCTTGGCGCGGTAGCGCGCAACAACGACTCGTGGGTCACCGCGACGGATACCGGCATGGCCGGCGGCAACAACACATCGCTGGTTCAATTTGACTATCCAGCGGGTTCGAGTGACCGCAGTTTCATTCCAACGGGTGCGTCTTGGGTGAATGGGGTGCCGACCTCGCCAACGCTGGTCGTGGCAGGCAGCATCGGGGGATTTGAGGGGCAAGTGGCCGAAGGTGGCTGGCAGACGCTCGTGTTGCAGATTGTGCGCAGCGGCGACGATTTGGACGGCGATCCGAGTCGTCCGGGTTTCTTCCGAACCACTCTCAAGGTCATTTTCAGACAGCAGTGGGCGTCCGGAACGTACGAGTCGGGGGGAAGTTTCTTCATCGGGAATCCGGCGGCAGACACAGATGGCGATGGGATTTCGGACGCCACCGACAATTGCCCGTACTCGCCAAACCCATCCCAACTCAACAGCGACACTGACTTGATCGGTGACGCATGTGACCCAGACGACGACAACGACTTCGTCCCCGACACGACGGACAATTGCCCGCTCACGCCCAATCCAAATCAGGCGGATTGCAACGGCAACGGCATCGGCGAAGCGTGCGAGACGTTTCCCGACTGCAACGCCAACACGCGTCCGGACAGTTGCGACATCGCGGCCGGAACCAGTACCGATATTGATGGCGACGGACGACCCGATGAGTGCCAGACCGTTGTGGTGTCGCCAGGCAGCAGCATTCAGGCAGTGGTCGATGCAGCGCCCGTCAACGAGGTGCGCTTCATTCAGTTGAACGCCGGCTCCTACCCAGGACCGATTCACATTGACGGCAAGCGCGTGGTGATCCGCGGTGTCAGTGCGGGTGCGACCACGATTGAAGGCAGCGGCAGCGCGACAACGTCGGTGATTCGGCTGACGAATACCCCCGCGCCGACGCGGATTGAGGGAGTTCGTATTCGCGGCGGACTCACCGGTACGCCGTTTCCGTCCAATCCGTCCGTCAACTGCGGTGGTGGGCTCTTCGTCTTTGGCGGCAATGTGCTTCTGCGCGATTGTGTGTTCGAGGACAACATCGGCGGATTTGGCGGTGGCGCGTACCTGTGGTTTGCCGCCGCTCGGATCGAGAACTGCGTCTTTCGAGAGAACGCAGCGGGCGCGGATGGCGGTGGGCTTCAGGTGTACGGCGGATCCATGCTGATGCTCGGGACAAAGATCGAACTCAACTATGCCAACTCGCGCGGGGGCGGGGCGCATTTCGTTGAAGGCACGCATGTCATCGAAGCTACGGAGGTTCGTGGGAACATCAGCAACAATATCGTTGGCGGTCTGTCCTGGGTGCCTGAGCCGGAACTCTCTGCGACATCACACCTGTCGCTTCGCGGATGCCGCATCACCGGCAACATGGCCAGCATCGTGCAGGGCGGACTTGGCGTGGATGCCGGCACCGGCGATACTCGCCTCTCGCTGCAGACCACGGAAGCATGCAGCAACTCGCCGCGCCCGAATGTGCTCGGCGACTTCGCTGACTTCGGTGGCAACACCATCTGCGACTGCGTGGGCGACACCAACGACGACGGCATCGTCAACTCCGTGGACCTCTCCATTGTGCTCAGTTCGTTCGGCCCGTGCACTGGCGCGTGCTCAGGAGATGCCAACCGAGATGGATTCGTCAGTGGGCTTGACATCTCTGCGGTACTGGCTGGCTGGGGCGTCTGCGGTGCGGAGGGCGTGATCGTTGCCATTGAACCGCCCGTCGGTCTGCCCTCAGGTGGAACGCCGATCACCATTCGGGGCACGTTCTTCACAGGCGCCACGGAGGTTCGCATCGGCGGTGTCGCAGCGACCTCGGTGCAGGTCGTGAACTCGACCACCATCACCGCAGTGACGCCTGCGAGCACGCCGGGACCGAAGGACGTTGTGGTCATCACGCCGGTCAACGAGATCGTCGGTGCCGGACTATTCCGTTACGGCGGCGCCACACCGTCTTGGGCAACACTGATCGAGATGGCTCCGGACCCGAGCATCGTTGTGAATCCTGAACTACGCGCTGCAATCTTGCAGACGGGGCTCGCGTGGCGCGTTCGCGACACGGCCACGCAGATTGAGATGCTGCTGATCCCCCCTGGAGCATTCAGCATGGGCTGCTCGCCATCTCTGCAGAGCGACTGCCAGTCGAGTGAGTCACCGGTCCATACCGTGACCCTCACAAACCCGTTCTATCTCTCGCGCACGGAAGTCACGCAAGCCCAGTGGCAGGAACGAATGGGCAACAATCCAAGCTTGTTCAAGGGACTGAACTATCCGAACGCTCCGCAGCAGCCGCTCGAGTCCGCAAGTTGGACAACGATCCAAGGCTTCCTTGGTCCAACGACCATGCGACTGCCGACCGAGGCGGAGTGGGAATTCGCTTACCGCGCAGGCACTGCGACCGCGTTCCACGGCACGCCGACCGCGAGCGGCGGCAGCAATGACGAATCGGTCCTGCCGAGCATCGCGTGGTTCCTCGGCAACAACGGTCCGCAGGGCACTCCGAACTACGGTCCCAAGCCGGTCGGGCAGAAGGCCTCGAATGGCTTTGGACTCCATGACATGAGCGGCAATGTTTGGGAGTGGGTCTCGGATTGGTCTGAACCCTATCCCGCAGTCCCACAGGTGAATCCAACGGGTCCAACGAGCGGCTTCGCTCGGGTCGCACGCGGAGGGAGCTTCCTTAGCTCTGGCTATGAGCCTCGTGCATCGGGGCGAGCAAGTGGCAACGTGA
>VGYQ01000090.1 GCA_016872915.1 Planctomycetota bacterium | reverse complement strand
ACGGGGTTCAGATCGTTCGCCGCCAGCTGGCCATAGATCTTCTGCAGCCCCTGCTCGCTGAACTCGGGGCGATCGATCTTGTTGAGCGCCACGATCATCGCAACCTTCGCTGCACGTGCATGATTGATGCTCTCGACCGTCTGCGGCATGATGCCGTCGACCGCATCCACCACAAGCACAACAATGTCCGTCACCCGTGCACCGCGCGCGCGCATAGCCGTGAAAGCCTCATGACCCGGTGTATCGATAAAGGTGATCGGCCGCTTTTGACCGCCTGCATTCACATGCACTTGGAACGCGCGCGTCGACTGGGTGATGCCGCCCGCCTCCCCTGCCGCCACGTTGGTCGAGCGAACTCGATCAAGCAGTGTCGTCTTGCCGTGATCAACATGACCGAGGATCGTCACCACGGGAGGACGCGCACGCTCATCCGTGCGTTGACGATCCGCAAATCGCTCGACAATCTCCTCCGACGCCGTCTTCGTGCGATCGATCTCCACCTCCACGCCGAAGTCCATCATCACTTCCATCGCCTGCTCGCCATCGAGCGCCGCGTTGATCGTGATGGGATTTCCCGCAAGCAGGAAGCGCTTCATGATCTCCGCCACCTTCACGCCGCTGATCTCCGACAGTTCCTTCACGGAAACAGGATCAGGAACACGGATCGGCCCTTGCGGCTTTGCCACGGCACGAGTGGGTGCAGGCCCCGTTGGACGCCGCGCGGCACTGTGGCGCTTGAAGTATCCATCGGCGCCTTCCATCTGACGCTTCTTCTCTGCATCATCACGCTCCCGGAACTTGTCGCGCTGTCCTGAACCCGCGCGTCCTGATCGACCGGTGTCGGTTGGTCGTCGCGTGCCAGCGCCGCCTGCGCCACCAGGAGCCGAAGGCCCGCCTGGCCGAACGATTCCTGCACCGCCACCACCCATCGGGCTTCGGCCGAAAGGCGGCCTTGAGGAGCCGAACGGACTTCGTGGACGGGGCGCTGTGACCTGATCAGCTTGCTCGACACGGATCACCTTGGGGCCCGAGAGGGCAGTCTTCGCAGGCGTCTGCAATTGCTCGCCCGGATTGCGCGGCCGAATGGGTCGCGTGGGAACATTCATGGGAGCCGGCACAATTGGCTTCGGAGGCGCTGGCGGTCTTGGTGGCGGAGCCGTCACGCGCGGCAGCGCTGGCACGGCAGATCCTCCGCCGGTTGAGGGCGGACTCGGTGGCGCGCCGACGCTGCCGGGGGGCGTGCCTGCGCGCGCAACTGTCGAGGGAACGGTAGGCGATCCGCTCGGCGGCACACTGGCCGGGGCAGCAGTCTTCGGAGCGGCTTGCGTTGGTGCCGCAGTCACTGGTCCTTGAATCTTCGGTGCAGCGCCTCGGGGCGCTGCAGTGGGTTCCGCTGCGACGGCTGAAGTCGGCGAGGCAGCCGCGCCTGGGTCAGCCACCTTCTCTTCAGAGGCAGCGGTCGCATCGGACGCTGCATCTTTCTTCCGCTTCTTCGGCGCGGTCTTCTTGGCCTTTTCGCGAAGCGCACCGACATCGACTTGCTCGCTGGTTTCTGTCGCACTCGATACCGCCCCACCGCCGAACCACTCCTTGATCGTCTCAGCGAGACCGAGCGTCACGGTCGCTTGCGGCGTGGTGACTCCCTCGACACCCTCGCGCGCGCACTTTTCGATGATGTCCTTTGCGGAGATCCCGATGTCCTTTGCGATCTGAGTGATTCGAACTTTCTTGAGGGTCTTGGTTGCCACAACAGGCTCCGTGTCTTTCGTTCAGTCTTGTCGATCCGTCATGATTTCGATCCATTGCCGATGCCGGCGAACACCACTCCGATTCTCCTTTGGGTCAACTCTGGCTCGTTCCACCGCCACCAAGGATGCTGTCCGCTGCCGCTTCACTCTGTGCATCCGTCTCAACGACTGGCTCATCGGCCGTACCTCCGCCGAGGACAGCATCCACGACCGCGCCCTCCTCTGCCTGTCGGGCTTCCGCTTCGGCACGCTCGCGCTGCATCTCCTCGGCGACCACCTTCGCGCGCGCCGTGCATGCATCGACCACCTGCAGTGCAAGCTCTTCGCTCATGCCACACTCGTTGATGAGACTCTGCTCACCGATCTCTTCGACATCGAACACGCTGATCATGCCAAGCGCGCCCATTCGATCGAGCATCTCATCGGTGACGCCTTCCACCTCCTTGACCGCTCCCTGCAGCGTCTGCAACCCCTTCTCGAACTCGGGCGGTGTGAGAATGTCCACATCCCATCCCGTCAGCCGGGCCGCAAGACGAACATTCTGTCCTCGACGACCGATTGCCAGTGACAGTTGATCATCGCGCACGATGATCGTGGCCCGACCGAGCTCGAAACAGAGGCTCACTTCCTCGACTTCCGCCGGCTTGAGCGCGTTGGAGATGAGCACTTGGCTCGACTCATTCCAGCGCACGATGTCGATCTTTTCGCCACCGAGCTCGTCCACGATGTTGCGGATCCGAGAACCGCGAACACCGACGCATGCGCCGACGGCGTCCACCTTCGAATCCACCGATGACACGGCGATCTTGGTGCGGAAGCCTGGCTCGCGCGCCATGGCCTTGATCTCGATGGTGCGTTCGGTCACTTCGGGCACCTCCGACTCGAACAGACGACGAATGAAGTCGGGATGTGCGCGGCTCATCACGATCTTGACTTGGCTACCCGCGTCACGGACATCGAGGAGGATGCATCGAACGCGATCACCCGGCTGGAACTGCTCACCGGGGATTTGCTCGCTCTTGGGCATGAAGCCTTCCGTGCGGTCGACCTGCACGATGAGGGCGTTCCCCTCGTAGCGCAGCGCACTCCCCGTGACGAGTTCGCCCTGACGCTTTGAGAATTCATCGAGCAGCGACACGCGCTCGTTCTCACGGAAGCGCTGAATCATCACCTGCTTCGCCGTCTGCGCGGGGATGCGCCCGAGCTTCTCCAGCGGAATGGCGTCCTGACCGCCATCCTCCAAGTTTCGCCAGAGCGAGATCGCACCCGTCTGCCGATCGATCGCGCAGCCGAACTCCTCGAGATCCTCCGAATTGAAGTGCTTCCGAACGGCGCTCACCATGGCTTGCTCGAGGTCCTGCACGAGCAGCTCGCGGTCAATGTTCTTTTCGCGGGCAAGCACGTCGAGATGTCGGATCAGTTCGCTCATGGTGTCAGTCCTTTCAGCTTTCTGTTGAGATGTTTGGATGTACCGAGTTGTCGCCGCGAACACGAGACACAATCCTGACCAAACAAAAAGACCATGTTCGCCGCGGCGCGAACATGGCCCGTCCACAAACGGCGTTGTGCCACAGGGTCAGACCACGGTGGTCTCCTCGCGGCACGACACCCCTGCTCCCGAAAGACGCCAATGGACGCGAAAACGCGTCATAAGCGGCTTCCGACTGCCGATTCGACTCGATCCGAGAAAGAAAGGATGGAGGGTCGCATA
>VGYQ01000089.1 GCA_016872915.1 Planctomycetota bacterium | reverse complement strand
GAGTACGATGGGGCATGCCCCCTGAGGTGCCCGGATCGGGCGAAACCTTCCTTTCGCAGTTCTCCAACAGTGAGGAGAGCGCCGAACACTTCTCTCCCGCGCCCAACGGGTACGTAAGCGGCAAGACAAAGTTTGTGGTCGTCATCGGCACCGTGATGAGCGGCCTTGGCAAAGGCATCTTTGCCAGTTCGCTGGCGAAACTGCTGCAGGATAAGGGACTCTCCGTCGCGCCGGTCAAACTCGAGGGCTATCTCAACATCGACTCAGGCACGCTGAACCCCTACCGCCATGGCGAAGTGTTCGTGCTCGACGACGGACTCGAGACCGACATGGATCTCGGCACCTACGAACGCGTGCTCAACCAGAACCTCGGGCGCCGCAACTTCATGACCGCGGGTCAGATCTACACCGACATCCTCGAGCGTGAGCGGCGCGGCGGATATCTCGGGCGCGACGTGCAGATGATCCCGCATGTCACCGGCGCGGTGAAGATGCGCTTGCGGGAACTCGCGATGGCCGGTCCGAAGGGCAAGCAGGTCGATGTGGTGTTCGTCGAAGTGGGCGGCACCGCGGGCGATTATGAGAATGGCTTCTACATTGAGGCACTCCGCGAACTGGCTTTCGAGGAAGGCGATGGCAGCACCTGCTTCGTCGCGCTGACCTACATCCTCGAACCGTCGATCCTCGGCGAACAAAAGTCAAAGGCGGCGCAGCTCGGCATCAAGCGCCTGATGGAAGCGGGCATTCAGCCGCACATCATTGCGTGCCGCGCGAAGAATCCTGTGCTGCCCAAAGTCGCGCAGAAGATCTCGATGTTCTCGAATGTGCCGATGAAGCGCGTTTTTTCGATGCACGACCGGGAGTCGATCTATGTCATTCCAGATGCCATGCGCTGCGAAGGCCTGGACCGCGAGATTCTCTCCCTGCTGCATCTGCACGACCGTGTTGACACGGCAGCGGAGGACCGCGCGCGAAAGGGCTGGGATGCATTCACGGCTCGCCTTGCCGGAACGCGCGATCACCGCATCACACTCAGCATCACAGGCAAGTACGCAGCGCTTCGTGATGCCTATGCATCGATTGACAAGGCCGTCGAGCACTGCGCTGTCACGCTCGGCGCTGATATCGATATCCGCTGGCTCGATACGTCTGACATGCAGACCGCTGCGCGAGCTGCGACCGCGCTCGATGGCGCCGATGCGGTCATCGTTCCCGGCGGCTTCGGGATGCGCGGGGTGGAAGGAAAGGTGCTTTGCGTCGAGTGGGCGCGCGTGAATCGCGTGCCGTTCCTTGGCATCTGCCTTGGATTCCAGATGGCGGTGATTGAGTACGCACGCAATGTCCTTGGCTGGAAGGATGCCAATTCCACCGAGTTCGATCCGAAGTGCGGACATCCTGTCATCAGCGAACTGCCCGATCAGAAGCGACTCGAAGGCATCATGGGTGGCACCATGCGCCTGGGCGCGCAAGATGTATCTGTGCAGAACGGATCCCTTGCATCCTTCCTTTGGAAGGGTGCAACAACCGTGCGCGAACGATTTCGCCACCGCTTTGAGGTCGACCCCACATTCATCGGCGAACTCGAGTCTGCAGGACTCGTGTTCAGCGGTCGCCATCCGAAACATCCGATCATGCAGATGCTTGAACTGCCCGTGAACGCGCACCCGTACTTCATCGGCGCGCAGTTCCATCCGGAATTGACGAGCCGCCCGCTGATCCCGCAGCCGATGTTCATGGGTCTCATCGCTGCTGCGATCTCGCAGCGCGAGCCCGGCTTCGCGCAGACGGAACTTGGTCGTCGCTGGGTACGCAGCACATCGACGGCAAGCACCATGGGCACACCGCGTTCTTGACGCGCTCAAGCGTGTGCGGGATACAAGCTGAGCACGCCCAGAGCACCCCGGCAGCATGGCGGACGGCAGCCCACCGCTATACTCCCTCGCTCGATTTCGGTTCCTCCTTGGCGATGTAGCTCAGCCGGTTAGAGCGAGGAATTCATAATTCTTAGGTCGGCGGTTCGAGTCCGCCCATCGCCACTTCTCCCCCTTCTTCCCCATGTCCACCGCACCAAAAGCCGACATTCTTCTACAAGTCGCCATGCGCGCAGAAGCGCAGCCGATCATTGACCGGGAGTCCCTGCAATCGCTCGGCGCGGTCGCGCCGCACTGCCCAGCGCAGGCATTTACGAACACCGTGGCGGGGCGCAACGTCGTGTTGGTCGCACATGGAGCCGATCCGCTTCACAACTGTGATCGAATCGGGCCGATTGGAGCAGCCACAACCTGCGCCGCGGCACTTGCGCGCTTCACTCCGCGACTCATCGTCAACATTGGAACCTGCGGCGGATTCCGATCGCGCGGCGGTGCCATTGCCGATCTGCACCTGCCGCAGAGGCTGGCCTTTCACGATCAGCGTGTACCCATCCCGGGTTTTCGCGAGTTTGCGCGCGGCGAGTTTCAAACGCCCCCTGCGGAGGCGCTGCGTGCCGAACTCGGCGCACTCGGAGGCCTTTGCTCCTCTGGCGGCAGCCTCGATGCAACACCCCAAGACAGGGCAATCTTGGATGAACTCGAGGCTCGCTGCAAAGACATGGAAGCGGCGGCGATTGCCTTTTCAGCACGCGATTGGGGCGTACCGCTCCTCGTGCTGAAGTGCGTCACTGATTTGGTCGATCACCCCGAAGCGGTACAGGACGCATTCCTGCGAAACTTTCACGGCGCCACCGTGCAGTTAGCCAACGCCACAAGCGTGCTGCTGCGATCCAACAACCTGCCGTGGTGAAACGCCCGATGCGCGACTTGAACGCGCGACCTCCAGTTTAGGAAACCGGTGCTCTATCCAACTGAGCTAATCGGGCAAGGAGCGCGAATCAGACTCGGTGCACCGGCGCATGGAAGCGGTCACGGTTCTTCGTGATAGTCGCTGTAGCGCCCACCTGATGAGCGATCCACCTTTGCTTGCATGAAGTACAGCACGCACCAGCCGGCGAGGAAGACCATCCAGACGAGATTCGACAGGAGAACCAATTCCATGGCGGCATCATAGCGTGACACCGCTGCGGAGATGACTGCTTGGAACGCGCGCGTCCGCCCGTACGCTGCGCGCTCCATGGAGGAACCGCTCTTCCACATCGTGCTGTACCAGCCACAGATTCCGCAGAACACGGGCAACATCGGCCGCACGGCCATGGCGACCCACTGTCGTCTTCACGTCATCCATCCCATCGGATTCGACATGGATGAGAAGGCACGCCGTCGTGCGGGGCTCGACTACTGGGAGCATGTCGACTGCATCGAACATGCATCGTGGGAGGAATACCTGCGCTCGCAGCGTCCAAAGCGACTCTGGCTTTTCACCACGCATGGCACCAAAGCGCACTGGAAAGCGCGCTTCCAAATCGGTGACCACCTGCTGTTCGGACAGGAACTCGGTGGCGTGCCAGAAACGGTCCATGCGTGGGTGGACGACACCTTCGGTCGCGAGCACCGGATCGCGTTTCCGATGGTCGCCCAGCCTGAGGCACGCAGCCTCAATCTGGCAACGGCAGTGGCGTGCGGCGTCTATGAAGGACTTCGTCAGGTCAC
>VGYQ01000088.1 GCA_016872915.1 Planctomycetota bacterium | reverse complement strand
CCGCGGGATCAGGGAACGGGACCCCAGCGCCCAAGCAAGATGGTCAGGTCGGTGCCGCCGACCGTGCCATCCCTGTCGAGGTCCCCGGCGGGCGGGTTGGTGGCTCCCCACGCTGAGAGGATCACGGAGAGATCCATTCCGCTGATGACGCCGTTGAGGTCGAAGTCCCCGTACGCCATCTCACACGAATCGAGTTTGCCGTCGTTGTCGCTATCCGCGGCTCCATCGGCGAGATCACAGGAATCCGGGCGACCATTGCCATTGCAGTCGGGTGCGATCCCCGATGCAATGTCCTCATCATCCGGAACGCTGTTGTTGTTGCAGTCAGGCGGCAGCAACTTGTAGACGGAGGCGGAGCCCTGATTCTCCCGAATCGGACTACCGATGTCCTCGCCGTTTGCGCCGATGAGCGCGGTGGTGCCGAAGACTGCCACTGCGTTTCCGAAGACGCGACCTATCTGCCCATCCGTGCCCGCGATACGAGCCTGCTGCGTCCAGGTCGCAGTGCCCGTCTGCGTAAAGAAGTATGCGGATCCGACATCCACGAAGGATGTGGAACTTCCATCGACTGTGCCGTCATCGTTGGGAGCGCCGCAGATCGCGATATCACCTTGGATTGCGACGAAGGTGCCGAAGTTGTCCGTGGCGGCGCCGTCCGAGGCAACCAACTTTGCCTCCTGAGTCCAAGTCGACGTGCCTGAAAGTTGGAACACATACGCGGAGCCACGGTCGACGACCGAACCAATGTCATCCACGGGGGCGCCCACAATGCACTGATTGCTGAACAGGCTGACGGCGTAGCCGAAGTAGTCCGCCGCCACGCCATCATTCGCGACGAGCTTTGTCTCCTGCGTCCAAACGCCGGCCGTTGAGCGCCGCCACATGTACGCGGATCCTCGGTATTGCGCACCCGCGATCGTGTCGAATGGTGCTCCGATGAGTGCGCGGTCGCCGTAGGCAGACACGGACCATCCGAAGTTCTCCAGCGCGCCCGCATCGGTTCCAGTCACGGCGAGTTGACCTTCGCCCGCCCAGGTCCCTGTCGTGCTTCGCTTGAACACATAGACGGTTCCCTGATCCTGCAGCGATCCCACATCATTCAGAGGCGTACCGACAAGCACGAGATCACCGAATGAACTGCTGCCCAGTGCCGTGTTGGTGATTGCCACCGACGCGCCGAAACTGTCCGTCGCCGCGGCATCGGTCGCCACCAGTTTGGTGATCTGTGTCCACGTGCCGTTGGTGTTGCGCTTGAAGATGTAGGCGGAGCCTTGATCAACAAGCGTGATGTCGTCGAATGGTGCGCCAACGACGATGGTGTCGGCGTAGATCGCCACTGCGTAGCCGAAAAAATCACCCGTCACGCCATCCGATGCGACAAGCTTTGCCTCAAAGATCCATTGACCCTGCGCATTCTTTCGGTAGACGTTGGCCGAGCCGCGGTCCCCCTGTGGACTGTCGTCGTAGCGAATGCCCACCACAGCGATGTCTGGTTCCGCGGCCGTGATCCCGGCGAGGTTCGAGAGGGCGACGGCGTTCCCCATCTGATCGCCTGCCGCACCGTCGGTTGCGACAAGCTTGTTGACAAGGGTTGGCGGAATCGCATGTGCATCCGTAAGAGGTACGGATGCAACGAGCAGTGATACGAGCAGGATGTGTGCGTGGGGTGAAACGTGCATCGGTGACTCGCCGGGCTCTCCATCATCGCATCTCGGTGGCGTCCTTCCAAGTGCAATTCGCAACGAATATCTGTTTTTTTGCCCTCGAGCGGCCGTTCAACCGTTCCGAGGAGCGATTCGGACTCCATCTTTGCGGTTGCATACGATTCTTTCACTGTGTTATGGCAGCCAACCATTCCTGATGCCTATCGCGCTGCATCCCCGAGCCAGTTGCATGAGCGCATCGAGGCGCGGCGACGCGAATTGGGGAATCGGCTGCTGATACTCGGGCATCACTATCAACAGGATGAAGTGATCGCCCACGCCGATCTCACGGGGGACAGTTTGAAGTTGAGTCAGGCGGCGGCGGTGGAGGCCGCGCGCCGTGGCACGGAGTTCATCGTCTTCTGTGGCGTGCACTTCATGGCCGAGACTGCGGACATCCTGACACCGGAGGGGGTGCGTGTGATTCTTCCAGATCTCGGCGCAGGCTGTTCGATGGCGGATATGGCTGCGTACGACGATGCGCTCGAGGCATGGGACTTCATCGAAAAGGCGATGAGTGGAGGTCGCGAGAAGCGGCGGATCGTTCCCATCACCTATGTGAACTCCAGTGCGGCGATCAAGGCGTTCGTGGGTTCGCATGGTGGCGCGTGTTGCACAAGTTCGAACGCGCGTACGGTCTTTGAGTGGGCGCTGCGCGGCGGCGAAACGCCGCGTGCGAAGGGCGAGCGAATTCTGGTGCTCTTTCTCCCGGATCAGCACCTTGGGCGCAACACGGCGCACGCGTGCGGTCTCATCAGCGAGATCGATGCGCGCTCGAGCGGAAAGACTGCGCAGATGGCGCTCTGGGATCCCAAGCGCCCGCATGGCGGCATCACGGCGGAGGCGGTCAGGCATGTCGATGTGCTGCTTTGGGCGGGCCACTGCAGCGTGCACAAGTTGTTCCGCCCGGAGCATGTGGAGGCAGTTCGTGCGCGCGCAGATGGCACGCGCATTCTTGTCCACCCCGAGTGCATGCAGGAAGTGGTCGATGCGGCTGATCTTGCCGGGTCGACGGAATTCATCATTCGGACGCTCGAGGACGCATCGGCGGGCGAGCGTTGGTCCGTGGCGACAGAAGTGCATCTGGTTGCGCGGCTTGCACGGGCCGCGGCGGAGCGGGGCGTTCATGTGGAACTTCTGTCGGGCTGCCAATGCCTTTGCACAACGATGTACCGCATCGATCAGCCGCATTTGGCGTGGGCGCTTGATGCGCTTGCCGAGGGTCGCGTCGTGAACGAGATCCGCGTTCACCCAGAAGCGCGCGTGCTCGCGCGGAGTGCGCTCGATCGGATGCTCGCGCTCGCTGCGCCGACTGCTGCGCGTCCTGCTGCTCAACAACTGGTCGACTGACCCCATGCGTGGGGGGTGATGAAGAGCCGTGGGTTAGACTCGCCCCTCCGATGTCAAAGGCAGAAACTGGAACGACCCTGTGGCCTCGCAAACGATTGCTCGTGTGGGGCGGTGCAGCTTTCGGCTTGTTCCTGGTGGCGATTGGGATCGTGATTGCTCTTCTTCCATCGCTGCTGTCAGGCGCGTGGGGGCGATCCTTGGTTGTGAGTGCGATTGCGCCCGCGGTACAGGGGAGCGTTTCGCTGAAGGACTTGTCTCTTTCGTGGGGTGGTCCGCAGCGGATGAGCGGACTGGAGATCGCGGGTGCGAATGGCGACCGTGTGGCTGCAGATCTGGAGGTTGCGGACAGCCTGTGGTCGCTCGTGAAGTTGAGCGCGCCGGTGCAGATTCGTCTTTCCGGTGCGGTCCGCAGCGGCACATCGGAAGATGGTTCGCTGACCATTCTGCACATGCTGCGTGGAAGTGCGCCGAGCGGTTCTGCCGCACCCGCACTGCCTGCCGCCGCATCGACGAGCAACAGCACTGTCTCGCTTCAGGCGCTCCGAGGTTCGGTGCTCGAGATTGTCCGCGTTGATGTTGAAGTGACGGGGAGTGGCGAACGCCCTGCAATCGCCGTGCAAAACCTGCACGGCACATGCAC
>VGYQ01000087.1 GCA_016872915.1 Planctomycetota bacterium | reverse complement strand
CTCGAACCGACCGAATTGGCATCGAGTGGTCTGGACCGTCCGGCTGCAGGCGGCAGAATCGCCGTGGCGGTCGCCACGATGCTTGCATTCCTCTGCTGCGCATTCATTGTGACCACGGCCATGACGACCGCGCTTGCCGAGCAGCAGCGACTCTTCGCCATTGCCCGCTGCATCGGCGCCACCCGCGCCCACATATTCCTTGGTCAAGTCATGGCAGGTGGCGTGCTCTGCTTTGTGAGTGGCGCAATCGGTGTTCCCGTAGGCGTCGCACTGACGGCGATTGCCGTTGGGTGGTACTCGGCGCTGTTGCCTGCAGGTGTTGCGCTTTCGTGGACAGGCATCGCACTTGCCGTTGCCGGGGCGACTGCGGCTGGCATTGGCGGCGCGCTCTTCCCCGCCTGGAAGGCCTCACGCGTCTCACCCCTGGAAGCACTCGCCGTGCACGCGCGTGCTGCATCGCGGCGCGGCATTCTTGCTGCAGCGTGCATCGGGGCAGCCTGTCTTGGCGCTCAACTGCTGCTCCTGCTGATCCCCGACCGAGACTCACGCTTCGCGTGGTACATCCTGCTGGGACTGCCACTGCTCCATGTCGGATGGTTCGTACTCGCGGTGCCGATTCTCCGGTGCATATCGGGCGTGCTTGCACCCACACTCGAGCGCACGCTCGCCCTGCCGCGCGGGCTCCTTGTTGGATCGCTTGCCGCCACGCCCTGGCGATTCGGTCTCATTGCAGGCGCGCTGATGGTGGGGGTTGCCATTCTGGTGAGTACGTGGTCCAACGGTGCCGCCATCCTCTCCGACATCTCCGAGCGAATCCGATTTGGCGACGCCTTTGCATTCAAGACAAGTGGTTTCAACCGCGAGGAAGTGGAACGTATGCGGATGCTGCCGGGGGTGCAGTCATCGGCCGCGGTCGGCTACCTGCCTGTGCGCGTCCTCGGCGAGCAAGTCATCGGTCTCGATGGTCTCTCGACTCCCAATGTCGTGTGCATCGGCTTCGATTCGCAACCGTTTTTGGCGATGAATCGCCTGGAGTGGATCGCCGGCGATCCAGAGCGTGCTGCGCAACGACTCCGGGATGGGGATGCCGTGTTGGTCGCCAAAGAGTTTCTGCTCGCGCGTGGCGTGACGGTGGGAGACCGCGTGCAACTCGGCACCACTGCGTCGAATCACTCCTTTGAAGTCGTGGGTGTTGTTGGAGCCGCCGGATTGGATGTGGCCACACAATTCTTCGGCATCCGCAGCCTGTACATGGATCATGCAGTGAGCTGCGTGTTCATGGACTTTCAGGCGGTCGAGCGTTTCTTCGGGACACGCGAGGCGTATCTCGTGCAGATCGAGATAGCAGCGGATGCGGAAGATGCGGATGAAACACTTCTCGCTGAACACGTGGAATCTGCAGCGCCCGGCGCCGTGTTCGCGAGTGGCCGGGGAATTCGGCGCGAGATACTTCGTATCGGCGGCCTCATGATGACGATCAGTTCGGTTGTTGCCGTTGCCGCGATGTCTCTTGCTTCGCTTGCAGCAGCTGGCGTGATCGCCGCCGGCATTGCCACGCGCGCGCGCGAACTCGGGGTGCTGCAAGCAGTTGGTGCCGGCCGAAGCACGCTGCGCGCGCTGATTCTCGGCGAAAGCCTGCTTGTGGGAACTGCGGCCGGCGTCACAGGAACGCTCTTCGGACTGCAGTTGGCGTGGATGGGCGTCCGCTCGTACCGCGAGATGGCCGGGATGGAGTTGTCCTTCAACATCCAGCCGCTGGTTATCGCGGCTGCGCTGTCGGCTGTCTGTGCCGTGTCGCTGCTCGCTGCTTTGCCCTCCGTTCGACGCCTGCTGCAGCATGAGCCGCGTGAGCTGCTGAGCGCCGGCGCAGGGCTCGCCACTCGGCGACGGGTTCGTCGTGAGGAGTACCCCAAAGCGACCTAGTCTTTCTGTGCACGATGTGCGCCTGAGATGGACCACGCCTTCACACTGCAATCTCCCTTTCAGGCGGCAGGCGATCAGCCGCGCGCGATCGCACAGCTTGTCGAGGGTGTCCGGGCCGGTCGACCGCACCAAACGCTGCTGGGTGCCACCGGAACCGGCAAGACATTCACGATGGCAAGCGTGATCGCGACCTGCCAAAAGCCTGCGCTCATCATGAGCCACAACAAGACACTCGCCGCGCAGCTCTACGAAGAGATCAAGGCGCTCTTCCCAGGGAATGCGGTTTCCTACTTCGTTTCGTACTACGACTACTACCAACCAGAGGCCTACATCCCTCAGCGCGACATCTACATCGAAAAGGATGCCTCGCGAAACGCGGATCTCGATCGGCTCCGTCTTGCAGCCACGAGCAACCTGCTCCATCGGCCGGACACCATTGTCGTCGCGAGCGTGTCCTGCATCTACGGGCTTGGATCGCCCGACGAATATGCCAACCGAACGGCACTGGTTGTTCGTGGGCAGCCCCTCAGTCGCCGTGGATTCCTGACGTCGCTTCACGCGATGCAGTACAAGCGCAATGATGTCGCTCCCGAGCGCGGGTGCTTCCGCGTCCGAGGCGAGTGTGTCGATGTGTGGCCGGCCACTGAGCAGTTCGCAATCCGGTTCGAATTTTTCGGCGATGTCGTCGAGCGCATCGAACGCTTTGATTCACTGACCGGAGAGATCTTGAGCGAGGAAGAGCGCGTCTTTGTGTCTCCTGCCGTGCATTACATGATGCCTGAGGATCAACTGCTCCGCGCGATCGACTCGATTCGCTCGGAAATGGAGGCACAAGTCCGCAGCCTGCAGGAACAGGGGAAATTGCTCGAAGCACAGCGGCTGCTCGGGCGTACCCGATGGGATCTTGAACTGCTGCGCGAGACCGGTGTTTGCCCAGGCATCGAGAACTATTCCGCGCATATGGAAGGTCGCGGGCGAGGCACGCGCAGCTTCTGCCTGCTCGACTACTTCCGGCACATCCCTGGGCGTGATCCAAACGACTGGCTGCTGTTTGTCGACGAGAGCCATGTGAGCGTGCCACAGGTGCGCGGCATGTACTTTGGGGACCGCCGCCGCAAAGAAACGCTGATCGAACACGGCTTTCGGCTTCCGAGCGCCCTCGACAATCGTCCGTTGACATTTGCCGAGTGGGAGTCGATCGTTCCGCAGACGATCTTTGTCAGTGCAACACCATCTGCGTACGAGATCGAGCGCTCTGAGGGCATCGTGGTTGAACAAGTGATCCGGCCGACAGGACTTCTCGATCCACCGGTCACAGTCCGCGATGCACGCGGGCAGATTCCCGATCTGCTTGATGAGATACGCCCCGTCATTGGCAAGGGACAACGCGTCCTTGTGACTGCGCTGACCAAGCGACTGTGCGAGGAACTGACCAACTTCCTGCACGAGAAGGGCATTCGTGTGCGCTATCTGCACAGCGATATCGAGACACTCGAGCGCCTTGAGATTCTGCGCGATCTCCGCGACGGCGCATTTGATGTCCTCGTGGGTGTCAATCTCCTCCGTGAGGGTCTCGATCTTCCAGAAGTGGCGCTCGTGGCGATTCTCGATGCAGATCGCCAGGGATTCCTGCGAAGTGAGGCGAGTCTGATCCAGACAATGGGCCGTGCCGCGCGAAATGCAGACTCCAAGTGCATTCTGTATGCGGAGCGGATCACCCCCGAAATGCAGCGGGCGATGGATGAAGTCGAGCGTCGCCGGACCAAGCAACTAGCACACAACGCCGAACATGGGATCGTCCCGCAGACGATCGTCAAGGAAAATCGGCGTGCACTCGAGGATCAGGTGGCCGCAGATCGCCGCGCAAACTCGCCACGCCGTGATCGCGCGATGGTCCCCAAGGGCGAATTGGTGGCGGCACTCGAGGAGGAGATGGTGGCGGCAGCTCAAGAGCTGGAGTTCGAACGCGCTGCCCGACTGCGCGATGAGTTGACGCGAGTGCGTTCCTTGCCAGAGGAACTCGTGGATCAGAACGCTCTCGATGACGACCCGCGCACGACGCGTACCGCGAAGCCGGGTTCACCAGGAACCCGCGCACGCAGAGGCAAGCGCCGCAAGCCGAAGCCGAAGCAGCCATGAAGTCGGGTTGAATCAGTGGGCGCGCAGACGGATGCGCTGTGGTCGGCGGCGCATTTCATCATCCAGATCAATGA
>VGYQ01000086.1 GCA_016872915.1 Planctomycetota bacterium | reverse complement strand
CCCCACACCAGCGCCTCGGCATCCTGATACTCGACGACCTCACAACCCCCGGCGCGCACGGCATCGCGAATCCACTCGGGAGCCTTCGCCGGCCCGACGGCAATGCGTCGGCGCGCTGGTGCGTCGACGCGCGAACCGTTCACTTCGGTCGCTTGCGACCGCTGGCCCTCGCCGCTTGGACCCGCTGACCACGCACCGTGCCGATCACCAACAGCGCCACACTGGCGAACAACACCAGCGATGCCAGCACGTTGATCTGCGGCGGGATCCGCACACGCGCTGCGCCGTAGATCTGCAATGGGAACGTGACGGTCGTTCCGGAATTGAAGAACGTGATGATGAAGTCGTCGATCGACAACGCGAAGGCCAGGAGTGCTGCCGCCAGTACGCCGGGCAACACCAGGGGGAACGTGACGAGTCGGAACGTTCGCCACGGGGTCGCCCCCAGGTCGGCGGCCGCATTCTCGAGCGTCCAGTCGAATCCGCGGATACGCGCGCGGACGGTGAGCGCCACGAAACTCACCTGGAACATCACGTGGGCGATCACGATGGTGACGAAACCGAAACTCACGAACGTCTGCCCGAGGAACAACGTGGCGAGCGAAGAACCGAGCACGATCTCGGGGGTGGTGAGCGGCAACACGAGTAGCAGATTGATGACCCCGCTTCCCTTGAACGATCGTCGCGACAATGCAAGGGCGATCATCGAACCGAAGATGGTGGAGATCACCGTGGCGACCGCACTGATCTGGAGGCTGGTCCACAATGCGCTGGTCAGCGACGGCTGACTGAACGGGCTGAGCCAGTTGTCGAAGGTGAACTCCTGCCACACGATGTTGAAGTTGCCCTTCGGCTTGTTGAAGCTGAACAGCACGATGAAGAAGATCGGCATGAACAGATAGACGAGTCCAATCCCGGCAAACACGTTGAGCCCGGTGCGGGCGATACGCGAACGGAGCGAGTTCACGCGAGTTCCTCGGTACCGAAGAAGCGGGTGTAAATGAGCACGAGGGCCGTGATGCCGACCATCAACACGGTGCTCATGGCGGATGCGACGGGATAGTTGTTCTGGCGCAGGAACTGGTCCTGGATCGAGTTGCCGATCATCGTCGTATTGGGATTACCGAGGAACTGGGCATTGACGAAGTCACCGGCCGCCGGAATGAACGTGAGCAGGGTGCCGGCGAACACGCCGGGCATCGACAGCGGGAACACCACCTTGCGGAACGCTTCCGTCGGCGACGAGTACAAATCCATCGCCGCATTCACGAGGTTCGGGTCGATCTTCTCCAGACTCACGTAGATGGGCAGCAACATGAACGGCAGGAAGTTGTAGGTGAGACCACCGATGACCGCGGCCGGCGTGTTGAGCAACTTGCCGTTCTCCATGATCTGGAGGAATTCGAACACCCCGACCAGTCCGAAGGTGCGCAGCACCGACACGATCGGTCCCTGGTCGGCGAGGATCGTGCTCCAGGCAATGGTGCGAATGAGGTAGCTGGTGAAGAACGGGATGACCACCAGCCCGAGCAGGATGTTCTTGAACCGCCCGCCGCGGAACGCGATCACGTATGCCACCGGGTATCCGATGGCGATGGTCAACACCGTGGCAATCGCGGAGTACAGGAAGGCGCGTTGGAACTGTCCCCCGAAATCGCTGAACGCCCTCGTGTAGTTCTCGAACGCCCACGTGAAGTCGTACTGCACCGAGAAGCGGCTCTCCTTGGTGGAAAGCGAGATGCGAACCAACGACCACACCGGGGCGAGGAAGAAGAGTGCCATCCACAGAAGGCCCGGCTTCATCAACCCGTACGGGGCGAGCAACCGTCGCGCCTCCGGACCACCGACAGCCGCGATGAGCGCCACGCCGAGCACCACTGATACCAGCACCAGCACGACGAGCGCGTTGAGCGGGCCGTCGAACCAGCCCGCACCGAGCGCCACTAGGCACACGGATGCAACGGCGATCGCACCAAGCCCGAACCCATCGGCCCGCTTGGCGAGCATCATCGAGTTGGTACCGACTACGCGCCGGTGATGCCAGAGAATGCGTCGGCGAATTGCGCGTCGACGTCCTCGGAGAGGTTGGCCCACGACTTGAGTCGTGATGCGGTTGCGGTGTCGGGGAACACCAGCGGATTCTCCGCCAACTCCGGATCGATCTTGGCGACTTCCTCACGCACACCCTTGACCGGCGAGAAGTACTGCACGTAGGCGGTGATCTGTGCCGCCTCCACCGGGTCGTAGACGAAATCGAGCCACTTGGCGACCGCGTCCACGTTCTCGGTGCCCTTCGGCATGACCATGACGTCGGCCCACAGCGTGCCACCTTCTTCCGGCACGACGAAGCGGATGTTCGGCGAATCCTTGCCCAACTGCAGCACGTCGCCGGACCAGCCGACGCACGCCGCATAGTTGCCGCTCACGAGGTCGTCGATGTAGTCGTTGCCGGTGAAGGCACGGATCTGACCGTCAGCCTTGGCCTTGGCGAGGAGGTCGAACGACGCAGCCGCCTGGTCGAAACTGGAGATCGTCGCGATGTCGACGCCCTGCGACATGAGGATGAGACCCATCGTGTCGCGCATCTCGGTGAGCATGCCGATCTTGCCCTTGAACGCCGGGTCGAAGAGGTCCGCGGTGCTCTTGATCTCGCGACCGGTGACGTCGATGTTGTAGGCGATGCCGGCCGTGCCCGCTTGCCACGGAAGGCTGAACTCGCCGGTCGGATCCCACGGCGGCTTCACGTAGTTGTCCTCGAGATTGCCGAGGTTCGACATCTGGCCGAGCGGCAACTTGTCGACCCAGCCGAGGCTGATCAGGCGTCCCGCCATCCAGAACGTCGGGGCGATGAGATCGGGTTCGATGCGCTGCCCGGCGCCGAGGAGTGGCTGGATCTTGGCGAAGTACTCGTCGTTGTCGTTGTACGCCTCGGTGTAGGTCATCTCCACGCCGCTCGCTGCGTTGAAGCGCTCCACCGTGCCGACCGCACCGTCCTCGCTCGGGTCGATGTACAGCGGCCAGTTGTCGAAGAACAACGAGTTGCCGCCGCCGCTGCTGCCACCACCGCATGCGGCGAGGAGGGCGGGCAGCGACACGCCGGCCACGCCGAGCGCTCCGCTGCGGATGAGGAATTCGCGGCGGCTAAGACCGGCGCGCTGCTGGTTGATGTTGTTTCGCTTCTTCACGGTTCCCCCTGTGTTGTTGTTGTTGGATGTCTTGCCTGCTGCGGCGAGCCTAGTGAAACGACCAGTCGCCCGGATTCAGTTCGTCAGAGTGCCGCCTCGACGTGATCGACGTTGGTGGTGGTGGCGCCCGCCCGCTCGGGCCAGCCGGCCAAGACGAACGGGCTGGCGGGCGTCCATTCGAGGAGCAGTCGTTGTCCTACTTGTGCCCATGCCGGCAGCGCACTCGCATCGATCAACGCCGAGAGCTCGGTGCCGTCGGCTTGCTTGACGATGAGTCGTGCCGTGGCCCCCTGGTACACGAGGTCGGTCAGCGTGCCCTCGAGCGCGCAACCCGGAGTGCTCGCCGATTGGGCAGGTTGCAAACGCTCGGGTCGCAGCATCACACAGACCCTGTCACCCACCGACATCGCCGTCGCGGACTGCGGCACCGCCAGCGTCGCGCCGCCCGAGGTGCGAACCTGCATCGAACGACCGTTGACGGATTCCACGGTGGCAGGCACCAAGTTCGCCGACCCGATGAAGCCGGCGACGAACAGCGAGGCGGGTGACTTGTAGATCTCCTCCGGCGTGCCGATTTGCTCGACGACACCTTCGCTCATCACCGCGATGCGATCGCTCATGGTGATGGCCTCACCCTGGTCGTGGGTGACGAAGACGAAACTGATTCCGACCTCGCGCTGGATGCGCTTCAGCTCGATTTGCATCGCCTCACGCAACTTGAGGTCGAGTGCGGCCAAAGGTTCGTCGAGCAGCAAGGCGCTCGGATAGTTAACCAGTGCTCGGGCCAACGCAACTCGTTGCTGCTGGCCGCCCGACAATTGCGACGGCTTGCGGTTGGCGAACTTGTCGAGACGCACCACCTCGAGCATTTCCATGACGTCTTTCTTGATGCGCGACTCATCGAGTTTCTTGGCGCTGCGCGGACCGAAGGCGACGTTGTCGAACACCGACATGTGCGGGAAGAGGGCGTATTGCTGGAACACCGTGTTGACGTTGCGTCGGTACGGGGGAACCGCCGACACATCGACTCCATCGAGCAATACTCGGCCCGAGCTCGGCTGCTCGAAGCCCGCGATCATCTTCA
>VGYQ01000085.1 GCA_016872915.1 Planctomycetota bacterium | reverse complement strand
GAGTCGGTGAAGCCGATGATGTCGATGCGGGTGGTGTCGATGCCTGCGGCGCGAGCGCGGGCGAGGAAGTTCGACTGTGCGGTCGGGTCGGCGAATGACTTGGACTTCAGCAGCAGTCGCGAGTGTGGGACGGCGGCGAGTGTGTCGCGCCAGAGGGTGAGGGTGGTGGGACTGATCTTGGAGAGCAGGTTGAAACTGCCGAAGGTGATTGGCGCGTCGGCGGGCGGCAGTGCAGGCGCGGGTGCGTTGGTGGGTGGGCGGTAGCAGAGGAAACAGGGGTCGATTCGGACGATTCGTTCCGTGCAGAGACGGTCGCTGTCTGGTGGGTCGGTCGTGGAGTCGACGATGCGAAGGTCGATGTGCGGGTGACCTGTGGTGTTGGGGTAGCCGATGGTCGTGGCGATGATGGGTGCTGGCTTTCGGTCGAGCGCTGTGAGTCTGCCGCCTGAGGTGTGTGCGCCAAGATCGATGATGATGTCGATGTGTGCGGCACGAATGGCGGCGTCGAGGGCTGCGTCGCTGAGTGTGGCCGCGTCGCACCACGAGTGGGCCATGCGGCGGAACTCTGCCGCTGCACTGTCGCCTGCGCGTGCGCCCGAAGTGGAGAAGGCGGTGAGGTGCCAGTCTGCTGGTGGGTGGCGGAAGATGGCGTCGGCGAAGAACGCGACCGAGTGGGTGGTGAGATCGCCCGAGAGGATGCCGATGCGCAGGGGGCGTTCTGGCGAACGGTCGGACGGCGGCGGGTCTGCAGCGGCGGTGACGCACGCGGCGTAGTCGCGGTGCGCTGCGGCGATGTCGGCGGCTGGTCGTTCGAGATAGTTGAGCGCCATCAGCAGACTGCTGCGCAGTGGTGCGAGCGTGGGATGCCTGCGGACGGCAGCTTCGAGGTGCTCGACTGCGTCTGCGGGTCGGTCAGCGGCGGCGAGTGCTCGCGCGTAGTTTGGGCTGAGTTCTGGCCAGTCTGGTTTGAGGGCAAGCGCTTGCTCGGCCGCGTTGAGTGCGCCCTTCGAATCGTTCAGGAATGTTCGGGCGATCAGGAGCCCCATGAAGGCACGGGCGTACGTGGGATCTGCCTCGGTGGCGGCTTGGTAGTGGAATTCGGCTTCCTTGAACTTTCCCGCGTTGATGAGGGCATTGGCAAGATTGCTGTGTGGACCAGGCAGCGCGGGGTTGATCGTCACAGCTGTCTTGAGGTGGTGGACCGCCTGGTCCAACTGCCCCGACTGGGTGAGCAGAAGTCCAAGCACTGAAAGGACTTCCATATCGCGAGGGTGGAGTCGCTGCAGCGTACGAAGGGACGCAAGCGCTGCCGTTATGCGCCCATTTCTGGCGTCTTGAAGCGCTTTGGTGACTGCATCACGGGAGGCCACAAAAGGATTATCGCACATTTCTTGGCAATGGAAGATCGCAGGGCAGTGCCTGAGGTTGCCGATAGTGCTACAGTTTGAGGTAACGGAAGTTTCGCTTGTAGAGATTTCTTGAGCCGAAATCCCTCGTGGGGGTTTATGGCAAGAGAAACAGACCATAACAGGAGACGAAGCGGTGCTGAGCATTCTTGCAGACATGTCAACGACAATGAGAGCCCTCAATGCAGGACTGACCATGGAGGGGGTAACGATGTACCTCTTCTGGCTGTCGACCGTGGCGATGGGCGCAGGCGCGCTGTATTTCTGGTTGCAGCGCAAGACTGTTCCGATGCAGTACCAGACGGCGGTGACTGTGGCGGGCATCATCTGTGCGGTGGCCGCGTTCCACTACTGGCGTATGGCCGGTATCTATCTGGAAGGCGTAGCGAGCCTCTTCAATGCGGACGGCACGCGCGTGGTCGGAGCAACCATCAAGCAATTCCCGACTGCTTATCGGTACATCGATTGGCTCATTACCGTTCCGCTGTTGGTGATGGAGTTCCCGTTGCTCCTGAACCTTGGCAAGAAAGGCTCTGAGCTCTTCAAGGGCCTCGTTTTCTGGTCTTTCGTCATGTTGATTACGGCTTGGGTTGCCGAAGAGAGCCCCACCGGCAGTCAGCAGTGGTGGACCTGGTACGTGGTCAGCTGTGGAGCGTGGCTGTACATCGTGTACATGCTGTTCACCAAGGTGACCGAGGCGATGGCGGCCGCGCCATCGAGCATTCAGGCAAGCCTCAAGACCATGCGGCTCTTTGTTCTCATCGGCTGGGTGATCTACCCGATCGGCTTCCTCATGGCACTCGGCGGTACAAACGGCGAGAGCTGGCGCGAAGTCTGCTACAACGTGGCCGATGTCATCAACAAGGTGTTCTTCGGACTCGTCTGCTACCAGGGCGTCAAGGCCCTCGGTGAGAAGGCCTGAGTCGGATAGCGCCTCATTGAATCGTGCCCCGTCCGCCTCCGCCGGACACGCGCCTGATGCGCGTGGACCGGCGGGGTGGACGGGGCTTTTTTTTCTCTCTGCACGAATCCTGCCGTGGGTTGTTCTCGGTGGTGGCGCGGCTGCGGGGCTTCTCGCGCCTGAGTGGACTGCGAGAGCTGCGCCCTATCCCTTCGTCCTAGCGCTCTTCGTATTCGGCATGCCGCACGGCGCTGCAGACTGGACTGTTGCAGCCCGACTGTCGGGGCGTGTTGGAATCGGTCATCAGCTTCGCGGATTCGTTGGCTATCTGCTGCTGATGGCGGTCAGCCTTGGCGTGATGATCTGGCAGCCCGGATTCGCTGCGCTCCTGTTTCTTCTGCTGACCGTGTTCCACTTTGGCATGGCGGACTCCACGGCGGTGGGCGCGGATGATGATGGCCCCGTTGCTCGGTGGGGATTCGTACTCGGTCGGGGACAATTGTTGCTCGCGGCTGCGTTCGCATCGCATCCAGTCAGCGCTTGGGCACCTTTCGGCGATATCGCCGCTGCACTTGGATCGGCCTCCTCAGCTCGGTCGCCGTGGATGCCGTCACTTGATGAGATGCAGTGGTGGGCGCGAGTTGGCGTGGGGGCTGGTGTGTTGTGCGCAGTCTTCAGTGCAGTCGAGCGCTTCCGCCGTGGCTCCAAACGCGCGGCGCTGATGGATCTTGCAGAGCATGGTTTGGTACTCGCTCTCGCACTTCTTGCCGATCCGCTCTTTGCAGTTGGGTGCTTCTTTTTGGGCGTCCACGCGTTTCGACATACGCGTCGTTTGGCGTGTACTCGAGTAGTGATCGGGTCAAACGAGCAATCACTGCTGCAGCGAATTGTGCGGGTCCATGCGATCAGCCTCCCGCTGATGCTTCCAACTGCAGCGTGCGTGATACCGCTGTGCTGGCTCCTCGGTGGCTTCACGCTGAACACCATCGCCGTGGCAAGCATCGCCTTCTACATGATCACGACACTGCCGCACCATCTCCTCGGTCTGCGGCTGCCGCGCACCGATCTTGCGCCCGCGGCCCTCGTTGTCAGGAGTCGTGATCGGTCGGTTTGATCACGTTGGTTGTCCACTGACCATGCGGCCCGGGCGAGTCTGATTCAGAGGGTCAAAACAGCGGCGCCCGCCTCCGGTGGCCGATGTAGTGTCCGCACTGCTCCAAAGCGGTGCTGGGTTGCTGCTCGGGAGCGACCTGTCGAAGTTGCTGTCAGCGTGCGCGTCGCCTTCTCAGCCCGACGATGGACAAGAGCGCAATGGCGCCGGGCGCCGGTATGACGCCAAACTGAAGAGACCAGTTGTCGTAATACTGCGTCAGCGTTCCACTGCTCGAGTTTGATGCTGCAAATCCGAATCGCGAGGAGACGGCCCCGGAGAGATTCAGGGATCCCGTCCCGGTCAAGCGCGTGAAGTTGGCGGCATTGAGGGTGCCGTTGAAGTTCTGCGTCGTCCATACGGACTGGACGCCAGTTATGTAGAGGAAGTCCAAGAAGATCGAATCGCCTTGCTGGATGATCATGCTGATGGCCTGTCCTTGGCCAAAGCTGCCCGGGCCCCGGAGGACATCCAGACTCCAGGAAAAACTTATCCCTTCAACAGCGACGTCGACGGCTGGCACATAGATCGCCAGGACTCCTGACCCGGAGCCGGAGACAGTGGTGGATTGGAGCCGTGCACCGGGATTCCCTCCCGACGCAAGGACGGTCGGCGTGGCTGTTCCGAATGACCCGTAGGTCCAGTTCGCGAAATCGCCATCATTCAGCAAAAGGCCGGCGGAAGCGGGAGCGGTCAGGGATGCGACGAGAGTGATGCGGGTGAGCATGGGCAGGATTCCTGTCCCTTGCCTCCCACCTCGAACTCGAAAAATACCCTTCATTTGAGGCTTGTCAAGTACTTTCAGCCTCCAATGTTTCGGGCTGCCGCAGCCCTCTCCCCAAACAAGGACAGAGCATCAGTCCGTCATGACTTTCGAGGGCTGACAACGAAACCGCGTGGAATGCTGCACAGAACAACGCGAGGCCATTGCTGACCTCGCGTGTCTGAAATCGGGCTGGCGGGATTTGAACCCACGACCTTTTGACCCCCAGTCAAACGCGCTAGCCAAGCTGCGCTACAGCCCGTG
>VGYQ01000084.1 GCA_016872915.1 Planctomycetota bacterium | reverse complement strand
ACCCCCGATCCACTGAAGGCCGATGTCGCACAGCTGAGCAGCGACGAGATGGGTGGGCGCTTTTTCCGAAGCCCGTTCGCACTGAAGGCCGCAGCATGGGTGGAGCAGCGCTTTCTTGAATCGGGGCTTGTGCCGCTCGAAGGTGTGGACAGCATGCGTCTGAAGATCGACGACGAACCCGAGACAGGCCCGAACATCGTTGCGCGCCTCGCGATCGCAAACCCGCCGACGGCTTCACCAGATGGCGAACCAAAGCCTGGGAACGATGGGTTCATCATCGTCAGCGCGCATTACGACCACCTGCGCCCACGCCGCTCCGGCGAGGACCGCATCTTCAACGGCGCCGATGACAACGCATCGGGCGTGTGTGGCATGATCGCAGTGGCCCGTGCACTGAAGGCGCTCGCGGAAGCGGGGCGACCACCGCAGTGCACGGTCGTCTTCATCGCGTTCAACGGCGAGGAGGCGGGACTCCGCGGATCGACTGCGTTCGTGGCCAAGCCCCCGCTGTCGCTCGACAAGGTGCGGGGGGTGTTCAACATGGACATGATCAGCCGTGGACGACCGCGCGAGATTTTTATCGATGGCGGTCCTGTTGGCGCACCACTGATCGAACGCCTCCGAAAGGCCAATGAACAGATCGGGCTCTCGCTGAAGATTGATACGCATCCAGATTGGCTGCCGCGCAGCGATCAGGCAGCATTCCTTGCGAAGCGGATTCCTGCCGTGCTGTTTTCCGTCGAGGATCATGAGGACTACCACCGGGTCACCGATCACGTGGAGAAGATTGACGCTGCGCTCGCAGCGGATGTGGCGCGGCTCGTGGCGTGGACCGTGTGGGGAATGTCGCGCGAACCCCGCGCAGCACCCAACTGACCCGTCACTGCACGAAGCGCTGAGCGAACGCGTCAAGGCGTGCGAGGGATTCCTCGACACGGCGCTGGGCGATCCGTCCTGATGCCATCGCTTCGGACAGTGCATCGATCGCTGCCCGCTGGCGGTCGAGCCGATGGCACATCAGCAGGCAGTCGATCCCCGCCTCGACCGCACGCACGCAGGCCTCACCGATCGGCATGCGATCGGCGATTGCCGCCATCTCCATGTCGTCACTGAACACCACGCCGCCGAAACCAACCTCGCTGCGAAGAACGCCTCCGATCACTTTCGCGCTCAGCGTGCCGGGCACGTCCGGGTCCACGGCATCGAATACAACATGCGCGCTCATCATGGATGCAACGCCCGCACGCGACGCCGCCACAAACGGCGGAAGTTCCACGGCACGCAGCCGATCGATCGCATGCGGCAAGCGCGGCAAGTCGAGGTGGCTGTCGCGGTCCGTGTCGCCGTGACCGGGAAAGTGCTTCGCACACGCCGCAACGCCGCCACGCTGCTGCGCCTCGATGAACGCACACGCGCACCTCGCGACATGCGCAGCATCCGCACCGAACGAACGCGCACCGATCACGGGGTTGGCCGGGTTGCTGTCCACATCCACGACAGGGGCGAAGTTCAGATCGAAGCCACAGCTTCGCAGTTCGCACGCGAACAGAGCGCCGACGCGCGCGGACTCTGCCACGCTGTCGGAGCGCGCCCCCACCTCGCGCATCGGTGGCACAGCCGTCATGCCCTCCGTGAGCCGAGCAACGCGCCCACCTTCGTGATCAATGGACGCGAACAGCCGCGCATTTCCTGCGCGGTGGGCGCAGGCCTTCACGGCACTGACCACCGAGGTGGCTGCCGTCCGCGATGTGGCGTTTCGAGCGAAGAGGATCACGCCCGCGACCCCTGCGCGAATCATCTCCTCGAGTCCACCGTTGACTTCAGGTGAATCCCAGCCCACGCAAAGAAGTCGCGCTGCGCTGCGCCGCTGAGCATCGGTCGGCATCCGACGGAATGTAGTGGCGCGCGCAGCATTGGGGGGTGCAGCACGGTGCGACCGAGCGTGTATCGCCGCGCCGCTGCAGTACCTTCGCGCCGTGATCCCTGAATCGGTGACGCGCACACTTCGAGTGCGCAACTACAGGCTCTTCGCGTCTTCGTTCTTGTGCAGCGGAGTGGCGATGCAGATGCTCGCCACGGTGGTTCTTTGGGATCTGTGGAAGCAAACGGAAGATGCACTCGTGCTTGGCATTGCTGGGCTTGCGCGTGCGCTGCCTGTGATCGCGCTCGCACTGGTCGCAGGTCACGTGTCCGACACCTTCAGCCGCAAGCGCATCCTGATCATTACGCAACTGGCGTTCGTCGGCATTGCAGCTTGTTTCGCATGGGCGAGTTGGCAGAACGCAGGACCCACCGTCTGGTACGCGCTGCTCGCACTGTCCGGATGCGTGCGGTCGTTCAATGGACCGAGCCGACACTCGCTCGTGCCGCTGCTCGTGCCGGCGAACATGCTCGAAAGCGCGATCGCTTGGAACAGCGGCATCTTCCAGTTCTGCGCCGTGTCGGGCCCCGTGATCGCGGGAGCGCTTCTCCAGTGGGAATTGGAGTCGTGGCAGGTGCTGACTGTCTCGGCGCTGCTGTTGTTGCTTGCCACAGCATTTGCCATGCGCCTCGACCCCACCGAGCCGCCCCCGCAGCGGCGCGCGATGACGCTGCGCGCCATGCTTGCTGGCATGAGCCACATCCGACGCGAGCGAACGATTCTTGCCGCGCTGACGCTCGACATGTTCGGCGTTCTGCTCGGTGGCGCGACGGCGCTGCTTCCGATCTATGCCGACGAAATCCTCCACGGCGGACCGGCGCTGCTTGGCGTGCTGAAGGCGGCGCCGTATCTCGGCGCGCTGGTGATGGCGATCTGGCTTGCCGTGCGACCGACGATGCAGCACGCAGGACGATCGCTGCTGCTGTCCGTGGCACTCTTCGGTGTGACGATGATCATTTTCGGCGTATCGACGGCACCGTGGCTCAGCATGGTGATGCTGTTCCTGTCCGGCGCGTTCGACAACATCAGCGTTGTCGTTCGGCACACGCTCGTGCAGACGCGAACACCCAATGAACTTCGCGGACGAGTGAGCGCCATCAACTCGCTCTTCATCGAGTGCAGCAATGAGGTCGGGGCGTTCGAGAGCGGTCTCGTGGCGCGCCTGCTCGGACCCGTGTTCAGTGTGGTCAGTGGTGGAGTGGGAACGCTGCTTGTGGTCGGCGCCACGGCGCTGGTGTTCCCAGAAGTTCGTCGGTTGCAGCGACTCGTTCCCCGCACCGACAACGATGCTGCTGACGCTGCGCCAGCGGCTCAGGCTGGCGCAGCGGATGTGCGAGCGACTGGTGTGCCGCCCTCGTTGCCCCCCACGACCATGGCATGAAAGACATCCGATGAAATGGCCAGGATGCGTGCCGGGTCGCGGTCGATGACCGTGGTGAGGAGAACGATGTTCGTGATGTCAGTGCCGCTTGCGCTATCCGTCACGTGGATCTTGTTCCCAGACCGCACAAGCGAGTAGAGCTCCTCGGACGTAATGAATTTGCTGCGCCGCGTGTCATAGAGGCGGCGGTTTGGATACTTCCGGATTCGATATTGCTCTGTTGTCATGGGCGAGGTGGGATGCCAGCGGGGCGAAGTGCGAAGGATGCATCTCAGGCACGGGCCAGAGGCGAACGATCTATTCGGCTATTGCGCAACAGCCGTCCACTGAAATCAGACTTTTTGCATGCGCATGAGAACGGCTGATAACTGCTTTGGCCCTTCTCGCCGCGGCTGCTGCGTTGACTCGCACCCAACTCTCGACTACGCTCGTCGTCCTGACTGCGGGGTAGAGCAGCCTGGTAGCTCGTCGGGCTCATAACCCGGAGGTCGTTGGTTCAAATCCAGCCCCCGCTACTTCAAGAGTGGTTGCGAACAGCAGCCCTCGCCAAACGCACGAGAGACGCGTCCTCCACGAGGGCGCGTCTTTCGCTTTGTACGCAGGGATTTCGAGGGGTGGGCCAGGGCGGCCGTGAGGGGGGGGATTGCGTTTCTGAGGGTGAATCGCGGTGCATCGCCCCCGGCAGTGTGCTGGTGGGGGCATCGCAAGACACCATCAACTTGAGAATGAGGAATTCCATGCAACACCGGAGTGATCGCTCACCGTTCCGTCGCGCGCCGTTCGCGATCACGCCCCGGGATGCGGTCCTCCATGCCCTCAAGGTCTAGCCGCCACGCTTTATCGGAATCAGAACCTCTCCAACGGGCGGAATAACCTTCCAATTAATTTCTCGTTTCGTTGGAATTCGCCCGGCATGGTGCTAGGTTGACTCAGTTCCCTCCCTTTTCGTTTCCCTTTCCCTTTCCCCTAAAAGGTAGTCCACATCATGACCAATTCGCGCGTTGCCCTCACTGGCTCGGTTCTTTTCGCAGCCTGTCTCGCGGCCTCCTCCGAGGCATCCCTCATGTACGTCCGCTCATCGACCGCTGGTTCCTCGACCGTCTGGACGGCGTATTCGTCGCTTGAAGACATGGCGGCGAACACGGGCGGCACCAACGTCGGGTCGAGTTCGTCGATCCTGTCCACCGATGGGGTCTTCACGGACGGCGCGTATGTCTACAAGACCACCAAGAACAACAGCGGGCTCGACTACAACAACACGTACGTCCGCTACAACTCGCTCGCTGACCTGAATGCGAAC
>VGYQ01000083.1 GCA_016872915.1 Planctomycetota bacterium | reverse complement strand
GAGCGGTTCTTCGGTATCCGGTGGACACGTTGAACGCCACAGGCATGGACTAGGATCGTTCGTCATGCTTGGCGGCGGCGATGCATCACGACCTGAAGCGACCATGAGCTTCGGCGACCACCTCGAAGAGCTGCGGCGCCGCGTCTTCTTGGCGCTTGTGGTGCCCGTCCCCCTCATGGTGCTGCTGTTCATCTTCGGTGCGAATGTGCGGCAGTTCCTCTGCGAGCCCCTGTTGTGGGCGATGCGCCACAACGGCATTCCAGCGCGCGTGTCTGTTCTCAGCCCCACGGAAACGATGATGACGGATCTCAAGCTGTCGATCATTCTTGCGATCGTCGTGGCGGTGCCGTGGGTGCTCTGGCAGTTGTGGCAGTTTGTCGCACCTGGGCTTCATCGAAGTGAGCGCCGTTATGTTCGCTTGCTCCTGCCGGGGAGTGGTGCCTTGGCGCTGACGGGTGTCGCGCTTCTGTACTGGGTCATGTTGCCACTGATGCTGAACGTACTCGTTGGTTTCAGCATTCCACCACAGCAGCTGCTGCCTTCCGAGCCGGTGACGGATGCTGGCGCAAACGCGCTGTCCGAGAAACCTGCGCCCATGGCATTCATCAACGGCAATCCCACGACGCCGTATGCGGGACAAATGTGGATCAATACTGACACGAAGCAGCTTTGCATTGCCATGCCCATCGAGGGCGATGCGGCACAGCTGCAGATCGCATCGGTTGCGCTCGAGAACCCTGGCGATTTAGTGCCCTCCTTTCGCCTGAGCGAGTATCTGGATTTCGTGCTTTTGTTCGCGGCAGGCTTCGCGCTGGCGTTTCAGCTCCCCATCGTGATGTTGCTTCTCAGTTGGCTCGGCATCGTTCACCCCGACATGTTGCGCCGCCATCGACGCTACGCGCTCTTTGGCGTCGTTGTCGTTGCTGCACTCATTGCACCTGGGGATTTGCTGTCGCTGGTCATCGTTGCGGTACCGCTCTACCTGCTCTACGAGTTTTCGATCTGGCTGATCGTGGTGGCGCCCCCATCGAAGGTGTCGGGCGGACGCGTGCTGGCGCAGTTCAGTGAACGCCTGCGCACGGGGCGGACTCGTGAGGGTGACGTAGGCGACGAGTGATAGAGGGGCTTTCAAAGTGAGAGGCAGCGCATCTCTTTTCACATCCTGGCGGCATCGCACATCGCGGCGGCTACGCAGTCTTCCGCGTGGTGCAACACGTGAAGACATCGAGATGATGCGGCGTGCCATCGCGCTGGCGGAGCACGCTGCGACGCGCGGCGAAGTGCCCGTGGGCGCCGTCATCTACCGCGAGGGGGTCGTACTCGGTGAGGCATCGAATGACCGTGAGGCGACGGGCGATCCGACGGGACATGCGGAAGTCGCAGCGCTTCGCGCCGCATCCATTGCCGCCGGTGGTTGGCGCCTCTCGGGCTGCTCAATCGCCGTGACACTTGAGCCTTGCCCCATGTGTGCCGGTGCGCTTGTGAATGCCCGTATCGATCGTCTTGTCTATGGCGCGCGCGATCCCAAGGCGGGAGCGGTCGACACGCTCTATGACCTTTGTCGTGATCCGCGTCTCAATCATCGCATGGAAGTGATTGGCGGCGTCGATCGAATACGCTGCGGCCAATTGCTCACTCGTTTTTTCCGCGCCCGGCGTCAGGAGCGGCGCACGCGCAAGCCATGAGCGACACGAGCGAGATGAACGGCGCACCACGACCACCACGGGTTCTCTGTCTCGACCTCGGTGGTGTTGTCGTTCGCATTTGCAGATCATGGCAAGAAGGCTGTGCCGCGGCAGGCGTACCTTTTCGCGCAGAAGCTGCTGAGAGCGACCCTGTACTCGTGCGCGAACGCGCGCGATTGGTGGACATGTATCAGCGCGGCGCGCTCTCACATACGGACTTCCTTGCGGCAGTTGCCGACGCCTTCGGTGGAGCACACACGCCGGAAGAGATCGACCGCGTCCACCGCGCCTGGATCCTTGGTGACTACTCGGGGATGCGTGAACTGCTTCAGGAAGTGCAGTCGCTTGGCATCCGCGTCGCGTGCCTCAGCAACACGAATGGTGTGCACTGGCAGCAGATGCTGGACACCAGTGATGCGTTCAACACCATTGAGATTCGCCACGCGTCGCATCTTCTCGGCAGGAATAAACCACATGCAGATATTTACCGAGCCTTCGAGGCGGCGACAGGATTCCAGGCGGCTGACATCCTGTTTGCGGACGACCTGCGAGAGAACATTGACGCTGCGCGTGAACTTGGATGGAGCGCCGTGCACATCGATCATGCGGGCAGTCCTGCGGAACAGATTGCGCGCTGGCTCAAGACATGCGGTGTGCCAGTCCATATCCCATCGGCTTCTCCCTTGATGTCGGCAGGTGCAGGCTCACGGTCTGCACCGCCGATGCCACGCACACTGCTGAAGGCCGAGGGGCCTCGCGGTCGCATCAAGGTGCGGCCCGAGGACTTTCTCGTGGATGAGATTCCACTCTACGAGCCGAGCGGCGAGGGTGAACATCTGTTCCTCTCCGTTCAAAAGCGTGACATGACACATGATGAACTCGTGAAGACTGTGGCACGACACTTTGGCGTTCCACCGCGGGACGTGGGCTTTGCGGGCCGGAAGGACAAGCATGCCATCACTCGGCAACTGCTCTCCGTGAATCTGACCGGACCTGAGCCTGCAGCTCAACTGACACACGAACGACTGGAAGTCCTCTGGACCGCACGCCATCGACACAAGTTGCGGCTCGGGCACTTGGCTGGCAATCGCTTCGTGATCAGGGTGCGCGAAGTGGATCCGCTGCAAGTGCCTTCCGTTCATAAACGCCTTCAACACATCACACGCATCGGCATGCCCAATGCGTTCGGGTATCAGCGATTCGGCAACCGACAGGATGGACATTTGCTTGGCGCATGGTGCGTGCTTGAAAAGTGGGATGCGCTCGTGGATCACCTGATCGCGCTTGGTGATGGAGGTATCCCATTCCCTGCTCATCAGCGGGCCGCACGCGAGGCCTGCACACAGGGTCGCTTCGGGGAGGCTGTTCCACTCTGGGGCGACGAAGATCACGCCGAGAGGCGTGTCACAGCCGCCCTTGCGCGCGGCGCAAAGCCATCTCGTGCTGTCAAGGATCTCGGCGGAGATCATCTGCGATTCTGGACAAGCGCGTGGCAGTCCGCCGTGTTCAACCGCGTGCTGAATGCTCGACTCGATGACGGATCATGGAATATCCCCCGTGATGGAGATGTCATGCAGATCGGCGATTCTTCTCGATGTTTCCTGATCAGTGCGGACGACGACCTCGCCGAGATACGCGCGCGATCCGCAGCATTCGAGACGACAACAACCGGACCGCTACCTGGCACATCCGTGCGCACACCCACGGGCATCACCGCCGATTTGGAGCGTGCCATGATGCAGGAGTGTGGTGTATCGGCGGAGCAACTGGCACGTGCTCCGCACGCTCCAACGGGTGATCGACGGGCATTGCGTGCCACCGTCCGGAGCACGAGCGTGGAATCAGGCGTGGACGAACACGGCGGATTCATTCTGCTGCGGTTTGAACTGCCCCCCGGGTCCTATGCGACCACGCTGCTCACGGAGCTGCTCGGCCCTCTCACAGACTCCGTTCGAGACGCCGACTGATTCGTGGGTCACCGCCGCTGCGGTCCGCGTCAAGACTATTCCTCATCTTCTTCGGACACACCCTGATCCCCCCACCAGTTGCCTTCCGGATCATCCTCATCTCCCGAGACATTCTCCAAATCATCATCCGATTCCGAGTCTTCGTCGACCGCAAAGGGCAACGAGGGCTGTGTTGCCTGCACTGATGCAGTGGCAAGCACGTGTTCGGCGACAAAGATGGGTGCATCGATGGCGACCCCGACGGCGATCGCATCCGAGGGGCGCGAATCGAGAGTGATCTCTTCGCCTCCGCGCCGAAGAACAACATTCGCAAAGAAAGTGTTTTCCCGGAGATCGCAGATCTCGACCCGAGCCACGGTGGCACCAAGGACTCGAATCACGTTGGCGAGCAGGTCGTGCGTTTGAGGTCGCTCTGCTTCCGTGCCACTTCGGCGCCGCTCGATCGCACACGCTTCCACCATTCCAATCACGATTGGAAAGGAGCGCTTGCCACCGATCTCGGTCAACTCGATGATCTGCAAATCGGTCATCTCGCGGATGTAAATCCGCGTCAGCTCGACAGGAATCAGCGTGACGTTGCCCTTCATGGCAACACGAATGTTAGGAGCCTGACCAGGCTGAGAGGAGCGCGGTCAAGTCAGTGCCATCCACGACACAGTCGGCGTTGATATCCGCGACGCAGTTGCAGCCGGTGCAACTGCCCCACTGCGACAGCAGGATTGTGAGATCCATGCCACCCACCACCCCATCATTATCGAGATCTGCTGGGCCGGGGTTCAGTGCGGCGGCGGCGGCCACACTCGCGGCTGCGTTCACAACACCTGCGCCGGTCATCTGATCGAAGCCAGCTGCTCCAATGTCGCGTGCTTGCTGCATGAGAACGGTGCGGATCAGTGTGCGGCTCATGCGCGGGTAGACGGCACGCATCAGCGCGACGGTGCCCGTCACATGCGGACATGACATGCTCGTTCCCGTTCGAGTGC
>VGYQ01000082.1 GCA_016872915.1 Planctomycetota bacterium | reverse complement strand
TGCGGGATCGGATGCCGCCACGACCGCGCCAGTCGCTGACAATCTGCAGCCACTCCGGACTCATTCGCTCCGACAGATCAGCGCAGATGCGATTGGTCACCGCTTCGTAGAAGATCCCCTCATTCCGGAAGGACTGGTAGTACAGCTTCAGACTCTTGAGTTCCACACAGACTGCACGCGGCTGATAGCGCAGCGTGATGGCAGCAAAATCAGGGTGACCAGTCTTCGGACACACGGAGGTGAACTCCTCCTGAACATGCTCAATGAGGAACGGGGTCGTCGCTGGACTATCGAAGAATTCGAGAAGGTCGGGCTGTGGCATGGAGTGTTCTCAGAGACCGTAGGTGGTGAACAGTTTGACGATCTTGGGCTGATCCGGGTTCGCCTGCAACGACGATCGAAAGGCCCGCCGTGCGTCATTCCCCGCATCGCTGTCGCGCTTGTCGGAGCGGATCCACGCATTGAGTGCGTTCACACCGATGCCGTTCCATGCGGGCCAGTAAGTGGGGTCCAAGGTGACCGCTTGACGATAGGCAGCTCCTGATTCGTCATAGCGCCCGGCGCGAAAGAAAGCCCATCCGAGACGCTCAAAGGACTCTGGGCGTTCCGAAAGGCGCGTCAGGGTCTTGGCGGTCGCAATGGCTTCCTCAAAGCGTCCGTCCGCCACAGATGCATTCACGAGATTGATGAGGAGTTGAGGTGTGACGGGAATCAATTCCGCTGCAGCCTGATACTGCGTGATCGCATCTGCAGGTCGTCCGAGACGCTCGTATGCCACGCCCAGATTGACATGCGCTGCTCCGCTCTTTGGATCGAGCGCGACCGCACGCTCTCCAAACTGCATCGCAACGGCTGCATCACCGAGCGAGAGATACGCGGTCGCCATGTTCCCGTTCGCTTCGGCACTCTGCGAATCCACGACAAGTGCACGGTGATACGCAGTGATCGCCTCTGCATTGCGCCCAAGCATTTGCAGGGATCGCCCCAGTCCAAACTGCGCGTTGAAATCCTCCGGATCCAGCGTGGCTGCGTGGCGATAGTTTGGCTCCGCCTCGGTGTATCGCCCCTGTGCGAAACGCACATCACCGATGCCGATGAACGCCTCCGGCAACTTGGGGTTGGTTTGCAGGATCGCCTGAAACTGTGCGAGTGCTTCATCGAGGCGACCATCCGCGACCGCACGCGAACCGCCCTGCAGTTGCTGTTGCTCTGCGGGGCTCGGTTCGCCGCGTGTCGCACTTGCCTGCGATCCGACTGGACTGCCTTCGACCTTCGGCCGAGATGCACAGCCCACGTCGCCAAGACCGACGACGAAACACGCCATCACGAACAGAATCCTTGCGACACGCCGTGCGCCACGCCTTCGAATGCGTTCAAGCGCAGCAATATTGATGATGTCCCACGGCTCTCCCTTGGTGCTTCCTGCACGCTCGCCGTCTTTCGGAGTTTCCAAGATCATCGGCACATTTGCCAAGGCGGGATGCGTGAGGATAGACCGAAAGCACGCATCCCCACAGCAACCCTGACCGATGTGCGCATGTCGATCAAGCCGCGAGGCGAGCGGTCCAGCGGAATCGTTCACATGCACCACACGCACGTGCTGAAGGCCAACAGTCGCGTCGAAGTGCCCGAGCACATCGGCTGCACGCTGCGCAGTGGACATGTCGTAGCCGGCCGCGACGATGTGGCATGTATCGATGCATATGCCGACTCGATCAGGCTCCTGCACACTTCCAATGATGTGCCCAAGATGTGCGAAATCGAAGCCGAGATTGGTGCCCGCGCCCGTTGTGGTTTCGAGGCAAATTTGCACGCGTGCCCCGCGTGTCTCACGAAGCAGTGTTTGAATGCTCGCTGTGATCCGTGCGAGCCCCTTTCGTTCATCAGGGGTGGGTGGCTCTCCGAGGCGGTTCGGCTCACGCGGCTTTCGGGGCGTTCCAAGATGCGCACCGGGATGGAGCACACAGGCCTGAATGTCGAGCGCCTCGCAGCGTTCGAGTTCCGCCCGCTGTGACGCGATCGATGTACGCCGCTGCGCAGTATCCGGTGAAGCGAGATTGATGAGATACGAGTTGTGACTGACGACGGCACTCGGCGCGTCGAGTCCTGCACTCTTGCGAGCAGCTGCGAATGCGGTGATCTCATCCTTTCGCAGCGGCGGTGCATTCCATTGGCGCTGATTTCGAGTGAACACCTGCAAAGAGCGCAGTCCAAGCTCTTTGGCTTGCTCGACCGCCAAGTGCAGACCTCCTGCCACGGACAAGTGGCTGCCGTAACGCGGCAGTCGCTCACTCCGCGGCATGGTCAGACCCGACGCGCGCCTGCACGTCGCGCCGCCTGCACGATTCGTTCTGCGGTCCGCACGGCGGCAAACCCAGCCTCCGCATCAACGAGCGGACGTCCGCCAGAACGGATCGCTCCTGCAAAATCCTCCAACTGCAACTTCAGCGGTTCTCCCGCACCGACTTGAAGCGGCTCGACCTTGACGAGCTCGAGATAGTTCAGCCCAGACAGATCCTCGCCCGCCTCGAAACGCGTACGGATCGCGCGAAGCTGTTCAGCATTGACTGCCTTGCGGACCACTGTGCCCTTGCGATCCCCAAAATCCGCCGAGACATAGGTGTCTTCACTGATGATTCGGATCTTGCGCTCGGTCTTGAGCGCCAACCGACTGGCCGTCACATTTGCCGTGCACCGAATCCCATCCTGCCCAGGTGGAAAGACCAATCGTGCGTTGCAAACATCTTCCGCTTCACCAAGAACACTGACGGCATTCGCGTGAATCTCCTCAGGCTCTGCGCCCATCAGCATGATGAGCACATCGAGGTCGTGGATCATCATGTCCAGTACCACGCCTACATCCACCGACCGGAATGTCATGGGTGAAACGCGGTCCACCTCAACAAAGCGCGGCGTGAGACCTTCCAACTGTCGTATGGCAACCATCACCGGATCAAACCGAACAACATGGCCCACTTGCAGAATCGCGGTGCTTCTGCGTGCAGCCTCTGCCAGCGCACGTGCCTGCGCCTCATCAGGTGCCAGTGGCTTTTCCACGAGGCAATGGATGCCAGCGGCGAGCAGTTTCTCGACGATCTCCCGGTGCGTGACCGTCGGCGTGGCGACCACGACGGCATCGACGCCGGCTGCCACAAGGTCATCGAGCATCTCGAAACCGCCGCAGCCGTACTGTTCCTTCATGTCGGAACGTCGCGATTCGGATGCATCGACGACACCAACGAGTTCGAGTCCATCCATGGTGGCACACAAACGCGCATGGTGGCGTCCCATTCGCCCGACGCCGATGACGCCACAGCGAAGAACCCGACCCACAACGCCCGCACTCACGCCACTGCCTCGCGGCGGAAGGTCATCTCCAAGTGGTTGCCCAAACCATGATGCCGCACTTCATGCATGTAAGCGCGAATCAACATCAACCCGCGCCCCGACGGAATCTCAAGGTTCTCATCAAGCGTTGGATCAGGAACGGCAGCAGGGTCAAATCCCTCGCCTTGATCGATGATGTGAAACGTCGCCGATTCAGCACCCACGGACCAACGAGCCTCCACTGTCTTTGCCGGGTCGGATAAGTTGCCGTGGCGAATTGCATTCATCACCGCTTCCTCGATGGCAAGTCGAATCGAGAAGAGGGCATGTTCACCGTACGCGTGCCGTGTCAGCGCCGACGCGACAGAAGTCTGCAGCACCTCCAACTCTTCCGCCGACGCGGAGACATTCACATTGCCACTGTCAAATCCGGTGTTGCTGGTGCTCATCATGTGATCATTCAACGCTCAGCATGCGGCCCGCACACCTCAGCACTCAACTCTTCGGGAATGCTGCCAACGCCTGCTCAGATGTGTCATGGATTTGGAAGAGTCGATCGAGTTTCGTGATGCGAAAGACTTCCAGAATCGTTCCCTTGATGTTCGAGAGGCGAAGCTGACCGCTCCGCTTCTTCACCAAACTGTTGACCGTAATCAGCGTTCCCAGCGCAGCGGAAGACAGGTGCTCCACTCCGCGGAAGCAGATGAGTACATGCACCGTCTTGGCTGCTTCTATCTGACGGACCAGTTCGCTATTGATCTGTCGAATGGCTACGTCATCAAGGACGTCGCGATCTGAAAACTCGACAACCAACACCGAACCTTGCGACGAGCAGCGAAGCCGTGGGGTCTCGGAAGCCATGATCAGTAACGCGCTCCTTGGCTGCCACCACTCAGCTGATCACCCAGCCCAGGGAACAGAAGATCCTCTGCCTCCTGCTGAATAATGATTTCGGGACGGATCAAGAGCAGCGCCGTGCGTTCAATCTTGCTGGTCACCGAGTTGGTGAAGAAGCGATTCACGAACGGCACCTTTGACAACACGGGCACACCGACCTCGATCTCCGTTTCACCGACATCTCGCTGGCCACCAAGCAGCACCGTTCCTTTGTCGGGGCACGAGACCGCAGTGTTGATCTGCGTCACGGCAAGTTCGGGCAACTGGAAGGTTGCTGTGAATTGATCACCACGACCGCCCGTAAATCCGCCTCCAACCGCACCCTGTGTTGATGCGGTCGTGAACTTGATCAGAATGTTCTGTGCAAACTGCACCGTCATCGACACGTAGCGCCGATCCGCACTGGTCACCGCCTCGATATCGAGCACAAATCCTGTCAACAACGGCAAGATGACTGGCGTGAACGCGCCAGCGCCATCGCCCGTCGTTGCCTGCTGATTTGCCACGTACGACTGGGCACCGCCAAAAGAAATCCATGAGCGCGATCCGTTGAAGAGCGTAAGCCGAGGCGCAACGAGCGTCATAGAACGCTGATCAGCCTGCGTTGCCTGCACGAGCAGGTCGACCTGCACATCGTCCAGATAGGTGAACCCAGCAGTCAGGGCGGGATTTGCCAAAGCTGCCGTTGCCACGGTGCCCT
>VGYQ01000081.1 GCA_016872915.1 Planctomycetota bacterium | reverse complement strand
GTCTTGCCGCTTACGTACCCGTTGGGCGCGGGAGAGAAGTGTTCGGCGCTCTCCTCACTGTTGGAGAACTGCGAAAGGAAGGTTTCGCCCGATCCGGGCACCTCAGGGGGCATGCCCCATCGTACTCATGGGTCGAAACGGGTACAAGATGCAGATGCTCGCGCTATTCCGATCGTGTTTGTTGAGTTCGCTGGTCTCCGCTGCCATGGCGTCGATGGCCGGTGCAATCGCTTCGGATGAACCGCGCGAGAACTTTCCGCCGGATCCGCAAGTGGAGTGGCGACGGATGGAACTGTCGCTGCGCTTTGAGGATCTTGATGACCAGTCGTTCGTCGGTTCCGCGGTCTACACCTTTCGCGCGGCGGGTCAGCGCGTGGAAAGTCTGCGGCTCGATGCGGGCGACTTGGAAGTCACATCGGTGCAGGAAGTCGGCGGTGCGAACCGCAAACTCGAGTGGTCGCATGCTGATGGCGTTCTGCAGATACGACTCGCGGATGCAATCGGTCCGCAGTTCGCGGGCACGGGTGGTGCGGGCGGGGACGCCAACGCTGCTGCGGCGGACCATCGCCTTCGGATCGACTACCGAGTGCGCGACCCGCGCCGTGGCATGACATTCTCGCCCAAGCTCCCGGCGACGGACGGCGCACCAGCAATCCCAGCGGAGGTTCACACGCAAGGACAGCCGCAGAGCAATCATCACTGGTTCCCCACGCACGACTTTCCCAATGTGCGACTCGCGACCGAACTGATCGTCGATGTGCCGCAGGGCATTGCTGTGAGCGGAAATGGCAAGCTCGCGAAGCATGAATCGCGCGGAAACCGTGAGGTGTGGCACTGGGTTCAAGATGAGCCGCATGTGCCGTATCTGGTGTCCCTTGTGGCGGGGAACTTTCAGCGCACGGAACTCGCCGCGCCGCTCAGTGGCGTTCCGATGGCGGTCTGGACCCGCCCCGATCACGCGGTGTTCGCGCGCGGTACATACGCGAATACCGATCGCATGATGAAGACGTTTCAGCGCGTCTTCGGCGTGGCGTATCCGTGGGCGCGCTACGACCAGTTGGTGGTTCGCAACTTCGCTGCAGGCGGCATGGAGAACACATCGGCCACGACGATGAACGCAGGTGCTCTGCTCGATGAGATATCGCTTGTCGAGGGCGATCTCGATGGTTTGATCTCCCACGAACTCTGCCATCAGTGGACGGGTGATCTGATCACATGCAGAAGCTGGGAGCACTTGTGGCTGAACGAGGGATGGGCGACCTACGGCACCGCACTGTGGCTGGAAGAGCGTGATGGCATCGACGCGTACTACGACCAGATGCTCGGCAGCGCGGGCATCGCGGGCACCGACTCGGCTGCTGCGACGGGAACGCCCGCTGTCATGCCGCAAGCGATGTGTTCGCGTGTGTACGGTTCGCCTGGCGAGACGTTCCGCCGAAGTGCGAACCCGTATCCAAAGGGCGCCTCGGTGCTGCACATGCTGCGTCGCCGACTCGGTGACGATGCCTTCTTCCGCGGCGTTCACTTGTATTTCAACCGCTTTGGCGGCCGCTTGGCGGAGACGGCAGATTTCCGCCGCTGCCTCGAGGAGGTGAGCGGATCAAGTCTTGAGGAGTTCTTTGAGCAGTGGTGCTTTCGCCCAGGCAGTCCAGAGATTGGCGTGAAGGCGTCGTACGACCCCGCGCCTCGGCGGCTGCGAATCGAGGTGACGCAGTCGATGCGCAACGCAGCGGCACCGTGGATGCGATTCGATCTCCCCGTCGTTGTCCGCACGGCGGGCGGTGAACGCACGGTGCTCGTGTCGGTTCGTGGCGCGGAGTCGGTGCGTGAAGTGGAACTCGATGGCTCGCCCACGATGGTGGCTGTCGATCCGACGCTCGATGTGCTCAAGGTGCTTTCGGTTGACCTCCCCGAGGCGTGGCTGATCGAGCAACTGCGAAAGGGGCCTACCTCGGCTGCGCGTCGTCAGGCTGCGCGTGCGCTGGCAAAGCGGGAGTCACCAACAGCGCTCGATGCCCTCGTCGCGATCGCTTCGGATGCAAGCGCGCGCGCATCGCTCCGAAGTGAGGCGGTCGATGCGATCGCCGCATACGGCTCCTCCACTGCACGCGAGTCGATGACGGCGCTCTTCGACCAAATCGTGGTGCCTGCGCTTGGTACGTCGCCAGCGGATGCGGAGAAGAAGTGCCCGGCCACGGTTCGCGCATCCATCACGGCAAGTCTTGGCGTGGTGCCTTTCGAACAGTCACGGCCCCGATTGATCGATGTGCTGCAGCGAGAGAAGGGCTATGCAGTCAGGACGAGTGCGTGCGAGGCGCTGCGGCGCCTCGGCGGCGTTGATTTTCCGGAACAGCGCTCGGCACTGCAAGGTGACGCGGCACTGCGCGCAGGCATTGAGCGAATGCTTGATCAGCGAATTCCAAGTGAGCGCGTTCGGATTGCTGCCATCGAAACGATCAGTGCACTGCAGCTGAAGGATCTACAGTCGCGTGTGGAAGCGCTTGCACAGCTCGGTCATATGGAGCGGATGCGTTCCACAGCGATCGGCACGCTCGCGGAACTTGTGCGCGGCAGCGCGGATTCGGCGCGCCGCTCGGAGGTGGTCCGTCTGTGTTTGCAGTGGCTGAACGATCCGGAACTTCGCGCGCGTGATGCCGCGGGCGAGGCACTGGCAAAGTTGGGTGCGCGCGAGGCACTTCAGGACATCGATGCAATTGCGGCGAGCGAACGTGACCCCCGTGCACGCGACCGCGCCCGTGAATGGGCACGCTCGATCAGGAGCGCGGAGCCGAAGCCTGCGGCTGCGCCCTCCAGCGGCTGACGAACGCTTCGTACTGTTCCCTCGTATCGATCCCGTGCGATCGCGCGGTGCCATGGGCGACCGCAATGGCGTGTCCATGCTCAAGCGCGCGCAACTGTTCGAGTTGTTCGGTTTGCTCCAGGTCCGTCGGTGGCCATGCGGCAAAGACCGGCAGAAAAGCGCGCCGATACACATAGAGGCCGACGTGCTTCAGCGGTGCAGCGGGGCCATTGCCATCGCGTGGGAAGGGAATGAGTGCGCGAGAAAAGTACAGCGCACGAGGTGTGCGGCCGTTGTTTCCGCCGTGCGTGATCACACACTTCACGATGTTCGGATTGGCAGGATCTTCGCTCGGTAGAAAGGGTGAGACGACGGTCGACATATCCGCGCCCGGGTCCGCAAGCAGCGCATCGATCGCAGCGGTGATCAGTTCCGGTTCGAGTTCTGGCTCATCGCCCTGCACATTGACAATGATGTCCGCATCGATCTGTGCGCTTGCTTCGGCGATACGACTGGTACCGTTGGGATGATCCTCGCGAGTCCGTATGCAGCGCGCACCGAACCGCGCTGCCGCCGCCTCGATCCGCGCATCATCCGTGGCGATGATCACTTCCTGCACGCGCGGGCAGGCGCGGGCGCGTTCATAGACATGCTGAATCAGCGGACGTCCCGTCGCATCCGCCAGCATCTTGCCGGGGAAGCGCGAGGAGTTCATGCGGGCGGGAATGACGGCGGCGATCCGAGTGGGATTCTGCGCAGCACTTCCCATGCTCAGGCGAGTTCCTTCACCAGCGCATCGAGGTCCTTGCGGCGCTGGCGGATGTCGCGGAAGTTGATGTCCTTGCGCAAGATGGCGGAGCAGATGTCCGCAGCATCGCGTGCGTGCTGCGCGCTGCGTTCGAGTTTGGCCAGCTCCGTGAGGGACAGCATCAGGTCGTAGCGGATGTCCTGCTCGCGGGCCGCGCTTGTCACATCGAGTGCGGCAATGGCATCCTTGAATTCGCCGACCGACTCCGCATGCCAGCCGGATGCCGCAAAACAACGCCCAAGCATGTGCGCGGCAGAGACGCGCATCTTCGGCTCCTCTTTTGCGATCTGCAGGCAGCCCATCGCCTCCTCGTAGTTGCCGAGTTCAAAGAGAATGCGGCCGAGTTCAGCCTTCATCGTGCGATCCGACGGGTAGTTCTGCACGCGCTCCCGAAACTCCGTCGCTTGCAGTTCGAGCACGGCCTTCCGAAGCCGATCAGCATTCGCGCGCGCGGCTGCGTCGGCGGGCGTCTTGGTCGCCGCATCTTCTGCGGCTGCCAGATGCCGCTGCGCACGGCCAATCTTGATGTCGCCCGCCGCCATGCGGAAGCGGTACTCCTTCAACGCCTCATATGCGGCGAGGTACACCTTGAACGCGGTCGCCTCATGTTCGGGCGTGCCGGTGCGCCTCAGCGCGAGGCAGTACTTCTGCACCGCATCCGGCGAGCGCGGATTTGCCTCGTACTCGGTCTTGGTCCGGTCGAGGTTGCGTTCCTCCGCACCCACGCTGCCCGTGATGGCGTCCTGCTCTTCCAAGCTGCGCTGCTTGTCGAGATCTTTCACATTGTCGCGGAAGTTGCCGCGTCCGCCATCTCGGTCGAAGCCGCTCGCGACCATCGCACGGTTGGCAAGAATCTGCTTGAATTCTCGTTCAAGTTTGGTGTCCGAAGGATCCATCTCGAGCGCCTTCTCGATGCACAGTTTTGCCTCTTCCCACGCTCCGACTTCGACAAAGAGATCCTTGGCTCGAAGCACCAGTTTGCGATTCGGCTTGTCACGCAGCACGACGCTGAGCAGGTTGAAAACCTTCGGTGCAGCCCATGTCCCAACGGGTGGCATCTCTGCTTTCACGCTTGCTCCAAGCATGTCGAGACCGCGCTCAACATTGTTCATGTCGCGCATCCACAGCAGCGTGGCAACGGCCATTCGATCAATGGCAGATGGTCCCTCCAGAGGCTTCACCTCCGCACCCGTCGCGGGCTTTCCGCCACCAAGAAAGTTCTGCTTGCCACAATTCCACATGGCATCGAGGGTTGAGATGCTTGCCGGATCAAACTTCAGCGCATTGGCGAAGTAGAAGAGCCCTACCTCAAAGCCCGACTGAGCGATCGCCTTCTCGGCGCGTTCAAGGAACAGCC
>VGYQ01000080.1 GCA_016872915.1 Planctomycetota bacterium | reverse complement strand
ATGGATTCCAGGAATCGAGGACATGATGCGTCAGAGGATGCGGTAACAAACGCATGCACCGGAGTTGCGGTCGGTGCGTTTTCGAAATGGAAGCATTACTGGCCGCAACCCGGTGATGCTATTCGTTAGGCGCCCTGACGGTGCTGCCATGGATGAAGGAATGCGAGGAACCCTGAGAGATGGCCAAGGCTGAAGCATCCGTCGAGGAACTCGTCGGCATGATAGAGCGCGGCGAGCTGCGTCTGCCAGAGATGCAGCGCCGCTATGTCTGGCGTTCCACCCGTGTTCGCGATCTTCTTGATTCGCTGTATCGCGGCTATCCGTCAGGTGCAATTCTGCTCTGGGAAACCGACGAAGCCGTGCCGCTGCAAGAGTTCGCTGTCGAGCAGCAGAAGAACCCGTACCAGAGTACGCGGCTCTTACTCGACGGGCAGCAGAGGCTGACTTCACTCTCCGCCGTGATTCGGGGAGAGCAAGTGAGTGTTCGCGGTCGCAAGAAACCAATCGAACTGCTGTTCAACCTGGACCATCCTGAGCAGCTAGCAGTGGTCACCGAGGTCAACGAGGACGGTGACGATGAGGCCGATGACGACGAGTTGATCGACGATGAGGCCGATTCGAGCGAGGACGAGTTGCAGAAGCGCTTCGACCGGATGACCTTCGTGGTCGGCACGCGCAAGCTCGAGCAATTGCCCCAGTGGGTGAAGGTCACTGAGGTATTCAAGTCTGACAGCGACGCGCCATTCCTCAAGCGGGCCGGCGTCTCTGGCTTCGAGGATCCGCGGTATGAGAAGTACAGTCAACGCCTTGCCCGGCTGCGCGGTATACGGAAGTACGTCTACCGAATGGACGTGCTCGAACGGAAACTCTCTTACGACGAGGTGACGGAAATCTTCGTCCGCGTGAACTCTCTCGGTGCCAAGTTGCGAAGTTCCGACCTGGCACTGGCACAGATCACCGCCAAATGGCGCGGCGCGCTCAAGACTTTCCAAGCTTTCCAAGCACAGTGCAGCAAGGCGGGCTTCGACCTCGATCTCGGATTGCACCTCAAAAATCTCGTCGCGTTTGCCACCGGCCAGTCTCGTTTTCTCACTGTAGGCGGGCTTCCACTTGAGGTGCTACAGCTGGCATGGAAGGAATGCGTACCGGGCATGGAGTTCGCGCTGAACTTCCTACGGAGCAACGCTGGCATCGACAGCCCCGCGCTCTTGTCGTCGCCCTTTCTGCTAGTGACGCTCGGGTATTACGGCCACAAGCGGGACTATCACATCGCGCCGGAGGAGTCGCAGCGGTTGCGCTGCTGGGTGCTCGCCGCGAATGCGAAAGGCCGCTACTCACGTGGCTCCAGCGAGACGCTGCTTGACCAGGATCTCGCCACATTGCGTGATGGCGGCGGCGCGAACGAGCTAACCGATCGCCTCAGACTGCAGGTAGGGCGTCTCGATGTAGCGCCGGAGGAATTGGAAGGTCGTAACCAACGCAGCGCGCTTTTCAAGACCATGTTTCTCGCTTTTCGGGCTGCCGGCGCAAAGGACTGGCGCTCCAATTTGGCCATCGCCCTCGATCACTCCGGCTCCAACCATCGCTTGCAGTTCCACCACATCTTTCCCAAGGCGGTTCTAAAGAGTTCGTTCACGCAGCGCGAAGCCGATGACATCGCGAACCTCGCTTTCATAGGCGGAAAGACGAATCGACAGATCAGTGATAAGCCGCCCGCACAGTATTTTCCGCCACATATCGAGAAGTCCGGCCGCTCACCCTTCGAGGCCCAGTGCATTCCAACCGAGCCGACGCTGCTCAGCGCTGAGCGCTACAAGGACTTCCTTGCGGAAAGGAGGAAGGCAGTGGCGCGTAGAGTGAATGAGTTCCTCGGCGGAGCCCAGTCGTGAGCTCACGGCAATCGAGATCCCACAAACAGGCGCCGAACAACAGCATGCAGCGGCCGGTCCGCTGCGCGGCCCGCCGCTGAACCGGAGCGTTGGTCGAAGAACCGCTACTCAGACGCCATGCCATCAGAACATCGATTCCTCAGATTTATTTTGCCAGCCAAGGTGTTCGCGGCGGTTCGAGCGGGAACCAAAGAGTGGCTCGCCGAATGTTCCTGTTGTCACAAACGCGATGTATGGGATTCCGGCGGCATCCGCTACAAGGCGGCAGGGGAACCCAGGCGACTCGGCTACTGCCCCGCCTGCGGCAGGTCCACGATGCAAAGGATTCGGAAGAAGACGGAAGCCGAGAAGCGAGAGATACCTTGATAGGGAGACCGAACAAGATCACTGGAGCGAACTCGGGCGCGCTGCACAGCACCAGTATGGCGGGTCCGGAAGATGCGATGCGCGCGGAGTCGGTCTACTTCGAACTGCTTGGGAAGGCTCGGCGGTACTCGGTGAATGGGGCAAATCTGGCGCTTTCGGACGACGGCAATCAGACGATCCTGACCTTCACAGCGCGGTGAAGTCTTCCCAAACCTGTGCGCAGAGCAGCGCCGCCGTGACAGTCCAGTGCCTCATTTCCTTCTGAAAAGTCGCATGTGCTTCGCAGGCGCGGAATAGTCGAGCCTTGTTGTTGCAATCGGTCTCTCCGCGTGGGACAATGCCGCGATGGCTGAAAGTGTGGGATTGGAGCGGCCGCCACAGGGCGCAAAGCGGATGGCGGACGCGGACGCGGAGATCGATCGGCTGCTCGTTGCTGCGCGGCAAGCGAAGGCGGCCATGGTTGAGGCGAATGCCCGAATGATCGAACTGGCAACGCAGCAGGGGCGTGCGGATGCCTTCGCGAGCGTGACAGGTTCAACGAGTCTTGAGCGTGGGGCGACCGAACTGGCTGCATTGATCGCGGAACTCGAGGGCCGCAGCGGGGGGCGCGCGTGAGCGGCATGGAGGCGGCGTCGGCAGCGCCTACGGAAGCCGTTGTTCAGGGCGCCGTACTGCACGCGGATGATTCGAAGGTCCTCGCAGCAGCTGTCGAGGAGGCCTTTGGCTACCGCGGCGATGTGACGGTCACGACGCGGGATGGGCGAACGGTCGAGGGATATCTCTTTGACCGCCGTGCGCCTGAGCGCGGCGCCGATGGTTCGCTGCGGATTCTCGTTGCGGATGGAACGCGCGTGCGGATCGGCTACGCGGAAGTTGCGACGATTGCGTTCACGGGGCGCGACACCGCTGCGGGCAAGACCTGGGAGAACTGGGTGCGCAAGTACGCGCAGAAGAAGCTCGCGGGCGAGGCGGCAAGCATCGAGTCTGACTCGGGCGAGTAAACGACTCGCGTACGGCGCTCACAACCTGCGCACATCATCCGCGCGCTCGAGTCGCACAACTTGCGCACATCATCCGCGCGCGCCCTCGGCATGCACCCTGCTGGGGCTCAGACAGCTCTCGCCTGCTCCACGGACCTGCGGTCCGCGTTCGCAGGCTCGAGAACTCGCCCAGCAGGGGATGCCTCGGGCGCGCGCGGTCGGGGGCACAATGGGGCACGCGTGGTGAGCGTGGGCAAGTCGAAGTTTGCGCGAGTGAAGCGCCCAAAAGATGAGCGCGAGAGAACAGGCCGCCGCAGCGTGCTCTTCGGAACGAGATATCCTCCCCAGCCGAGCGGTTATCGTGAAAACCGCAGATTCACCTGTTAGCCCGATCAAGCACGTGACCTTGAGGACGTAAAGCGAAGGGAGCTGACCATGGCCGAGATTACGCGACGAAGAACCGGTGAGCTCGTGCGCGGTGTCTTCCGGATCCTGATGGACGTGCTAGACGCTCTGCCCGCGAAGGATGTCCTTCGTCGCCTCCAAGAAGTCGTCCCTCCGACACAGTTCGAGGGAAGTTGCTACCCAAACCTTCCGAACGTGCGTCGGTACGAGAAGATCGTCCGCTTCTCGACTATCACCGCGGTCAAGGCCGGGTGGCTTCTCAAGAACAAGGGGGCTTGGTCGCTCACGGAGGCGGGGCGCAACGCCTTCGCTAAGTTCAAGGATCCGGAGGAGTTCAATCGCGAAGCCCGGAGGCTGTATCGCCAGTGGAAGGCGGACCAGCCAACGGTGGAGTCAGAGGAGGATGAGGAAGAGGAAGAGGAAGTTGGCCAGGCAGCCGCCACGCTTGAAGAGGCCGAGGAGGCGGCGTGGTCAGAAATCGAGGCCTTCTTGGAGAAGATGAGCCCGTACGACTTCCAGGAGGTCGTCGCCGGACTCCTTCGCGGCATGGGTTACTTCGTCGAGTGGGTATCCCCGCCAGGACCGGACAAGGGGATCGACATCGTTGCCCACGTCGATCCCCTCGGCGTCAAGGGCCCGCGGATCAAGGCGCAGGTCAAGCGACGAGCCGACAAGATCAACGTCGATGGCGTGCGTGGCTTCATGGCTCTCCTCGGGGATTCGGACGTGGGCATCTTCGTCTCCACGGGTGGGTTTACGCGCGATGCGGAGGATGAAGCTCGGCGACAGGAGAAGCGACGCAGCATGCTGGTCGATCTCAAGCGCCTCTTTGATCTGTGGACGGAGCACTACCAAAAGATTCCCGAAGCTCAGAGGCGACTACTCCCGCTGCGTCCGGTCTACTACCTGGCGCCCAATGAGTGACAACGGACGGACTAACAACAGCATCCAGCGGACGGTCCGCTGCGCGGCCCGCCGCTGAACCGGAACGTTTGACGGAGAAGGCCAATCGATGGACGTCACCGCCGCACAGAATCGGCTTGCAACCGTGGTTCGAACTATCGCGGTTGAGAAGATGGGTGACTTGGACAAGTTGAAGGCCAACCATTCTGACTTGGAACGCGCCGACTTCCTTTGGCACTACCTCTTGCAGAGTTTCGCCACAATGGGCCGGTCGTCGGGGTGGAAGGGATTGATCGGCGACCAGTCCAATTACCGACGTGTCACATTCGAGGCCATCGAAGCAACTCCAGAAGGTGAACGCCTCGCGAGAGTGAGATCGGTCTTACGGGAAGCAAAGGTTCGAATGCCGGACCGCAAAGCCGAATACATCATT
>VGYQ01000079.1 GCA_016872915.1 Planctomycetota bacterium | reverse complement strand
GCGCGACGCTCAATTGCACGGGGTTGCGATCGAGCGCGATGACATGCGCACCAGCCTCGAGCAACAACTCCGTCGTTCGGTGCCCGATGCCCGATGCTGCTCCGGTCACCACCACGCGCTTGTCGCGGAAACCAAAGTGCGGCGTGGAAGCACCTGTTGTGTCGTTGGTCGGCATCTTCGCCCTACTACTGGTCTTCGTACGGCTGTCCGGCAGCCTTCGGCGCGCGGCTCGCCCCGATGAACCCCGCGACGACGATGATCGTAACCACGTACGGAGCCATGATGAGGAATTCGCTCGGGATGCCCGTGTCGAAGTTGCCGATCTTCAATCGCACTGCTTCCGACAGCGCGAACACCAGCGCACCGCAGAGCGCGCCGACCGGATGCCACCGACCGAAGATCACCGCGGCCAACGCGATGAATCCCCGACCATTGGTGATGTTCTGATCGAATCGTCCGACGATACCGATTGGCCACCATGCGCCGCCAATTCCTGCGACACCACCCGCCAACAGAAGGTTTCGGTAGCGCAGTTTGTTGACATCCACACCGAGCGTCCCGGCTGCCTTCGGATACTCACCGATTGCTCGGGTTCGCAGGCCCCACTTTGTGCGGTACAGACCCCATGTGGTGACCGCGACGGCCAAGAACGAGAAGTACACGAAGATCGTCTGATCGAAGAAGATCCCGCCGAAGAAGGGTATGTCGGCGAGTACGGGGATTCGGATCGGCATCACGGGAAGCAGGTTGTTCATGGTGTCGCGGTTCGGCACCAGCACGCGGAAGCTAATGAAGGACGTGATACCGAGGGCAAAGAAGTTGATGGCGAAGCCGACGATCACCTGGTCGACCTTGTACCGAATTGACATCACCGCAAGCACGGCGGCAAGCGCCATGCCTGTCAACACTCCGACCAACGTCCCCAGCCAGAGGTTGGTGAGCGACGCCGCAATCGCGCTCGTGCATGCTGCGGCGAGAAGCATTCCTTCGATTGAGATGTTGATGACGCCGCTTCGCTCGCTGAGGATGCCGCCGATCGCGCCGAGGGTGATCGGCACGCTGCGGCTGACCGTGTCTTGCAACATGCCGACGAAACTGAATGAATCACCGGCCGCGGCCCAGGCCAGAAAACTCATAAAGAACGCGGCTGTGGCCAGCGCAAGGACGACGTTCGACAACTTGCCGAGGCCGCGCAAGAGTTGCGCAGCGGCTATCGCCACCAGCACGATGCCAAGCGCCCAACCAAAGCCCTGCGCCGGAAGTGTGAACTGCGAAGTCTCACTGATCTTGAAGCCGGCGTCACCCGGCCGACGCGTAAACACGAAGAAACACACCATTGCAAGCACCAGATACGCAAAGCCGACGTTTCGTGCTCGCTTGCGCTGCTCGGCGGAGACGACCATGCCCGGTCCTGCCACGGTGCTCATCCGCCCCACCCCCTGAACGTCTGACCGAACGACTTTGCTTCGCCCTTGATACGGAACATTGCCTTCACCAAGAGTGGGGCGGCAATGAACATTACGATGAGCGCCCGCAACACGATGATCAGGTCGATTGGCACATCGGTGTCGACCTGCATCTGTCGCCCGCCGGCCTGCAGAGCCCCGAACAGAATCGCCGCCACGAGCGTTCCGATCGGCGTCGATCGACCCAGCAGTGCAACGGCAATGGCATCAAAACCGATGTCACCGGCCACGGTTGCACTTGCGTATCCATAGAGTCCGAGCACTTCGGAACCGCCGGCCAGACCCGCGAACGAGCCTGCGATCGCCATCGAGACGACCATGAGCGACTTGGTGCGCATACCCGCGTACTTGGCGGCTTCCTGATTGAAACCAGTTGCCTGCATCTCGAAGCCCAGCGTGGTCTTGCGCAACAACCACCAGAAGACCGCAGTCGCAAGTAGAGCAACTATGAATCCGGAGTGTGCCAGCAAGTCGATGCGCTTACCCATGAAACCGAAGAGCCGTGGCAGTCGCGCCGATTCCTCGACGAACTTTGAGATCGCGTCATCGCGGCCCTCGCGCTTGAACGCTTCGGTCTTCAGCAACCAAAGCACGGTGAACGAGGCGATGCCGTTCAGCATGATGGTGGTGATCACCTCGTGGGCTCCGGTCCGAGCCTTCAGTGCGCCCGGGATCGCGCCGAACAGCGCACCGCCAATGGCGGATGCAATCAATGCCAGCGGCACGTGGATGAGCGGGGGCAATTGGAACGCGAAGCCAACCCACAGCCCCGTCATGGCGCCCGCGAGCATCTGGCCCGTTGCACCGATGTTGAAGAGTCCTGCCTTGAATGCCGATGAGACGGCGAGACCCGCCAAGAGCAGTGGTGTCGCCCCGGTAATCGTGTTGGAGATTGCCCGCAATGATCCGAATGCCCCCTTGAACAATCCCCAGTACGCGGTTCGCAGCGTGCTGAGGGCCGTTCCGAAGTCCCCGTTGCCGAGTGCCTCGATGTCCGTGATCACGATGATGAACGCGCTCACCACGAGCGCAGCAACGACCGCAAGCAGCGTGAACCGCAGGGACTTCAGCGTCTCACTCACGACGACACCGCCGTCGGGCGTGAGCCGGCCATGTACAGACCAACGTCCATGTGACTGACGGTTCGTGGGTCGAGGTCGGCAACGATCTTCCCTCGGTACATCACGAGCACTCGGTCGGACAACGCCATGACTTCATCCAGTTCGGTGCTCACCACGAGCATCGCCACACCGTTGTCTCTTTCCTTCACCATCTGGGCATGGACGTACTCGATCGAACCGACGTCGATTCCCCGTGTGGGCTGCGCCGCAACCGCGACCTTGATGTCTCGGCTGAGTTCACGCGCCACGATCACCTTCTGCTGGTTGCCCCCCGACAGAGTGGAAGCCGCCTGCGAGGGGTCGGTCGTGCGAATGTCGTACGCCGCCACCATTGCTGCCGCCTTCTCCTTGGCGCCAGCCCAATTCATCCGCACACCCGACGAGAACTCGGGGTCGTGGTAACGGGTGAGCACGAGGTTCTCCACGATCGACATGTCGACGACCAGTCCCTGCTTCTGGCGATCTTCCGGGATGTGGGCCATGCCCGCCACGTGGCGCTCGCGCGGGGAATCACCGGTGATGTCGCGACCGGCGAGTGTGACAGACCCTCCTGCTGCTCGCCGCAGTCCGGCGATCGCCTCGACCAGTTCGGTCTGGCCGTTTCCCTGCACACCAGCCACACCGACGATCTCTCCCCGACGCACTTCGAACGACACGCCATCCACCACCGTGCGACCGTCGGGCTCCACGACCGTCAAATCGCGCACGGCGAGCATCACATCGCCAGGTTTTGCGGAGTGCTTGTCGACGACGAGTTGGACGGCGCGTCCCACCATCATCTCTGCAATCTCGTCTTCGTTCGTTGCAGACGGCGCGGTTTCGCCGACGACCTTGCCACGGCGCAGCACATTGATGCGGTCAGCGATGGTGAGCGCCTCTTTCAACTTGTGCGTTATAAAGATGACTCCTCGACCGGCGCCCACCAACGTGCGCACTATCTCAAAGAACTCCAGGATTTCACTCGGCGTCAGCACGGCCGTGGGCTCGTCAAACACCACAATCTGAGCATCGCGCATCAGCACCTTGACGATCTCGACGCGCTGACGCACTCCGACTGGCAGATCCTCGATAACGGCATCGGGGTCGAGTTCCAACTTGTACTTGTCCGACACTTCGCGCACCATTCGACGGGCTTCGGCAATATCAAGGGATCCAAGCCGACCAGTGGGCTCCACTCCCAGCACCACGTTTTCTGCCACCGTCATCACCGGCACGAGCATGAAATGTTGATGAACCATGCCGATTCCTGCCGCGATGGCATCGGCGGGTGACGAGAAATGAATGGGCTTTCCGTCCACCATCAACTCGCCCTCGTCGGGACGGTAGATGCCGTACAGCACGTTCATCAACGTGCTCTTGCCTGCGCCGTTCTCACCAATCAATGCCAGGACTTCGCCAGTCGAAATGGAAAGACTGACCTGATCGTTGGCGACAATGCCGGGGAATCGCTTGGTGATTCCGCGAAGCTCAAATTTCATTCAACCAACCATCCCTCGCGGAGAGACTGTAATACAACGAAACGGGGCGGGTCGCTTGTGCGACCCGCCCCGCGTCGTGAAACGCGTCAGAGCTCGTTAGAGCTTGATCGTTCCGTCAGCAATTCCTTTGCCGATGGCCTCAACCTCGGCCTGCAAATCAGCAGGAACCGCAGTGAATGCAACACCGACGCCGCCGTTTGCGAGCGTACCGACATAGTTGTCAGAGGTCGTATTGCCTTCGACGGTGTCCTTGATTGCCGCGAATACAGCTGCATCGATGTTCTTCAACACCGACGCGATGTACACCGCAGCTGCGTCCGGGTTCGACTTGCTCATGTCTACGTCGACACCGATGATCTTCACTTTGCCACCGGACTCGAGCGCAAACTGCGCAGAGCCGAGACCCACTGGTCCCGCAACTGGGAAGATGATGTCTGCACCTTCGTCAGCTTGACTCTTGGCAATGTTCTTGCCGTCGTCGAGGCTTTCAAAGTTGCCCGCGAATGTTCCGTCTTTGCCGTCCCAACCAAGCAACTTGACAGACTTACCCTTCTCGGCGTTGTAGTACTCGACGCCCTTGCGGAAGCCTTCCATGAACACCGTTACCGGCGGAATGTTGATTCCACCGTAGGTGCCAACGATGCCAGTTGTGCTCATCGCCGCAGACAGATAGCCAGCCATGAATGAAGGCTGGTCCGTCGCAAACACGAGACCGCGGGCATTTGCCACCGGCGGGTCGTAAGCGAAGTCCACGATCGCGTAGTTCAGACCTGCGTTCGCCTCAGCAGCCACCTTGGTCGCGTCACCCAAGAGGAAGCCCACCGTCACGGTGATGTTGCAACCCTTGTCGGCGAACGACTGGAGATTCGGTGCGTAGTCCGCATCGCTGGATGATTCGAGCAAGTCGATGGTTACTCCGAGTTCCGACTCAGCCTTCTTCATACCTTCGTACGAAATTTGGTTGAAGCCCTTGTCGTCAACACCACCAGTGTCGGTGACCATGCACGCGAGCGTGCCGGCCCCGGGGAGTGGCGCAGCCGTCTCTTCAGTAACTTCTTCGGCCGCTGCTTCGGTGTCTTCGGTGACTTCTTCGGCTGCGTCGTCGCTACCGCACGCGCTGGCGATCAGCGCGAA
>VGYQ01000078.1 GCA_016872915.1 Planctomycetota bacterium | reverse complement strand
GTCGTGCCCCGCGACCTGCCCCATGTCGAAGAACTCGGACAAGTCGAACGGCTGATTCAGCTTTCGACCGACGAGTCAATCTCAACGGTTTTTCGCGGCAGGACTCGCTCATGCGGGTCCTGCCGTACTTTATTCAGCCGAAAGGAATCACAGTTCGTGCGTCGCCTTCGCTAGGATGATGCAGGACATGGCAGGTTTTCTTCTGTGCGGTGGACGGGTCATCGATCCAGCAAGCGGTCTTGATGAAACCGCCGATGTGCTCGTGGAAGATGGATGTGTTGCCGCGATTGCTGCTCATGCCGATGAACGCTCCCGAAGGAGCGCCGGAGACGCCGCGGTCATTGACTGCAGCGGAAAGTTGGTTGTTCCCGGGCTGATCGATCCCCACGTGCATCTGCGCGAGCCTGGCGCCGAACACAAGGAGACAATTGCATCGGGTGCTGCGGCCGCCATTCTCGGTGGCTTCACAGCGGTCTGTTGTATGCCCAACACCACACCCGCCATCGACCTTCCGAGCACTGTCGAGTTCGTTCAGATGCGCGCAGCGATGACTGGACTCGCGCGCGTCCATGTGGCTGGCGCTGCCACGGTCGGGCGCAAGGGTGAGCAACTGGCACCGATGGGTGCGATGGCGGGCGTCGGTGCAGTGGCGTTCACCGACGATGGGGACTGCATCGCATCGGCAGGCATGATGGGAAAGGTGCTCGCAGTGTGTGCATCGCTTGGCAAGGCGTTCATGCAGCACTGTCAGGATCCGACGCTGACGGTGGGTGGCGTAATGAATGCAGGCGTGACCAGTGCCCGACTTGGCTTGGGTGGTTGGCCCGCGGTGGCGGAAGAGGTGATCATTGAGCGTGATGTCCGCCTCAATCGTGCGCACGGATGCAGGTATCACGTGCAGCACCTTTCATCTGCGGGGTCCGTCGAAATTGTCCGGCGCGCGCGTGCAGCAGGCGAACGTGTTTCAGCGGAAGCGTCGCCGCATCACTTGCTGCTGACGGAAGAAGCCTGCACACACACGAATACCCACGCCAAAGTGAACCCCCCACTGCGCACGGATGCAGATATCCGCGCCATTGTTGAGGGAATCGTTGATGGCACGATCGAGGTTCTCGCCACGGATCATGCTCCGCACTCTGCATCCGAGAAGGCGGTCGACTTCGCGTCTGCGCCGTTTGGGCTGATCGGACTGGAGTGTGCTCTGCCGCTGTATGCCAAGGCACTCGTGGATCGTGGTGCCATCGGCTGGGAGCGGCTGATCGCACTGCTGACAATCGGACCGGCCCGACTGCTTGGCATCGATGAGGCTGGATTTGGACAACTTCGCGTTGGGGGGCCTGCTGACATCACGGTGATCGATCCGAACATCCCGTGGACAATCGATGCTCAGGCGTTTGAGTCGCGGAGCCGCAACTGCCCATTCGATGGTTGGCAGGTCCGTGGACGTGCCACCGATGTGATTGTCGGTGGCCGCTGGGTTCTCCGTGGGGGCATGCTCGCGGCGCGTTCCCCACTCAGCCGAGAAATGGTGGCGTATGACCTTTGATCTTCTGTCGGTTTCTCGGCGATACCGGGGTCAGGCTCGGGATCTGCATCGTGAGCACGTCAATCCAAAGTGGATGGATGCGATGGGGTTGATCGGTTTTGACAAGGAGTACGTTCGCGCACTGGGATGTGCGCTCTGGGACAGCGAGGGCAATCGCTATCTCGACATGATTGGCGGCTACGCGACCTGCAATGTCGGGCGCAATCACCCCGATGTGTGCAAGGCCTTGGCGGACTTTGTGACCTCACAGTCGGCATCGATGGTGTGTTTCGATGCGCCGCTCCTCGCGGGGGTGTTGGCGCGTCAGTTGAAAGGGCGCATCGGGCGCGATCTGGACCGAGTCTTCTTCACGAACTCGGGGACGGAAGGCATTGAAGCCGCCATCAAATTCGCGCGCTGTGCCACCGGTCGCCCCACGATCCTGCATGAGAGCGGATCATTTCACGGACTTTCGACAGGTGCACTGGCGATCAACGGCTGCTCAAGTTTTCGTGAGGGATTCGGGCCACTGTGCGCGCACAGTCGCAACTTTCCGCGTGGTGATCTTTCGGCACTCGAGGCGCACTTGGCGACGCGCGATGTTGCGGCAGTCGTCATGGAACCGATCCAAGGCAAGGGCGTTTTCCTGCATCCACACGGCATGATCGCTGAGGCGTCGCAGCTGTGCGCCAAGTATGGCACGCTGCTGGTGATTGATGAGGTACAAACCGGCCTCGGGCGAACAGGCTCATTCCTGGCGATTGATCAGGAGGGCGATGTCCGTCCGCACATGGTGGTCCTGAGCAAAGGGCTCAGCGGCGGACAGGTGCCGGTGGGCGCAGTCCTCTGCCGAGCTGATGTCTGGGGACGCGTATTTTCTCGGCTGGATCGCGCGATCGTGCATTCATCCACCTTCCACATGAACGGACTCGCGATGGCTGCGGGGCTTGCGACACTTGCCATCATCGATGAGGAGCGGCTGTGCGAGCGTGCGACTCTGGCAGGCGCGCGTCTGCGCGCCGGAATCGACTCGATCGCCACGCAGTCCCCGTTCATTTCAGCTGTCCGCCAACGCGGGCTCATGGTCGGTATTGAGTTTGCCGCTCCAGAGTCGCTGCGGCTTCGACTCGCTTGGAAAGTGACGCAGGCGCTCGATCCAAATCTCTTCGTCCAAGCGGTCACGATCCCTCTGATGCGCGACGACCGAATCCTCACTCAGGTCGCCGGGCATGCCATACCCGTCCTGAAACTCACCCCCCCGCTTGTTATCAATGATGAAGAGATAGATCTCTTCACAGCAGCTTTGGCGCGCGCCGTCCGTGCTTTGGAGGATTCTGGTGGTCCTGCCTGGACTGCGCTCAGCGGCATCGCGCGCAACGCCGCGGAACGGAGATGGAGCGCACTTCGGAGCCGCCTCGGGAGCGAGCCTCTGCCGACGGGTACTCACAGGGACGGATGAACACGAGCCCGGCACCGAGTCATCGTGCCGACGGCATCTCTTCTTGGCCGCAGCGGCTTGCGTTGTGGGTCACGAACCATCCATGGACCGTCGTGCTTCTGGCATCGTTTGCCGCTGCTCTTTCCATCTTCATCTCACTGCGGCACCTTGCCCTCGATGCGAATACCGATTCACTGATCAGTCCTGACCGCCCCTTTATGGTTCGTTACCGAGAGTTTCTCGATGAGTTCGGTGATCTGGAAGGACTGACGATTGCCGTGGATCCGCGTGGCAACGATGGCGCCGCGCAGCGTGCAGTCGATGCACTCGTCACTGAACTTTCGGCGTTGCCCGGCCTTCCGCATGTTGTTGGTCGTGTCGATCCGAGTGAGCAATGGCGTTTGGCGGCGTGGTCCATGCCGAGCCAACAACTCCAAGATCTGCTTCGAGCTCGTGGTGCGTTTCCAACGCTGATCCAAGCCAAGGAGGATGTGCGAGCGCTCTGTGCTCTGGAGTCCGCCCACGATCTGCTTTCTGCCACAGTCACAGGAGCTGTGACGGCCCCGCGCCATGAGCAGGAGTCTCGTGTGGCGAGCGCGCTGCTGCTCATAGATGCGGTGTGTCCACCACCTCTCACCGAGTCACTCGCCTCGCCACGTCCAGCGGAGTACTTGCGCTCCGATGGGGGATCGCTGCTCTTCGTTCAGATGCAGCCACAGAAGGACTTCTCAAGCCTGGCGACCATCGAGCCATTGCTGCGCGATGTGCGCGGTGTGATGCAACGTATCCAGCAATTGGAACCATCGATCGAGATCGGGCTCACGGGGAAACCTGTGCTGCAAGCAGATGAACTTGCGACGAGCAATGCAGACACTTCTCGTGGCACCGCGATCGCGGTGCTGCTGGTCGTGGCGCTCCTGATCGTTGTCTTTCGGAGCGTGCTACGGCCATTGCTTGCGGCGCTCGCCCTTGGGCTTACCTTTGCATGCACGTATGGCGTGGCCACCGTGCTCGTGGGCCGACTCAATCTCCTGAGCCTTGTGTTCATGCTGGTGCTCGTCAGCGCGGGTGTTGACTACGGCATTCATGCCCTCTCACACCACGCCGATTGGCGCAGACGTGTGAGACCCTCTCTGGCGCCCCGTTGTGCGATGGCAGGAGGATTCGTTCCCATCTGGGTTGGTGCAGCCACAAGTGCAGCCGTCTTCTACCTCGCGCTGATGACGGACTTTGGCGGGCTCCGCGAACTTGGGATCATCGCAGGAAGTGGTCTCCTGATCTGTGCTCTGATGATGACGGTTGTGCTGCCTGCCCTGCTCACCATCGCGGCGCGGGCAGGCATGGACAAGCACTGGCGCGAGGAACAACCGTCCGCGGATCACGTGACATCGCCTTCCACACATCCAGGAATTCCTGCCCACACAGCACGGGGCGTCTTGATGGCGACGATCGTGGTTTCCGCGGTGAGCGCTGCCCTGCTGCCACGGATCTCATTTGAGAGCAATCTCTTGAAACTCCAGGCTGAGGGCCTCGAGTCGATTGAGTGGGAACATCGGATCCTTGCCGACTCGACAAGCGCTTCATGGTTTGGTGCGATCCTCTGTGCGGATGAGGGATGCGTCGACCGAGTGCGTGCGCTTGCGGAGAGCGAACCGACGATAGGGCGAACAGTGAGCATCCGAGATGTCATGCCACCAAGCACGCCTGAGCGTGCCAGATTCCGCAGCGAATTTGTTGCAGCGTGCGCTGCAGAAGCACCACGCTGTACAGCGATTGCAGGCACGTCAGTGGCCACGCTCCAAGCGGCAACAGCGGCAGCACGCGCAAGCCTGGAACGACTGCTGACTTTGGGCGCGCTCGGCGGGAATGCAGCTGAGTGGGCGCCACTGCGCGAGAGATCGGAACGCCTGAGCGATCTGGAGAGCAAACTGCAAGAGCCTGCGCGATCCGGTGAAGCTGCGTTGCTCGCACAGAACAATGCGAGTCGCGCCGCGCAAGCCCTCCTCGACATTGCGCAAGGCGCTGCTGCCCCACAGCGCGAAGTGCTGCCGATCGCGCTGCGTGATCGGCTCATGAGCACACGCGGCACCTACCTCGTGTCGCTTCTGCCCAAGGAAGACATCTGGGAGCCGGCCCCGCTTGCCGCATTCACCGAGGCCCTCACGCGGATCGATGGGCGTGCGACAGGTGTTCCATTCACCGTTCGCGAGTCTCTGACTGACATGCGCGATGCATTTCTCACCATGTCCATCTGGGCACTCGCCAGTGTCGCC
>VGYQ01000077.1 GCA_016872915.1 Planctomycetota bacterium | reverse complement strand
GGGTGAACGCCCGCCGACGCATACACACCCTCATGCGCAGCAGCGAGTGCAACGCACTCCAGCGCATTCGCCGTGGTGGTTGCAATTGTGACCGCACCGTGAACGCCGACAGCACGGGCTGCCTCAAGCACTGCGCCCACACGGCCCGAATACTCAGGAAACGTGAGGTGGCAGTGCGTGTCGATCATGCGGATACCGCCGTGTCGTCACGGTCGGGGCATGTCGAAGCGATCAAGCATCATCACCTTGTGCCATGCGGCAACGAAGTCGCGTACAAACTTCTGCTTCGCGTCATCGCTGGCGTACACCTCGGAGAGCGCACGCAGCTGCGAGTTTGATCCGAACACAAGATCCACGCGGCTCGCGGTCCATTTCGATTGCCCTGTCGTGCGACAGCGTCCGTTGAATGTTTCCTCATCTTTCGAGACAGGCGACCAGACGGTGTCCATATCGAGCAGATGAACGAAGAAATCATTCGTGAGCCGACCGGGAGTTGCGGTCAACACGCCAAGGGCCGATCCATCCCAGTTTGCACCGAGCGCACGGAGACCGCCCACGAGCACAGTCATCTCGGGCGCAGTCAGCGTCAGCAGATCAGCCTTCTCCACCAGCAGATGCTCTGCGCGGCGTGGGAGTCCAGGAGAGAGGAAGTTGCGGAAGCCATCCGCGGATGGTTCCAGCACACGGAAGGAATCCGCATCCGTCTGCGCAGCCGTGGCATCGGTGCGCCCTGGCGTAAAGGGCACACTGATCTTCATGCCCGCGTCGAGCGCGGCCTTCTCGACCGCCGCGCATCCACCAAGCACAATGAGATCCGCAAGCGAGATGTGCCCGCGACCACTGGCGTTGAAGACGGCTCGCACACCCTCGAGTTTGCGAAGCACTATGTCGAGTGCGGGGGGGTTGTTGGCGGCCCAAGCGCGCTGCGGCGCGAGTTGGATGCGTGCGCCGTTCGCGCCACCTCGCTTGTCCGTACCGCGGAACGAGCTTGCCGATGCCCACGCCGTCGCAACGAGTTGCTGCACGGTCAATCCAGATGCAAGGACCTGCGCCTTCAGTGCTGCGATCTCCTGCTCGCCCAATGCCGGATGCGAGGCCTTCGGCACCGGATCTTGCCAGATCAACTCCTCGGATGGCACCTGCGCGCCGAGATAACGCGAGCGCGGTCCCATGTCACGGTGCGTGAGTTTGAACCACGCGCGCGCAAAGGCATCGGCAAACGCCTTTGGATCCTTCTGGAAACGCCGAGAGATGGGCGCGTAGGCGGGATCCATGCTCAGCGACAGATCGGTCGTCAGCATGATGACGGTCTGGCGCTTGGAGGCGTCGCCCGCGTCTGGCGCGGTGACGCTGGTCTGCCCGGACAGGGTTCCCTTCGGCACCCATTGCCACGCACCTGCAGGGCTCTTGGTGATCTCCCACTCGTGACCGAGCAGCGTGTCGAAGTAGCCGTTGTCCCACGTGGTCGGATTGGGTGTCCACGCACCTTCAAGCCCACTGGAGATGGTGTCGCTCCCGTGTCCTGTTCCAAAGTTGCTTTGCCAACCGAGTCCTTGCTGGTGCAATGGTGCAGACTCAGGATTCGGACCCACGTGCGCCGCAGGCGATGCCGCACCATGCGTCTTGCCGAAGGTGTGACCTCCCGCAATGAGAGCAACAGTCTCTTCATCATTCATCGCCATGCGCGCGAATGTCTCGCGGATGTCGTGCGCGGCGAGCAGCGGATCGGGCTTGCCGTTGGGTCCCTCGGGGTTCACATAGATCAGACCCATCTGCACGGCCGCAAGAGGATTCTCCAGTTCACGCTGACCCGTGTACCGCTCGTCCGCAAGCCATGCGCGTTCGCTTCCCCAATACGTTGTATCCGGCTCCCACACATCGCTGCGGCCGCCGCCGAATCCGAAGGTCTTGAAGCCCATCGAGTCGAGCGCCACATTGCCGGCGAGGATCATGAGATCCGCCCACGACAGCTGCTTGCCGTACTTGCGCTTGATCGGCCAAAGAAGCCGCCGAGCCTTGTCGAGATTGACATTGTCCGGCCAACTGTTGGTCGGCGCGAAGCGCTGCATGCCCGAACCTGCACCGCCACGACCATCGCTGATGCGATAGGTCCCCGCCGCATGCCATGCCATGCGGATCATGAACGGGCCATAGTGCCCGTAGTCCGCAGGCCACCACGACTGCGATTGAGTCATGAGCACACGCAGATCGGCGCACACCGCCGCCAAGTCGAGTTGCAAGAACTCCTTGGCGTAGTCAAACCCAGCGCCCATCGGATCGGACTTCGTGGAGTTGCGCGCGAGCGCCGCAAGGTCCAATTGTTCGGGCCACCAATCACGGTTGGTTGCTGCCTTTGCGGGATCGCGTGTGAACGCTCCTCGGAAGGGGCAGGTGCCGCCCGTTGCCTTGACTTCGGTAGACGGTGCGTTGATGGTGCTCATGGGCGTGCTCCTCAGAAGAGAATTCAGCGGCCATCCACTCGGTAGAAACCTCGTGGATTGACCATGAAGTAGCAGTCATACGGCTCGAGAGGTGGCAGGCGCATGAATGGCTTGCCCTGCTCATCGCGGTCCATCATGACGAACCACATCTGTTCAGGTCGGCCGCCACCTGGCTTCTTGCGGATGCCTTCCTCGCGGATCTCGTTCACGAGATGATCGACCCACTTCAGTTGTACGGCCTTGTCCGCGAATTCATCCCAGTCGCCGTTCTTCTTTGCGGAATACATGCGCGCCTTGAACTCATCGAGCGAGATGCCCATCTTGCGGGCGATCGGCTCGGCCAGTCGACGCTCCCACTCCTTCATGGTCTTCACTTCCTGCTCAATGTCGGTCATGTTGCCCGATGCGCCGCCCGACATCTGATGATGCAGGATGATCGCGTTGGGATACGCGTAACTGTGCGGCGCGAGTGTCGCAATGGTGGCCGCCATGCTCGCCGCGAAACTCTTCACCACGACATGCACGGGAGCGTCGCTCGTTTCGATCGCCTTCAGAATGCGGTAGCCCTGCATCACGCTGCCACCAGGCGAGTTGTTGATCACGATGAAGATCGGCGCCTTGCGGTCCTGATTGTTGAAGTAGTCGATGCGGTCGCACACATAGTCTGCGGTGCCTGTGACGATCGGGCCATCGAGTGCGATCTTGCGGTCGCTCACCGTCAGCACGCCGTTCTCGAAGGGGGTAGCCGTGTAAGTGATCGGCGAAGTGACAAAGTCGCGCAGTTTGTCGATGCCATCTCGTTCCTGCAGCAGCGCAGCGGAGGTTCGTGCCTGAATCTCCGCACGCATTTGCTCGTCCGCCATCTTGGACTGCTCGGCCTTTCGCTTCTCGGCCGCAAGCATGTTGTCTGATGCAATCGTCTCCTGCTCGCGGCGCGTGTCCGCAAGCTTCGCGCGGTGCTTGATGTCCAGCAGGTCCTGCGCGGAGCGGATGCGGTCCATCTCCGCCTTGTTCGCGGCGAGTTCGCTTTCGACCTTCGCCTGTGCGAGCGCCTGTGCCTGCTTCATCCTTTCGAGTTCTGCCGCATTGCTCGCCAGTTCGCTTCGCAGCGCCGCGTCGCGGAGCGCTGCAGCCCGTTGCATGGAATCGAGCTTTGTCTTGTCCGGCTCCGCCTGCGAGTTCTGCTTTGCAGTATTGAGGGCCAGTTCGGTTTCCAGTCTCGTCTTCTCAGCACGCAGGCTCGCGAGCTGCGCATTCAACTCCTGCTCGCGAAGTTCGGCTTGATGGCGAAGGCGCTTGATCTCTGCCTCGGTCGAGTCTGGCCCGGGCGCGGCGGGTGCCGCCGCGGCCGTGGTCTGCGCAGCTGGCGCACCAGCTCCTGGTGTGTCGGTCTGTTTCTTTGCCGCATCATCCGATCGAGCCATGCTCGCGCAGGCAAGGAGTGCGGGCAGGGTGAGCGAGGCAATCGCAAGCTTTGATAGGTGTGGCATCATTTCTCCTTGTTCTTTGAGTTTGAAACGCGTGGAACCTCAGATGCGTTCCAGGGGCCCCACAGTGTATGCAGCAGCACCGGCATCGCCCGAAGTTGAGGGGGTGCCAGAAGGAAGCTGCTGCGCGGCTGTCCCCTACGCGCGATTCTGAGACAATGCCGTGTGATGCTCCAACGCGCGACAACAGGAATCATCATTGTTCTCTCTGCGGCGGTTGTAGGGGGAGGTCTCCTGTTGCTCGTGGGTCCCTCGGCGCCGACGATGCCGAATGGTCCTGTTGCTGCGCCAAACCCAGCACCAGTCGAGGAGCAGGCAGCCACCGCTGCATCAACACCAACCGCTGTTCCGGCACCAGCTGCTGAGTCGATGAGCGATGTCAGCCCGCCCGACCGCTCTGCAGCGTGGCGGGCGGCAGCGGAGTACTCGCGATCGGCCGACGGCGAGTTTCTGCTCGTGATGCAAGACGGCAAGGTCGTCTTCGAAGATGGGCTGGCGGGGTGGAGTCGTTCGCGTCCGCACGCGCTCGCGAGCGGGACCAAGAGCTTCACGGGTGTTGCCGCAATGCTCGCCGTGCAACAGGGACTGTTCACGCTCGATGACAAGGTGAGCGACACGATCACCGAGTGGAAGTCCGATCCACGCAAGCGCGAGATCACCGTTCGCCAACTCCTGACACTGTCGAGTGGGCTGGAAGCGGATACCGCGGCGGACCGAAAGAGAATTCGCACGATCGCAACTGGCAATGCGGTCGAGCGCCTGCTCGCCGGGCGTGACACACGCGATGACTTCCACGCGCAAGCGCTTCAGGCACCGATGCTTCACGATGCGGGCGCCCGGTTCGACTACGGCGCCAATCACTTCTTTGCCTTCACGGAGTTCCTTGAACGCACGCTGCGTGCGCGCGGCATTCAGCCCGCGACAGCATGGGAGTGGTATGCGAAAAACCTGTTCGATCCAATTGGCATGCAGGTGGCGCGCATCGGTCGCGATCGGCAGGGGCATGCGCAGGTTGCGGGTGGCGCGTCACTCAGTGCAGAGCAATGGGCAAAGTTCGGCGAGTTTGTGCGGCTCGGTGGGCGCGTTCGTGCTGCGGATGGAAGCGATGTGCAACTGCTGCGAGCCGATCTTCTGAATCAATGCTTTGAGCCATCGAAGTGCAACGAGCGTTACGGACTCACGTGGTGGCTTGGACCGCGTGGTGCGCCGAAAGATTTGCCTGCGATCTGGATGGCAGCCGGGCTTGGCAAGCAGCGCCTCTATGTGGTGCCTTCGGTGCGCATGGTGGCGGTGCGCTTCGCTCCGCTCAACAGTGAGCGAAGTGCGTTCAGTGACACCCGCATGTTGACGCTGTTGCTCGAGGCACTTGGCGAGCAGTCGCTTCCATTCGGTGAAGTCAAGGTGCGCGGT
>VGYQ01000076.1 GCA_016872915.1 Planctomycetota bacterium | reverse complement strand
GGTAAGAGTCATGATTCCTTGTGCTCCTTTTATGGATTCACCGTTCTTGATACGAGACGCGATTGGTGAAGCCTGTGTGTGACACCCGAGGTCGGAAGCCCCCGCCACAGTGACGGGGACCGATTCGGGTTTTCAGATATCGACCAAGTGAGGACGAAATCTGAAGGCGAGACTATAGATGCGCGCGCCAAGTCTGTCCACCTGTCAAGCGCAGACCCGCCAGCTTGCCCGTTTTTCCAAACAAAAATGCGCCTTCCACTTAAAAAATCCGTTATTGGTCTGAACAAAATTCCTTTGCGGCGGTCCGTTTCAGCGCAAAGTGGCGATCGACAGCCACCCTCAGACCGCACGAAACTCATCCGCCACGCGCGAGCAAATGCCAAGAAGCGCGCGCTCCGGATCCGGCGCACCCCCCGACTTCATGCTCCAGTCGGAACTGATCGCCTCGTGCAGCAGCACGGCAGAACGCGCCACCCCCACCCGGCGGGCGGCACGCAGCACTGGGGCGGTCGAATCGCCCCAAAGCTTGATTTCCCGCGCAATCTGACCATCTGCATGACCATCAGCAGCCAGCACGGCAGCCGCGTGCACCTTCCGCACAAGATCAATGACTGCCCAAGACAGCATGACCTCGGGCGCTTTCGAAACACGGATGAGGTCGCACACTTTTTGAGAAACAGCGCCAGAATCGCCGCTGAGAAGGGCCCCCTGCACCTCCCAGGCTTGCTCTTCGCGGCTCGCGCCGACCATTTCTTTCACGATCGCCCGCCCAACCGTTTCCGACTTCGCCGACAGTGCAGCTACCGCCAGTTTCCCCAGTTCCGAGTCCAGGCGGGCAAGATCGCTGCCGACTCGTTCGACCAATAACTCGGCGGCATTTCCATCGATCTGTATTCCGTGTTGCTTCGGGCTGCGACCAACGCACCAGCGAATCGCATCAGCGTCACCCGGGGGTTCGCACTTGAGTACAAGCCCGACCGCCCCCACCAACTTATCGAAGTTCCCGGGGCGCCATGCCTGGGCGCGCAGGAGCAGGGTCGCCTCGCGCATGGGGTCCGCCGCGTACCGCTCCATGCCGCGCCGCCGTTCCTCAGCGGCAAAGAACGCATCGGCGTTGTCCACGGTGACCAACTTGTGAGTCGCCAGAAGGCCGTACGAGCGGAGTTCGTCGAGCACAACCGCCAGCGGCGTTGTGGCACCATCAAACTGGAACTCTTCCACCCGCCCGTGCGCCGCTTCGAGCGCAGCCCGTAGTCGCTGCGACCACTCCACGCGTAGGAAGGAATCCTTCCCGTGCAGCACGACGATTCGGTGGGATGCCTCAGGTCCTCGGAGTGCCATCGCGCCCCGAGCGTACCCGCGCAATTGCCCTATCCTTGCTGCCCTTATGCAGATCACTTCCGATCCGTACGGTCTCGGTGCGCTCGGCGAACTGCCCGCAAGCCCTGACCATCTCGCCGCCGCAGGCGTTCCGCCCATCCCGCGCATCGCCACGAACTACCAGCGCACACGCGAGATGACGATCGACGAGCTGCTGCTCGAAAATCGCGTGGTGTTCCTTGTCGGGGAAATCAACCATGCATCCGCTGCGCGCGTGATGATGCAGATGCTGTATCTGGAGAACCAGAAGCGCGGACAGGACATCAACTTTTACATCAATAGTCCGGGCGGTGCGGTGGATGACACGCTTGCGATCTACGACACGATGCAGTTCATCAGCAGCGAAGTGGCGACCACTTGCATCGGACGCGCGTATTCCGGCGGCGCGGTTCTGCTGTGCGCAGGCCACGCGGGCAAGCGCACGATCCTGCCGCATGCGAAGGTGATGATTCATCAGCCGTATGGCGGCGTCACAGGGCAGACCACCGACATCCAGATTCAGGCAGACCAGATCATCAAGGCGAAGCGTCTGCTGAACGAGATCATCGCGCGCCACTGCAAGCAGCCCGTGGAGCAGGTGGCGAAGGACGGCGAACGCGACAAGTACTTCGACGCACAAGAGGCGAAGGCCTATGGGCTCGTCGACGAGGTCGCATCGTTCCCCGACAAGAGCGCAAAGAAGTGAACCCACGCGCCGACGGAGTGACGCCATGCTGTTGATGGAAGACGATCCGCTGCTGGTGCCCTATGTGCTACATGGTGCGGGCAGGGTTGAACGCGAACTGGACATCGTGTCGCGCCTGCTCGTGGACCGCGTGGTGCTTTGCTCGGGCGAAGTCGAACAGGAGATGGCGAACGCCATCGTCGCGCAGTTGCTTTTCTTGGCGAATGATCGACCAGGCACCCCGATTCACATGTACATCAATGGACAGGGCGGTAGCGTGAGCGACGGGCTCGCGATCATCGACACGATGCAAGCCGTGGACTGCCCCGTCGCCACGTACATCGTCGGCTCCGCACCGAGCATGATGAGCGTGATCGCCTGCTGCGGCAGCAAGGGTCAACGCTTCTCTCTTCCGCATGGTTGGAACCTGATGCATCAGGGGCGTTACCACGGTGCAATCGAGGGTCAAGCAACCGATCTGGAGATCGAGGCGCGCCGCATGCTGCGCCTCGAAGAGCAGTGCAACCGTCTGTATTCGGCGGCGACCGGCAAGAGCGTCGAACAAATCGGGCGCGACTGCGACCGTGACTTGTGGCTCGATGCCGGCGAAATGCTCGCTTACGGACTGGTTGATCGAATCATCGACCGCCTCCCGACTTCCCCCACCCCAAGGACCGAACCATGAGCATCATTCCCATCGTCATTGAAAAGACTGGTCGCGGCGAGCGTGCGTACGACATCTACTCTCGGCTGCTGAACGACCGCATCGTGTTCGTCGGCGGACAGGTGAGCGACGCGATGGCGAACCTCATCGTCGCCCAGTTGCTGTTCCTTGCCAACGACAACCCCAAGGCGGAAGTCTCGCTCTATGTGAACAGCCCCGGGGGCAGCGTCACAGCCGGCCTCGGCATCGTGGACACCATGCGCTTCCTGCCCTGCCCGGTGGCGACGTACATCGTCGGCCAAGCGGCGAGCATGGGAAGTGTGATCGCATGCTGTGGCACGAAGGGTCGTCGCTTCGCACTGCCCAACGCGGAGAACCTGATGCACCAACCGTTGCTCGGTGGCGTTCTCGAAGGGCAGGCGACCGATCTCGAGATCGAAGCGCGGCACATCCTCCGCCTGCGGGAACAGATCTACCGCATCTATGCCTCACAGACTGGTCAGACCAAGGAACGCATCGCCGACGACTGCGAGCGGAACAAGTGGCTGAGCGCGCCTGAGATGCTCGACTACGGATTGATCGACAGCGTGCTCGACAAACTGCAGGTCAAGGGCTGAGGTGCGGCAGATCAGCACGACACCGAGCGGCGCCTTGGATCGGTGGGCGCTCCCACTGACGGTGCTGCTGTGGCTCGTTCCGATGATCGTGATTGCGGCCGCACTGTTTCGCGATCCTTTGGCTCGGTCTCTCGATCCTCTCTACCGAGATGCTGTTGATTCTTGGTTCGCGGGGGAAGCCGTGTACAGAGGGTCTGGTGGATTCAACTATCTGCCTCCCGCGATTCTTGTGTACCTCCCATTCAGCGAACTCCCGCAACCGTATGGGCAGATTCTTTGGCGATTGATCGCGGCATCGCTGCTCGGGTCAGGTCTCTGGATGCTGATGGGGCTGCAGGAGCGACCGCGCCGCGAGCGAGGGATGCTGCTGCTTTCGTGTATTTCATTGCCGCTCATGCTTGGGGCACTGCAAACGGGGCAGGCAAACGCACTGCTCGCTGGTGCGCTTCTCCATGCCGCCGTTGGTCTCCAGCGTCGGCAGATGTGGCGAACAGCGGCATGGCTGACGTTTGGCGTGGCTCTCAAGCCGATCCTGATCGCACCGATTGGACTGGCAGTCTTTATGACGCCCGCCTTGTTGCTCCCGCTGCTTGTCTTGGGTTCCGCATGGATAGCGCTGCCGTTCGTCGGCATGAATGCGGAAACTGTGTTGCTGCAGTACCGCTTGTCGCTGGCCAACATCACCGACTCGTGCGCCCATGTCACGGAAGATCGATTCGCCGACATCAATGGGTTGCTTCGCGGGTTCGGCACCTTCCTCGAGCAGCCCGCATCGACCGTGGTGCGCGCGCTCGCGGGGGCGCTCTGTGCGGTGAGCGTGCTGGCAGTACGCCGCCGACACGGCATCGGTCCTGCGAGTGTGCGATACTGGCTCGTGATGTCCACTGGCTATCTCATGCTGTGCAATCCAATGAGCGAGGCAAACAGTTATGTGATGTTTGCTGTGCCGATGGCGCTGGCCTGTTGGCACTGGTTGGGCGAGGGTGAGTCGACCACTGATCCGCGCCGAGCAGGATTGTGGTTTGGCTGGTGTGGGATCGCGCTGCTGCTTCTCATGGGTGTCGGATCGGAGTTGCTGCGCCCTGTGTGCGGAAACGCATTCGATCTTCGCCTGATGCCGCTCGCCGCGCTGGCCCTGATGCTGCTGACATCGGCGGATGCGCTGCCCGTGCTGCCGCGACTCCAACAAAAGCCCAAAGCGCAAACAGCATGACTCCGCTCTCCGACCACGCAAGGCGCACAGATGCGCAGACAAATCCTCCAGACTCTGTCGCGCTTTCCATCGTGTTACCCTGCTTCAACGAAGAAGCGGTGCTGATGGCGACCTACGAGCGTGTGAAGCGGGTCTGTCTCGCCACGGAGCTGCGTCATGAGATTCTCTTCGTAAACGACGGCTCATCCGACGGCACTTGGGAACTGTTGCGTTCACTTGCGGGGCGAGATTCATCCGTTGTCGCTGTGAACCTATCGCGCAATCATGGACATCAACGTGCACTTTCGGCTGGCCTCGCCACCTGCCGCGGCGCACGCGCCCAGGCGACTCCATCCCAAAGCGGATCTTTTGTGCCGCGTACTACCGATTGCTCAGCCTCATTGCCGAGCGTCCGATTCCGCTCGACACTGGCGACTTCCGCCTGATCAGTCGGCGCGTGTGCAATCTGCTGGTGTCTATGCCGGAGAGCCAACGCTACATCCGTGGAATGGTGAGTTGGGTTGGCTTTCGCCAGGAACCCGTGCTCTATGACCGCGACGCGAGGGCTGCTGGCGAGACGAAATACCCGCTGCGCAGATTGATCGCGCTAGCCGCGAATGGCGTCATCAGTTCCTCGGTCCGCCCGCTGATGTTCGCGAGCGTGCTTGGCGTTGTGGCCATTCTTGTTGGACTTGCACTGACGGTCTATGCCGTCGTGTCACGGGCCGACCAATCTTCCTCATCGACGAAGTACTGCGCGGCGCCGCGCAAAGCCCATCATGAGCAGTGCGCCGATGCCGGCGGCGGGCGCGGGAATCACTTGCGGGGCTGCATTCGTGCCGAACACCC
>VGYQ01000075.1 GCA_016872915.1 Planctomycetota bacterium | reverse complement strand
GAAGAATTCTTTCCCGGACGAAGGCGCCGTGGATCAGCGAGCCGCGTCATCGCACTCTTAATCTCCCTCGAGTCGGGCGATGTTTTTCGGGTCGCTAATTTCGCCATAGATGAGCTTGCGGCTCTCCCAGCTTTCGCCGTATTCGAAAACCCGCATGCGTTGCGGCGCCTGCGCGGGCCAGTCGTCCTCCAGCCGCTGACGAACTTCGGGCTCTTCGAGATATCCCCAGATTCTCGCTAGCCTGTACAGAATGTTATGATATAACGCTTTATTCTTGCGATTGAGGCCTCCAGATGTCGATGTTACGAATGAGCGCGGGTCGACGATCGCTCGGGGCACTGCTGATTGGCCTCGCAATCTGGCTCGCAGTCGCGTGGGCGCTGTGAATGACATTGCGCTCAAGGATGTCTCCGTCCTTCGCGGGACGGTCCTGGCGCTCACCGAGATCAGCGGCATCTTCTCTTCCGGATCGCTGACCGCGATCCTCGGTCCGAACGGAGCCGGTAAGACGACGCTTCTCGACACACTCGCCGGCCGCTTGCAACCCGCCACCGGGGTCATCGCAGGACTGCCGTCGCCGCCGAACACTAGCTACCTGCAACAGGTACCGCAACTGGACCTGCGGGTTCCCGTCACGGTCCTCGATTTCGTGGCGATGGGGGCCTGGCGGATGCACGGCGCTTTTCGCGACATCGAACGTCAGGCACTCGAGAGTGCTCTTGACGCGCTTCGAACCGTCGGTCTGCTGGATCTTCAGTTGCGGACATTGGACGAGTTGTCGTCGGGGCAACTGCAGCGCGCCCGATTCGCCCAACTGATCCAGCAACAATCACAATTAATTCTGCTCGACGAGCCCTTCAATGCGATCGACGAAGAGACGACCGCGATGCTGACATCGTTAATCGCACGTTGGCACGCCGATTCCCGAACGATCATCGTCGTGCTTCACGATCGGGAACTTGCCCGAGCGCTCTGCCCGCACGCACTAGTGCTCGACCGGCAAGTGATCTCCTGGGGTCCCACGGAGCAGTCGCTGGCTGCTCATCGCTGGCGACACGTCGCATGACCGATCTGCTTGCGCCCTTCGGTGAGTACCTGTTCCTGCGACGTGCGCTGGTCGGCAGCTCAGTACTGGCGGCTTCGATGGCGCCGCTCGGCACGCTGCTGATTCTTCGTCGCATGAGCCTGGTGGGAGATGCAATGGCGCACGCCGTTCTGCCGGGTGCGGTGGCCGGCTTCTTGCTGGCCGGCTTGTCGATCTGGGCGATGGCTCTCGGCGGATTCATCGCCGCCATCAGCGTCGCCCTGCTGGCGACCCTGGTCGCGCAGCGCACGCGCGAGCAAGAGGATTCCAGCTTCGCCGCGATCTATCTCATTTCGCTGGCCATCGGGGTGATGGGAGTCGCGGCGAGTGGCGGCAGGGTAGATCTCGCACACCTGTTGTTCGGGTCGGTCCTGGCGGTGGATGACCAGGGACTGCTGCTGGCCGCGACGGTCGCTACGTCGACATGGCTGGCGCTCGCTTGGCTCTACCGACCGCTCGTACTCGCGACGCTGCAAGCCGACTTCTTCGACGGCACCGCCACGGCGACGATCGTGCGCGTTGCCTTCACGGTGCTCGTCGTCATGAATCTGGTCGCCGGATTTCAGATTCTCGGTACACTCATGGCCGTCGGCCTCCTAATCCTACCGGCCGCTGCGGCGCGCCAATGGGCCACGCGCCTCGAGCCGCTGATCCTGCTGGCTGTGCTCATCGGGGTCGCCAGTGCACTGATCGGCTTGACCATGAGCATCCAGACCGATCTTCCGAGCGGTCCCGCCATCGTGCTGTGCGCCGGAAGCGCCTACCTGATATCAATTCTCGCAGGCAGAAACCGAATACGAATAAGGAGATCTTGATGGTGCTGCAGCGCCTGATTGCTTGCCTTTTGTTTATCTCACTGACGTGGGCCACCCCTGCGCTGGGTCGCGACCTGCCGATGCCGGTGGTCGCGAGCTTCTCTGTACTCGCCGATCTTGTGAAGGAGATCGGAGGAGATCGAGTTGCCGTGAGCTCCCTGGTCGGCCCCAACGCTGATGCGCATGTCTACGAACCGACGCCCTCCGATGTCATGGCCATTACACGCGCGAAAGTCGTCGTCATGAATGGTCTGGGATTCGAAGGGTGGATGGAACGACTCATCACATCCTCCGGCTTCCGCGGCAGGTTGGTGATCGCGGGTAGTGACATCAAGCCCTTGCGCTCCAGCGACGGGATCGATCCCCACGCCTGGCAGGACCCGAGGAATGTCGTTCGCTACGTCACTCGAATCTCGGCGGCACTCGCTGCCGCGCAACCAGCCGATGCCGCCGTGTTTGCAGTCAATGCCGAGCGATATCGGCGTGAACTCCTCGCGCTAGACGCGGAGATCCGCGCCTCAACGAACGCAATCCCCGCCGACGAGCGCCGCTTCGTCACCTCGCATGATGCGTTCGGGTACTTCGCGCGAGCCTATGGTTTCACGATCCTCTCACCGCAGGGGTGGTCAACCGACGATGAGCCCTCCGCACGCGACGTTGCGGCACTGATCACGCAACTCAAGAAAGGTCAGGTACGGGCGGTCTTCCTCGAGAATATCTTCGATCCGCGCCTCATCGAGCAGATCGCTGCGGAAGGCAACGCGCGCGTCGGCGGCCGCTTGTACTCGGACGCACTCGATCGGCCGGGAACCACCGCCGGAAGCTACCTCGGCATGATGCGCCACAACGTGGGGGCGCTGCTCGGCGCACTGAGGGACAGATAGTGGATCTGCTACGCCTCGGCCCTGACAAGGCGTCGTCCGACGCCGGCGCTGAGCGTTGCCGCGACATCAAACGCTGGACACGCGAACTGCTCGCCCTGCCCGACCACGCAACGGTGATCGTCTCCGAATCGCGCTGTTCGGAGACCGGCTGCGCTCCGCTGGAGGTGATCGTCGCGGTGTTTGAGCCGCGGCGGGCCCGCCGCGCGTGTCGGATCCATGTCGCCCTGGCCGAGGTTGGGATCGAAGAGCTGCACCGCGCGTGGCAATCCACTCATCTACCGGAGGACCATCCCCATGAGTAACGACAATAAAATACCGATCACCGTGCTAACCGGCTTTCTCGGCTCCGGCAAGACGACACTGCTGAACCGCATTCTGACCGAGACGCATGGTCAGCGCATTGCTGTCATCGAGAACGAATTCGGCGAGATCGGTGTCGATCAGGAACTCGTGATCAACGCGGAGGAAGAGATCTTCGAGATGAACAACGGCTGCATCTGTTGCACCGTCCGAGGTGATCTGATCCGGATCCTGGGCAGCCTGATGAAACGCCGGGACAAATTCGATCGCATCGTCCTTGAAACCACCGGCATGGCGAACCCCGGGCCGGTCGCACAGACCTTCTTCGTCGACGATGACGTGCGAGAGCAGTTCGCGCTCGACGGTATCGTCACCTTGGTTGACGCACGGCATTTCGATCTGCATGTCGGCAATAGCGAGGAGGCCCGCGAGCAGATCGCGTTTGCGGACGTCCTGGTGCTCAACAAGACCGATCTCGTCAGCGGTGAAGAGCTCGATGCGCTTGAGCGTCGAGTACGCAGCATGAACGCACTCGCTCGAATCGTCCGTGCCGATCCTACCGAGCGGGCCGCCGTACCGATGAGTTCAGTGCTCGGCATCGGCGGCTTCGATCTCGCCCGAGCGCTGGAATACAAACCGACCTTCCTCGAGCCAGAGTACCCGTTCGAATGGGCTGGGCTCGTTGCGCTGCAGGCGGGTGACCATCGACTCGAGTTGCAGGATGGCCCCGACCCGACGATCGGCATGGTCTGCATGGCCAGCGATGGGCCCGATGATCGAGACCCCATGCGGGCTGCGGAACGCGCGTTTTCGCTCTTTTCAGCCGACGTCGAGCCTGCCGGTCCGGCAGCCGTGCTCCAGCCAGGCACGCGGCTTCAGATCCTGGATCTGCAGGTCCTCGGAATGAAGCAATTCACGCTGCGTATCGAGGTCCCTGGGAACTACTGGCTATTCACGCAGCATCGCCCAGAAGAATTTTCATTGTCGCTACGCGACGCGTCCGGTAACGCGTGCACTCCACTGATACAACATGTCTTTGATCCGGGGCATTCCCACGAAGATCAGGTTGGGTCCTTCAGTATCGAAACCGATCAACCACTCGACCAAGAGAAATTCGAGCGCTGGCTATCGCGAGAACTGCAGATTCAGGGAACGAACATCTATCGCATGAAGGGCTTCCTCAATTTCAAGGGGGTGGATGCCCGGGTTGTGATCCAGTGCGTTCATATGCTCACCGACACGAGCATTCTTGGTCCATGGGGCGAGCGACCGCGCCGGACGCAACTGGTGTTCATCGGCCGGGACCTTAACCAGCAGTCAATGATTCAGGGGTTCGAATCATGCTTGGCGTAATGCGGTGACAACTCGGAAGCGGCCTGGCTGGCCTGGTCTCGGTGGTTGGTGTCTCCGCTAACGCGTCGGCACCTCGACCACGTACGACCGATTGGGACGAAGTGCTCCCGCCAAAGGAACGCAGCCGATAGCTCGCCCCACCCGTGGCGCGTCACGACTTCCTTGGCGAATCGGCCCCAGCGATGAAAGAGACTGGATCGTTTAAGGCGAATCCGCAATTGAAGGGCGCTCTGTTGCGCGCGCCGGGTTCATCGTGCTGCTGACACTGAGCCGCGACGGTAAGGTGAGCGAGTTCTTCCTAACTCTGGACTTTGGTACCCGCATTCATGTCCCACCTCCGCGGCCCAATGATATCGTTCATGTTGTATTTGACGCGTCGAAGCCGATCATCACGATCTAAGACGCTGACCGGGTCACGGGACGAATGACGATCTCACGCAAGAGGGCGATCATGGCGCAGTCAGCGTACTCGATGTCTGGATTGAAACTGGAGATCTAGCAGTGACTGTATTTGTCGGCGTCCTGAACGTCTCAGATCGCGCGAGTGCCGGCGTCTATGACGACGCGCCGGGCCAGGCATGCGTAGCGCTGCTGCGTGAGTGGATCGGTACGCCATTCGAATTGGTGTATCGCGTCGTTCCCGACGAGCAGAGCGTGATCTCAGCGGAACTGATCCGCCAAGCGGACGAGGTCGGCTGCTGCCTGATCGTCACGACCGGCGGCACAGGGCCCACGATGCGCGATGTGACGCCAGAAGCTACGGTGGCTGTGTGTCGAATCCTGTTGCCGGGCTTCGGGGAACTGATGCGCACGACCTCGTTGCAATACGTTCCCACGGCGATTCTCTCCCGGCAAACTGCCGGCATTCGCGGCTCAACGTTGATCGTCAACCTGCCAGGACGGCCAAAGGCCATTCGCGAGAACCTAGAGGCCGTGTTCCCAGCAGTACCGTACTGCCTCGATCTGATCGGCGGACCACGGCT
>VGYQ01000074.1 GCA_016872915.1 Planctomycetota bacterium | reverse complement strand
ACAAGGCGGTCGTAGTCGCCGTCGCCATCGTCATCGCCAAGCAGCGGACAAACTTCAAGCCTTCCGAGTCCGTCGCTGGCCAGAACGGTACGCGAATGGCGTAGCCCAGCCGCCGGATCATTTGGAAACGCAGTTGAATCGAGTGCGGGTTGAGCGCGGTCCACGCGATGAACAAGGTCCTTCACACGGACCGCATTCCCGGTGAGCGACTCGCCTTCATTCGCCGTCACGAGATACACGCTCTCGCCAGAGGAGAAGCAGCCGATGGAGTCGGGTTGGAGAAGTCCCTCGACCGGCCATGGTTGGATCTTCGCGGCACCGTCCTTGTCGCTTGGATCGAGTCCGGTCTTCGAGAACATTTGCGTACCGAGAGGGAGCACATCGAGGACTCGAAGGGCGTTCAGATCAATCACAGCAATGGCATTGTTCTCCTGCAGCGTGACAAACGCGCGTGAACCCGACGGTTCGACTGCGATGTATTCAGGTTCGAGTTGCCGATCGGCGCTGCGGTCGCTGTGCGGCATCACAATGCCTCGGGTGCGGAGCGCATCAACCTCGAAACGCGCACCGTCAAACTTCACATCCGTGCAGCGAGCTTTCGCCACACCGTTCGACAGATCGATGACCGAAATGCTGCCAGGCGGGTCGCTGCCCCCGGCAACGGGCTCGCCTTCATTTGCAACAAGCAGGCGCGAGCCATCGGGGGTGAAGCACAGCATGTCGGGTCCATACCCGACAGGCACGCGACCGAGAAGTTTCAGATCAAGATCGAGCAGGAGCACCTCGCCGACTGCTCCTTGCTCTTGTCCGCCGTGACACACCGCGATGAGTTCGCCATGACTGGCAACCGAAGTGATGCGATCTGCCGCATATCGGCGATCAACTTTCGGGGCGCGGACATCGGTGCAGTCGAGGCGAAGAACGCCCGATGGCCCTCCACACACAAAGAGGCGTCTTGCAAGCGGATTCCACACGGCGATTTCTGTGCTCGAACAAGCGGGGTTGCCGCTATCGAATGTGCCCCGCCAGTGCAGCGAAGCGGTGTCCTGGGGAGCACTGACTGGCGGCGGGTCCGCCGTACTCGTCGATGCAGCGGCAAGAAGGATGGCAAGAGCAACGGGCATAGAGCGAGCAGAAGACCCTCTGCTCGTTCAGAGAGTATTCAGAATTGGTACAGAGAGGGCATTTCTGCACCTGTTCCAAACATGATCTGAACTGTTGTGCGGCATCCTTTCGAGTCGTTCGGCACACCACGATCTTTGGAGGAGTCCCCAATGCTCGCCCTTGCTTCTCGTTCCGTCAAAGTGCTTTTCTCCCGCGGCGCCTTGTGTGCCGCATTTCTTTGTGGCGCGGGGTTGACCTTGAGCAACCAAGCCACCGCAGCCGATCTGATTTTGAACGAGTGGAATTGTGTCGGTAGTCAGAAGTGGCTTGGCAATCCTGGCTCGGCCACCGCCGGGTGTCCGCAGCCCGACGGACCGAATGGCGAGAGTTGCTCCAACAACGATGACGTGTTCTTCGGACGGCGCCTTGGCAACGGTGGCGACTGGATCGAGCTCGTTGTCATCAAAGACCACGCCGACATTCGGGGCTGGCGAGTGCAGTGGATTGAGACAGGAGCAACGGATGCGGACGGCACGGACATTTGGTACGGCAACGGTCAGACGCCGCAAGGTCAGATCACCTTTTCGAACGCGGCGGTATGGAGCGATCTGCGGGCTGGCACCATCATCACGGTTGTGGAGTTGAGCACCGCACTTGGAGGTTTGGACACAGATTTGTCATTTGATCCGTGCGCAGGCGACTGGTGGATCAACGTCAATTGTTTCGATGCAGCACTCGTGACCTGCAACGCGAACGTCTATGACACAGCCAATCCAACCTATGACGATCCGATGGACGTCGGCAACGATAACTGGGCGGCGCGAATCATTGATGCGGCGGGCGGGGTGGTGATCGGGTTGGTCGGTGAAGGTCAACCTTCCTGGGGCGCGTCCGGCGTGAACAGTCGAGAGGCCGGTCGCCTCAAGGCCGATCCATCGCAGTCGATCACTCCCTTCTCTACTTACTCGGGTGGCGACAACTCATCGTGCGGTCAGCCGAACAGTTGGACCGATCTGGTGACGCAGTGCAAGACCTATCAGAACTTCGCTGCGCTACGAAACGCGGTCGTTGCCGAAGTCTGCACGACATGCCGACCCTTCGCCCTGAACGAATACAACGCGGTTTCGGCGACAAGCTTCCTCGGTGGTGGAACGCAGACCGCGGACGCCGCAGGCGGGCAGGCCTCCGACTCGTTCTTCGGGCGGCGACTTGGCAATGGTGGTAACTGGATGGAGTTCGTTGTTGTTGCCGATCACCTCGACCTGAGAGGTTGGACGCTGCGTTGGCGTGACAAGACTGCTTCTGGTGTTCTGACGCTTTCGAGCGCGGCGTTCTGGGGCAATCTGCCAAGCGGCATGATCATCACATTCATCGAGTCAACGACTGCGCAGGGCGGGTTGAACACAGATCTGTCGTTCAACCTATCGAGCGGTGATCGCTCTGTGAACATCAACTCCTTCGACACCGCACTCATCACGGGCACCACGAGCACCAAGCCCGGCCACTTGTCAGGGCAGTTCTCAACTTCCAACGATCGATGGGCCGTGTCGCTTTGGAACGCGAGCGGTCAGCAAGTTGTCGAGTGGCAGGGAGAGGGCTCGCAGAACTACCGTGGTGGATCCGTCGGATCCGCAGATGTCTGCCGACTTCGTGAAGCGGTGACGGGGCGCAACAATGCGGCGAGTTTCTACGACGACTCGACCGTCTCGAGCACCTTCGGGCTGCCGAACACATGGATCTCGTGCCCGGGGACCGCTACGGCGACGCAGTCCTTTGCAGGTCTGCCCGAGGCTGGTTGCTCCTTTCCTGCTCCCAACCCGGCTGATGTGAATGGTGATGGTCAAGTCAACGGTACTGACCTTGCTGCCGTTCTTTCCGCATGGGGCACGAACGATGCGGCTGCTGACATCAATGACAGCGGCACCGTGGATGCAATCGACCTCGCCGGGGTGTTAGCATCTTGGGGCTTGTGACCTCGAAAGCGCACAAATCTGTCGGTTTGCGGCGCCCAAGCGCCTTTACGCTGGTGGAGTTGCTTGTCGTCATTGGCATCATCGTGGTGCTCGTCGGTCTGCTTGTGCCTGGTGTTGGGATGGTGCGACGATCAGGCTTCGCGGCCAAGAGTCAGTCCAACTTGAAGCAGTGGGGAACAGGCACCGTGATGTGGGCGAATGCCAACAAGGAGTGCCTGCCGTGGGAGGGCTTGAAAGACGCGAACTCGATGCCTCTCAATCTGGCGCAGCGCGCGTACTGGGCGAACGCGATCCCGCCGATGGTGGATCAGCGGCCCTACTCGGAGATCAATGAGACGGCGTTTGTCGCGCAGCAGAATGTCCCCTTCGGTGGCGATGGCGATTCGATCTTTGTGGATCCGGGTGCGCAGCCGGAGTCCGCGGTGCCATGGGGGTATGGGTCTCCAGGACCCAATGAAGTTCAGCGTCAGTTTTATTTCAACTATGTGCCGAACAGCCAGTTGAACAACACGCTTCTTGCAAACTCGGGCGATCCCCAGTTTTCACCCAATCGGCTGATGCGGTTCGCACAGATTCCGCGCTCCGATGCCACCGTCATGATGGTCGAGATGCGTGCGAATCCGAAGGAGTTGCCGACATCGGATGTGCACTTTGGCCGCGATTTGAAGCGGCACCGCTCCGACTGGAAGCGATTTGCCGCGCGACACTTCGATGGCGGTCACATTGTGTTCGTGGATGGGCATGTCGGGTGGGTACTCAATACGGAAGTAACGACGAACTCAGTGGGCAGCCGTGATCCGAGCACGCCACAAGGCGACTGGAATACCCGCAAACTTGTGTGGGATCCGCTCGGTCCAGCCCTCGACGAGAACTGACGAAGCCCGGTTCGTCGTTCCATCTGCGCTCTAGACTCTGCGGTCGCCCTCTGGTACCGCAAAGGAGCCCCCATGACAACGACTTCAACAGACACTCGCCGCGAATTTGATGCTATGGGGCAGATCGATGTGCCTGCCGACCGTTACTGGGGAGCGCAGACGGAGCGCAGCCTGCATCATTTCCCCTTTGGCGAGCCGATGCCGCGACAGGCGGTGATCGCCCTGGCGATGCTCAAGCGCGCGTGCGCGGTGGCGAATCATGCGTTTGGAAAACTGCCCGCGGAGAAGCGCGATTTGATCCTTGCGGCTGCTGATGAGGTGATTGCCGGCAAGCTTGACGCGCACTTCCCACTGAAGGTCTGGCAAACGGGGTCTGGCACGCAGACCAACATGAATGTGAATGAGGTCATTTCCAATCGCGCGATCGAGATCGCGGGTGGCGTGCTCGGCAGCAAGAAACCGGTTCACCCAAACGACGATGTGAACATGAGCCAGTCGTCGAATGACACCTTCCCAACGGCGCTGCATATTGCCTGTTCGCTCGAGGTCGAGCGCAGCCTGCTGCCGGCGGTCGGCAGGCTCCGCGACGTGCTTGAAGCGAAGTCGAAGGAGTTCGCGCACATCGTGAAGATCGGGAGAACGCACCTGCAGGATGCGGTGCCACTCACGGTTGGGCAGGTGTTCAGCGGATGGGTTGCCCAACTCGATACAGCATCCACCGCGATCCGTGCGACGCTGCCGCTCATCCAACAGCTCGCGATCGGTGGCACTGCAGTCGGCACGGGGCTGAACGCACCCATCGGATTCGGTGAATGTGTCAGTGCAGAACTTGCGACGCGCACAGGCATTCCCTTCACGAGCGCACCCAACAAGTTTCAGGCGCTTGCGGGTCATGAGAACGTGGCCGCGGTGCATGGCTGCATCGCATCGCTCGCTGCTGGACTGATGAAGATCGCCAACGATGTGCGCTGGTTGTCGAGTGGTCCGCGCTGCGGCATCGGCGAACTGGTGATCCCTGAAAATGAGCCCGGCAGCAGCATCATGCCGGGCAAGGTGAACCCGACGCAATCAGAGAGCATGACGATGGTGTGCGTTCAGGTGATGGCCCACAACCAGGCAGTCTTGACCGCCGCCAGTCAGGGCAATTTCGAGCTGAACGTCTTCAAGCCGGTGATCGCGCTCGACTTCCTTCGATCGTGTGAACTGCTCACCGGAACTTGCGATTCGTTCCGTGAGTTCTGTGCGGTGGGAATCGAGGTGGATACACGGCGCGTCGCGGATCTGCTGAACAAGTCGTTGATGCTCGTGACTGCTCTTGCGCCGCACATCGGTTACGACAAGGCGAGTGCCATCGCGAAGCACGCCCACCATCAGGGGCTGACCCTGAAGGAAGCGGCGCTTGCGCTCGGTTATGTGGATGCACCCACCTACGATCGTTTCGTGCAGGCGGACAAGATGGTGAAGCCGAGCTGATGTGAAGTGTCAGGGGTTGATGTCGCGCTTCGGTTCGATGTCGGAGTCGCGGATCGAAAGAACGCGCATCACTGGGGTGCGAACGGCGACGGGCGTGGTGCGAAGCAGGATGCAGAGCTTCTCGAAGTACGAGAAGCGAAGCAAGATCAGTGCCACGCCCGTGTACAGCACGCTGCTCAGGAGGAGTTCGATCGCGTGCAACGACCGATCGGTGACGCCCCACGCAGCGACT
>VGYQ01000073.1 GCA_016872915.1 Planctomycetota bacterium | reverse complement strand
GCGGCCGGCGCAGCGCCTGATCCACCGAACTTCGCCAACACTGCAGCGGGATCCTTCCGAGCGGAATCCGCGCACCTCGGGCAGCACAGACGAACAAGGCGTTCCCCAATCACAATGTCGGTCGGCTGCGCGGGCAGCGGCTCACCCGAGACGGGACAGTTCTTGAGGGAGTACGAACCACTCTGCTTCTCGATCACGGCACTGTCGATCGCGGTCAGGTACTTCATCGGATCGCGGCGAACCTTCTTGATGCAGCCAGGGCAGCACAAGCGAACCAGCTTGTTCAGCACCACAACATTCTTCACGTTCCCCGCATCGGGTGCGTTGGGCGCAGCAATCTCTTCATCACGCATCACCACGCAATTGGTCATCGGGTAGAGCGGCATTTGCTGCTCGATGATTGCGGCATCCACGGTCTCGAGGATCTTCGCGCGATCCTTCTTGAACGTCTCCACGCAGTTTGGACAACAGAATCGGATCTCGCGTCCATCGAGCGCACCGTTCCCCTGTTCCTCGATGACGAAGCTGACGCTGTCCTTTCCAAGCGGCTTGCCCGAGACGGGGCAGTTGGCGAGTGGGAAGGGTGATCCGCGCAGTTCCGCGCGCGGGGCCGATCCGATCGCCAGACAGGCGAGCCCGAGCAGGGCAAAGAGGGCGGTCGGTCGAAATGGGTTGGACGGCATGGTGGGAAGGTGCATAAGTTTCCTTTGGATCGCCTGCAAGTGTAGATCGGCTGCACTCGTTTCGAGAACTCCTGACTTTCATTGGACGAGCGGAGGGAATCGGGCTAGTATTCAAGTATCCGGATAAACGGATGAAAGGAATCCCATGACCGCCACTGCCACCCAAACCACCTCCCACCCCACCTCGGAGCCGTTCCTCGCCAACCCGCGCCTCTCGCTCGTCGACTTCCCACCGTTCAAGGTGAAGGACCTGTCGCCCGAGACTGTGCGCTTTGGCCGCAAGGAGATCGAGTTGGCAGAAGTGGAGATGCCGGGCCTGATGGCGCTGCGCAAGGAGTACAAGGGCAAGTTCCCGCTGAAGGGAGCACGCATTGTCGGCAGTCTGCACATGACGATCCAGACCGCCGTGCTGATCGAAACGCTTGTCGATCTCGGCGCCGAGGTCCGCTGGTGTTCCTGCAACATCTTCAGCACCCAAGATCACGCCGCGGCCGCGGTCGCGGTGGGTCCCAATGGGACTCCAGAGAACCCCAAGGGCATCCCGGTGTTCGCGTGGAAGGGCGAGACGCTCGACGAATACTGGTGGTGCACGTGGCAAACACTGCACTTCCCGGATGGCAAGGGCCCAAACATGATCCTGGACGATGGCGGCGATGCCACGCTGCTCGTTCATAAGGGGATCGCCTTCGAGAAGCAGGGTTGCGTCCCTGCAGGCACCAGTGAAGACAGCGAGGAGTATGCAGTCATCCTGCGTCTGCTCCGAGCCCTGCAGCAGAAGCACGCGGGCTACTGGTCGCGCACGGTGCAGAACATTCAAGGCGTCACGGAGGAAACAACCACGGGTGTTCACCGTCTGTATCAGATGCAGGAGCTTGGCCAGTTGCTCTTCCCTGCGATCAACGTCAATGATGCCGTCACCAAGAGCAAGTTCGACAACCTGTACGGCTGCCGACACTCGCTCGTCGACGGCATCATGCGTGCAACTGATGTGATGCTCGCAGGCAAGGTGGCCGTTGTGTTCGGCTACGGCGATGTGGGCAAGGGTTCCTGCCAAAGCCTGCGTGGGCAGGGCTGCCGTGTGAAGGTGACGGAAGTCGATCCGATCTGCGCGCTGCAGGCGTGCATGGAGGGCTACGAGGTTGTCACACTCGAAGATGTGGTGTCGACCGCGGACGTGTTCATCACCGCGACGGGCAACAAGGACATCATCCGTGCAGAAGACATGCTGAAGATGAAGCACAACGCGATCGTCGGCAACATCGGTCACTTCGACAACGAGATCGACATCGCAGGTCTGAAGCGCGTCCCCGGTGCGAAGTGCGTGAACATCAAGCCGCAGGTCGATGAGTGGAAGCTGCCCAACGGCCGCAGCATCATCATGCTTGCGGAAGGTCGCCTCCTGAACCTTGGATGCGCGACGGGTCATCCGAGCTTCGTGATGAGTTCCAGCTTCACGAACCAAGTGATTGCGCAGATCGAGCTCTTCTCGAACTCGAAGAAGTACGAGAAGAAGGTCTACACGCTCCCGAAGCATCTCGATGAGCGCGTGGCGCGGCTGCATCTGTCGCAGCTTGGCGCTCGGCTGACCACGATGCGCAAGGATCAGGCGGAGTACATCGGCGTGCCTGTCGAGGGACCGTACAAGCCCGATCACTATCGGTATTGAGAGCGCGGTAGATTTCGCGGCGTGATTCCGAAGAAGATCGCCTCCTGCTGCACCCTCGTCTGCGCTGCTTTTTGCGGCACAGGCGTGTGGATGTCTGTGGCCTGCATGTCCGGCGACGTTGTTCCCGTGTCGGAGCGGCGTGTCATACCGACAGTCCTCCTTGTGGAGCCGTCCCAAGTCGATCTTGGAGCGGTATCACAGTGCGATCCGCCCACGACGGTGGCTGTCCTGCTTCGCAACACCACGCGGCAGCCCGTGACGGTGAGGTCAACGGTATCCACCTGCACATGCACGACAACGGATCTGCCTCCAGGGACAGAACTGAAGCCAGGCGACGAGCGTGAGGTTCGGGTGCGGCTGGAGGCGTGGGGTGAGGGTCCGAAGCAGCAGTTCGTGCGGCTCGTGGGTGAGAAGGGTGATCTGCTCGGGCGTGTGGTGATCTCCTATCAGATTCGTTCGGTGCTTCGAACGCGGCCGAGTGGCGTTTCCCGCGATGTCAATCCCGACGGAGAGTTTCTCGTGGAGGCACCGACGCGGCTGCCGTTTCAAGTGCTGTCATTTGATCCCCCGGTGGCGAAGGCCCGCTACGAGGGGGCACTCAGTGAGCACATCGTGACGGTCGATTGGGCTGCAGTGGATGCACTCGTGCAGGATGGGCGTTCGACATCGCCGCTCGTAACGGTCGATCCGAATGGGCGGTGGTCTATGCTCACTCTTGCCGTTCGCACGAACCGCGCCGATTGCCCTGACGTCTTCATCCTTGTGCGCAACACGCCGTAGCACGGTGCATCGTGTCCGATGCGGTTGGTCGCGCGCCGCAGTGTGGCATCGCCTCTACACTCCCGCGCCCTATGCCCCGAGCCAAGAGTCGTTCCAAGAGCCGCAAAGGCTGGCGCACCGCGGCAAATTCCGATCGCCACGAGCTGTACGAACTTTCCGTGCAGGGATGTGAATCCGATTGTGCACTGTTTGATCGCGTGTACAAGCAGTGGACGGGTCGGCTGCCGACTTCGCTGCGAGAGGACTTCTGCGGAACGGCTTTGTTGTGCCGAGAATGGGTGCAGTGGCGCAAGGGGAACAGTGGTATCGGTGTGGATCTCGACCCCTCCGTATTGGCGCGTGCGCGGACTGCGCTCGCCGCTCTGCCTGCTCGTGAGCGCGCGCGGGTGACGCTGCTGCGGGGCGATGTGAACCGTACGACGACCGAGCCAGTGGATCTGCTGGTCGCACTGAACTTCAGTTACTTTGTCCTGCATACCCGAAAGCAACTGCGCGACTATTTCGCGAAAGCGTTGACGCATGTGCGGCCGGGTGGCCTGGCATTCTTCGATGCCTACGGTGGGTCGGGGTCGTGGTCCGTGGGCGAGGAAGAGCGCTCGCTCGATGGGTTCGTGTATGTCTGGCATCAGGCGCAGGTGAACCCGATCAATCATCATGTCGTGAACCACATTCACTTTCGCTTTCCGGATGGGAGCGAGATGCGGCGAGCGTTCACCTACCGATGGCGGTTGTGGACGATTCCAGAGATTGTGGAGGTGCTTGAGGAGGTCGGGTTCGTGCGTCCGACGGTGCTTTGGGAGGGGACGGAACGCAGAACGGGTGAGGGGAATGGGGTCTTCAAGCCAACAACGCGCGGCGAGGCGTGTGAGGGGTGGATCGTGTACGTGGCGGCGCAGCGACCGCGGATCGCAGCTCGCAAGGCGCCTAGAATTACCCGTGATCGGCGTGCTTCCTGAAACCGAAACATTCTTGCCTCAACTGGGCGAACGCCTCGAGGCGGTGGCGCGGCGCTTTGAACATCAGCTGCAGAGCGACCTGCCATGCGTGACGATGCTTGTTCGGCATGTCGAGCGCTACCGAGGCAAGATGCTGCGCCCGACGCTCGTGATTGCGTCGGGGTTGGCGGTGCGTGGCAGTGCGCCGGCAAATCCTTCCGTCGATGACGCGCTGGATGCGCTTGGCGCTGTTGTGGAGATGATCCATATGGCCACGCTCGTGCACGACGATGTGCTCGACGAAGCGGACATGCGGCGCGGTGGTGACACCGTGAACAGCCTGCGCGGGAATGAGACCGCGGTGATGCTGGGCGACTTTCTGATCGCAAGCTCGTTCCATTTGTGCTCGACAATCGGTGAGCCGTGGCTGAACAGTGAACTGGGCGCGATGACGATGCAGCTGTGCAGCGGCGAGGTGCTGCAACTGTCGCACCGCGGCGATCTCACGCTGACGCAGGACACGTACTTCGAGATCATTCGCCGCAAGACGGGCGTGCTGTCGGGCGCATGCTGCCAGTTGGCGGCGCGGCTGTCGGGGGCGAGCCTGAAGGTCGCTGATTCGCTGCGTCTGTATGGCGAGGAGCTGGGCATGGCGTTCCAGATTCAGGATGATGTGCTCGATCTGGTGGGCGATGAGCAGACGGTGGGCAAGACACTCGGGATCGATCTTCGCAAGGGGAAGTTGACGCTGCCGCTGGTGGTTCATCTTGCGCGGTGCACTCCGGAGAGCCGTGCGCGCACCGTGCAGGCGATCGATGCGGGCGAAGCGGGCACGCTGCTGCGGCTGATGGCGGCGACCGATGCGCTTGGTGCGGCGCGTACGCATGCGCTGTCGTTGGTGGCGAGCGCCAAGGCGCGGCTTGAGGTGCTGCCGCCGAGTGGTCCGCGGCAACTGCTCGCGCTGATGGCCGATGCGACGGTCGAGCGCGCGTTCTGAGCGGCTGACCGATCTTCGTGCGGATTGAATTCGTTGGCTGAAGGATCAGGAAGGGCTGGCGGCCCAACCGCGTTGACTCTTCTTCGTGGAGCCTTTGCCTTTGCCGCCGCCCGATGCTTCCACCATCGCTTTGTTGGCCGCGACGATGGGATCCATCACTTGCGCGTCGAGGCTGTTTGGGTGTCCCTGCCAGCGCACAACATTGTCGGCCGAGATCACGGCGATGCACGGGTAACTCCTCACGCCGAACGCGTTGATCATGGTGCGGCTTGAGTCGAGTCCGATGGCGTACTTCACCTTGTCGAAGTCGGTGCTGAAGCGTTTGCGACCGGTATCGTAAACGGATTTGTTCTCAAACGACACGCCGACGACCGCGACTTGGTCCCCGTAGTGTGCGGCGAGTTCGTTCATGTGAGGGATCGCGGCTCGGCAGGGCGGGCAGCCTGTGAAGAAGAAGTCCACCACGATCACCTTGCCCTTGGTGTCGGCTGGCTTGGCGATCCAGGTATCGACAGACAGGGCTGGCGCTTGCTTGCCGCGCAGGTCGATTGCGTTCGTGACGGGTGTCGTGTAGGTGGGGAACTGCGCCGTCTTTGTGGCGTCGGCGGCGCCGGCGGTGTTGGCGTCGGCCTCGCCCTTCGCCTTCGCGAGATCGGGGCGCATAGCGGGTGGTGTGGTGCGGGCGGGTTCCGCGGCGAGCATTTTGACCGCTTCGGCAACGCCCTTGTCGTTGAGCCCGATGTAACGCACGGCGCCGCCGCGGTCGATGATGAGGTTCGCGGGCTTCTTGTAGAGACCGATGGTGTCGCACCAGACGCCATCGGTGTCGAGCATGATGGTTGCCTTGGACTGGAACTTTGCGAGTTTCTTCTCGGCCGCGTCCAGCTTGTTGGGGACTTGCAGTGCGACGATGACCACATCGCCGCTTGTGTGCAGTTCGCCAAGCGCGGTGGCGAGTTTGTCGAGAACCGTCGGCGCGGTGGCGGCTGCATCGACGCTTTGCAGCACGATGATCTTGCCGGTGGGGAGCGCGGCGGATGAGTTGTCGAGCGCGCGCACGCCGTCCGTTGGCGGTGGGAGGAGGTAGCCGAGGTTTGGCTCGAGTGCGGCGCGGTCATCGGCCGCGAGTTTGGCGACCCACGCCTTTTCGGGCGCGGCGCAGTCGACGCGCGCGGGTGGTGCCGCGGGTGCGGTGGG
>VGYQ01000072.1 GCA_016872915.1 Planctomycetota bacterium | reverse complement strand
GCGCGGCGGCAATCAACCCCTCGCGAGCCTTGGGCTCATCCGGGTGACGATCCTGCGCGGTGCGGAAGAGTGTTGTCACGAAAACCTTGAAGGTGTCGTCCTCGAACTCCGCGAGGACATCCTGAATGTTGAATGCGGATGCGCCTTCGATGCGCTCGAAGAGTGGTCGATACACCTTTGCAGCGGGCTCATCCGTAAACGAAGTCGGGATCACGAACTCGCTGATGGGGAGCGAGTCACCGTCCACCGTGTCGATACGGGACGCCGCGAGCATGGGCCACGCCAACAGCAGTCCGACGAACTCACGCTCTGCCCGCGCCAGCGCTGTTGTTGCCTCCGGAATCGGCGCGCCAGACAGGGTGCTGTCACCTGCGGCGCCCTCGGAACGCGCACGCACCGTGGAGCGTGCGAGTTCCGCTTCGATCTCACTTGCGGGCACTCCAGCAGCAGCTGCGATGGAATCCATGACCATTCGGCGCCGCAAGCCATCCAAGCCACCCAAGCCGAGGGATGCGAGTTTCGACACCATCGTCTGAATCGTCCGCTGCCGGGCGGACATGCCAGCGCGTTCTGAAAGTTCTCCGCGAAAACGTGCCACAAGGTGCACGAGCGCATCCTCCGCTGCGGCAATCGCAGCGTCGAAACGCTCGCGACCATCCGGCTGACGCAGCAGTTCATCTGGATCGAGTTGGTCGGGCAGCGTGCAGATGCGTACATCGATCGGTGCCGCAAAGAAAACTTCGAGGGCGCGATCTGCAGCGCGCTGACCAGCGGCGTCGCCATCAAAGAGCAAGACAACCGTATCGCACAAACGCTGCAGGATTCGGGCGTGATCACGTGTGAGCGCCGTGCCCAGCGTCGCGACGGCATTTTCGATGCCTGCACGATGGCAAGCGATCACGTCGGTGTACCCCTCAGTAATGATGGCTGTGCGCGAATCGATGATGGCGCGCTTGGCAAGATGAATGCCGTAGAGCGAACGCGACTTGTGAAAGATGGGCGACTCAGGGCTATTGAGGTACTTCGGCTGATCTTCCGGATCGATCGCGCGCGCTCCGAACGCCACGCAGCGTCCAATCTCATCATGGATGGGGAACATCACGCGGTTTCGAAAGCCATCGACAAGGCGTCCGCTGCGAGATCGCAGGAGCCCAACAGACTCAAATGCGGCGCGGATCGCATCTGGTTCGATCGAGTCCTCGCCACCCGAGCGCTGGTTGGCCACAAGGCGCTCCACATGTGAAACCAACGCGTCGCCCGAGGCAGGTGCAGCACCGAGCGCGAAACGCTCAATCATCGCAGGCTCGATGGAACGCGCTGCAAGTGCCTGTGCGGACGCGGCTCCAAGCGATGGATCTGCGAGGCAGCGCACGAAGAAACGCAGCGCAGCTTCATTCGCACGCCTCAGTGCAGACACCGCCTGACCGTTGCTTCCGTTGCCAGGATCTCCTTGCCGCGGACGAAGTTCAATCCCAGCCCGCTGCGCGAGGAATCGCAGGGCCTCGATGAACTCCATCTTGTGGTACTTCACCATGAAGTCGATGGCGTTCCCACTCGCTTGGCAAGAGAAGCAGTGGTAGAACGCATGTCCCTTGTGCGTAATCACGGAGAAGGACGGGCGGTGGTCGTCGTGAAACGGGCACAGCCCGACATGCTCACGCCCCTTTTGTCGAAGAGCCACCGATTCACCGACGAGTGACACCAAATCGGTCGCGTCAAGGACGCGGTCGCGGTCTGTTGTGTCGTGGCGGGGAAGGGGCATGATGGGCCTGTTTGGGCGAGCTATTGGGGATCAAAAGACGGGAAACAAGAACGGGAAGAATCGCATCGGGGCTGAACTATCAAAAATCTCGGTTATTCCTAAACCTTTGCTTCACAATCTGATACGAGAAAAAGGATGCCTCTGTTCTGATTGTCCGGCAGAGTTTGTGCACTTGCCGGCAGTTCACCAGAGCGCGTGTACAAACGAAGTCAGCAGCCGTGTGCGCCACCAAGACATGGCAACACAGCGGTATGACCCGTGAGACCACAAACCCGCACGGAGAGGCTCTCTTTCTTCAACAAAGCGATGGTTTAAGACTGAAGCGTCACCGAAGCGACGGACCATCTCAACCTATGTCACCGGATATCCGGCCTCGACAAGAGTTCTGGTCCGTACCGTGAAGCGCCAACCCTGGCAAATCAGTGGTGGCAAAGGACCGAAGTCACTGTCGAATGGACAAGGGTAGCTCAAAAACAGTAGATGTCAAGCCGAAAGTGGCTTATTCGGGTCAGAATCCATGTTTTGGCCCGCTGAAGCGGCGCCACAGACTCCATCCCTGCAGGGCTCAGTCGGCTTTACGCCTTGGCGGCCAACTTTCGGGTGTACACAAACTTGCGCCGAAGCGGCTTCACAACCAGCCCTGAACGAATCGCCCGCGTGCTTGCAAGGACTCGAACTGGGCGACCGTCCACGACAGCTTTCACACGCTGAAGATTCGGCTTAAACGTGCGCTTGGTCACGCTTGTCGTCTTGATGCCGACTCCACCGAGATACTTCGCCTTACCTCGACGAGTCATGCGGTTTCCGGAAGTCGTTCGGGCACCAGTGAAGTGGCAGCGTCGTGGCATAGTGGGTCCTTGAAGGGGAGCCCAATAGGGTAGTCGCCATGGACGGTCGGCGCAAGCGGTTTCTGCACTCAAGCGGCCCGAACGGATGATGGGACGCTCAAAGGGTCTCTGTGACTAAACAGCCGAAGAGAGCCCAGCCGCCTCCAAGACGCGCTGCAGCCCGAGCGCATCCGCGTCCGAGAAAGCGCCTAGGAGATGGCTATCGGCATCGAGAACGCCCCAGGCTGCACCATCAGGGCGCAAGCATGGCACCACAAGTTCGCTTTGGTCAAGTGGGTCGCAGGCGATGTACCCCTCCCCAAGATCTCGCACATCACGGACCACAAGCGCCTTGCAGCCGATCAGACACTGACCGCACGCACCATGAAGTCCGATCGGACTGCACGCGGGTTTGTCCCGGCGAGCGCGCAAAATCATCTGCGGTTGACCAGACGGATCCGCTTCGTAGAAGCCGATCCAAGACACGCCCAGTGGATGGAGAGTCTCCCAGAGAAGATCGATCAACATTTGCATGATGCGATCGCGCGCCTCTGGAGCCCCCGACGATCGATGTGCCATCTGCGCAGCGGCGCGCGCAATCTCATCCCACGGTGCGGCTGGCGTCATGTGCAGTCTCGCGCAGCGCCACGAGCGGCGATCAGGCACTCTCGCGAACGCGCTGCCGAATCGTCTCTGGGCTCAATCGCCCCGATCGCACCGCAGCTTCATCGACGCGGTACGACACATTCGAGTTGTCGAGATCGGGCAATTGGTACATGAGGTCGGTCATCAATTCATCCATGACGGAACGCAGACCGCGTGCCCCTGTCTCACGCGCGAGCGCCTTGTCGGCGATCGCTTCCAGTGCACCCTGTGTGAACTCAAGTGAAGTGCCTTCAAGTCCAAAGAGGTGTTGGTACTGTTTGGCAAGCGCATTCCGCGGCTCGGTCAGGATCTGAATCATCGCCGCGCGGCTGAGCGGCATGAGCGCGCAGGTGACGGGCAATCGCCCGATCAGTTCTGGAATGAGTCCAAAGTCAAGCAGATCTTCCGGCTGAATCTGCGCGAGCATGTCGCTGTCATCTTCCGACTTGGTTCGCTCGACCTGCGCCTCAACCGCAAAACCGATGCGCTTGCGACCGATGCGTTTCCGAACGATGTCCTCGATGCCCACGAAAGAGCCGCCACAGATGAACAGGATGTGCTGCGTGTTCAATTGGATGTACTGCTGCTCGGGGTGCTTGCGGCCGCCTTGCGGCGGAACATTGGCGACCGTTCCCTCGAGCATCTTCAGCAGCGACTGCTGAACGCCCTCACCGGAGACATCACGGGTGATGGAGACATTTCCATTGGTCTTGCCGATCTTATCGATCTCGTCGATGTAGATGATGCCACGCTGAGCTGACTCGACATCAAAGTCGGCAGCCTGCAGCAACTTGAGGAGGAGGTTCTCGACATCTTCGCCCACGTAGCCCGCTTCGGTGAGGGTTGTGGCATCACCGATCGCAAATGGCACATTCAGAATGCGCGCGAGCGTGCGCGCAAGCAGCGTCTTGCCAGTCCCCGTCGGCCCCACAAGCAGCACATTGCTCTTGTCGAGCTCCACAGGTGCTTCGGCATTATCCGCTTGCGAGAGGCGCTTGTAATGATTGTGAACGGCGACCGCGAGCGATTTCTTCGCACGGTCCTGGTCGATCACATATTGATCGAGGTATTCCTTGATCTGCCGCGGAGAGGGGATCTGCGTGATGGGCGGCGCTCCACCCGAGACGCGCCGCTTCTCCTGCTTGAAAATGTTCTGGCAGAGATCCGTGCAATTGGCGCAGATGAACACGTCATTCGGTCCTTCCACCATCGGTCCCACTTCGCGGCTGGTCTTGCCGCAGAAACTGCACGTCGTGATCTTCCGACCGCGGAAACCTCCGTCGCCCCCTCCGCCGCCGGATCCACCTCCGCCAGATCCCGAAGATCCGCCACCGCGCGTGCCAGAGTCTTCACGCATGTGGGGACGCTTGCCAGGACCAGAAGGGGTGGTGTTCATCGTGATCTTTCAGCAGAAGGAAGAGTGCGCGCGTTCGTGAGAATCAGTGTGACGACCGACGATCATCCAGACTACCGCCGTCTTGTGTCGGCGAAGATGGATCCCGCACTTGTGAAATCATGGCATTTCGTGCAGCCTTGAACTCTGCCTCCGTAATTTCTCCATTCTCCCGAAGTTCACGCAGATCGCCGAGGGTGAAGCCAGGCATCGAATCGTCCGATCGACGAGCCCAGTTGCGCACCAGATAGATGATGATGCCGCCCACAATGACTGCCGCGAGCACCGACAGCAGAGTGGGAAACACATCCTCGGGAACCGCCTGCGGCGCACTCTCCTGGATCAAAGCTGCCAGCATCGTCAGGACTTCTTGCCCTTCGCGCTCGGCGATGCTGCCGTGGCAGGGAGACCGGGTGCGCCGCCCTTCGCAGCATGCTCCTTGTTCCACTCTTCGGCGGGAACATCGGTGATGGTCGCCTTTGCGATGACACGGTCCGCTGCCTTGTGCTCACGGATCTGCAGTGCGATCTCGCCAATACGTCCGCTCTTCTCAAGCTCGGCGCGCATCGCATCGGGACGCACGCCTCGGCCGCGAGCGATCGCCGCGATGCGACCGTTCACCTCTCCATCGGTGGCTTCGACGCCGAGCGTCTCCGCGAGCCTCGCGAGGAGGAAGAAAAGCTTGAGACGCCGCCGCGTGTCATCCGCCGTGGCACTCCGAATCTCAGCAAGACGCGCTTCCACACGCTCGTTGTCGACGCCACGGTAGAGCATCTCCAGTCGCTGTCGCTCCAGTTCGCGCGCTGCCTGTGCCGCAGAGAGCCGCTGCGGGAGATCAAAATCCACCTTGGCAGCAATCTGCTCAAAGACCTGATCACGAAGCGCACTCCGCTGTTCATCATCGCGGCGCCTCTCGAGCACACCGCGCAGATTCTCCGCAAGCAATTCCTGCGTTTCCACGCCGATGCGAGCAGCGATTTCTTCGCGGGTTGCAGGCGCAATCCGTTCCGCTCCCGTAACCGTGTACTGCACCACGAGGGGTTTCCCGCGAATTTCCGTGATTTCGTGCTGCGGCGGACCCTCCATCTCGATGGTCACTGAGTCGCCAACCTTTCGGCCACCGAGCGTCTTGTCAAGCCCCTCCACCAGCAGTCCCAGAAATGGTCCCTTGCCCGCATCTTCCTTTGCAGGCACCACGGCAAGTGCGTTCTCTGTCTCGAAGAAGACCTTCTCATCGCCCTTGATACGAACGACAGCCTTGCCGACCATGCGGTCGAGCGGCTCAAAGGGTCCTTCGACGGGAGATGGAACGCCAAGCCGATACGAGAGGCGTTCCACTTCCTCATCCACATGCTTGGGGAGAATGTCGAGGACTGGACGACGCAGCGGCATGCCCTCCCATGCAGGCAATTCGAACTCAGGCATGACTTCGACTTCAACCGCGATGATGAAGTCTCGCCCGCGTTCGAGCGATGGCTCCGACGCCCCCTCGGGCAATTCTGGATTGCTGATCGGCCGAATCTTTTCGTCTTGAAGCGCCTGCTGATACGCCGAGGACATCAGTTGCTGCTTCGCTTCTTGCAGGACCGCATCTCCAAAGCGCTTTTCCAGAAGACCGCGCGGCACATGACCCTTTCGAAAACCAGGTACCACCGCCTGCTCGGCGAGTCCAGAGAAAGACTGCTCGATCTGTTGATCGACGCGAGCCTTCGGCACCGTGATTTCGATGCGCTTGAGGGCGGGACC
>VGYQ01000071.1 GCA_016872915.1 Planctomycetota bacterium | reverse complement strand
GCAGAGAAGTTGACGCGCAAACTCACCGATGGGTACACCGAGTGGGTTCGAACATTCCGTGCGGGCGGCGTACCCGTGGTCAAGCGCACCGCGGCAGGACTGGAGACAGGCATCGCGAAGTTCCTCGAGCCGATCAAGGATGAACTTGCCGCGCGGGTCGGACTTGAAGTGGGCGATGCACTGCTGTTTGCATGCGATACGTGGGAAATCGCCACAAAAACAATGGGCGAACTGCGCCTGCGCGTGGCAGCAGATCTCGGCCTGATTCCCAAAGATGGCTGGAACTTTCTCTGGGTGGTGGACTTCCCCATGTTCGACTGGGATCACGAGAACCGTCGCTGGGTCGCGCTCCATCATCCGTTCACCAGCCCGAATCCGGATCAATTCCCGATTCTCGAGAGCGATCCTGGCGCGTGTCTGAGTGCGGGATACGACCTTGTGCTCAATGGAAGCGAAATTGCGGGCGGCTCGATCCGAATCCACCGCATGGATGTGCAGCAGCGCGTCTTCAATCTGATCGGCCTCAGTCCCGAGGAGGCGCAATCCAAGTTCGGATTCCTGCTGTCCGCGCTTCGGCACGGCGCGCCGCCACACGGCGGCATGGCGTTCGGACTGGACCGTCTCGTGATGCATGTCGTGGGTACGGACAACATTCGCGATGTCATCGCATTCCCCAAGACGCAGTCAGGTGCAGATCTGATGATCGAGGCGCCAAGCCCGATCAGTGCCGAACAGCTTCGCGAACTGAGTGTGCGCAGTGCGCTGCCAGCGGCAGTGCCTCCGTAACGACGGAGGCGAATCGCCCTGCCAGTCGTCAGGGTTCAGTGAACGCCCGATGCAGCCAACCACCGCTCACACTCGAGCGCGGCTTGGCAGCCCATGCCCGCAGCGGTGATCGCCTGCCGATAGTGCGGATCCGCGACATCGCCGGCGGCAAAAACACCCTCGATGTTTGTCGTGCTTGATCGCGTTCGGAGTGCGACATACCCCTTGTCATCGAGTTCCACACCACTCGATTGCAGGAAGCTGGTCGCTGGTGAGTGTCCGATGGCGATGAACAGCCCGCCGAGCGCAAGGTTGCGCCGTGCGCCCGTCACCGTGTCCTCAAGCACAACACCCTCAATGCGGTCGCCGCCGAGAACCTCCACCACGCGACTGTTCCACACCGCCACGGCATTCGGCATCGAGAGCAGCCGATCCTGCATTGCCTTCGATGCGCGGAACGAATCCCGACGATGGATAATGTGCACCTTCGAGGCGAACTTGGTGAGATAAATCGCTTCCTCCATCGCCGTGTCCCCACCACCCACGACACCCAGTTCCTTCCCTCTGTACACGGGCAGCGCTCCATCGCACACCGCGCATGCGCTCACACCACCCCCGCTTTGTGCCAACCGAAGTTCGTTCGGCACACCGAGCCAGTTGGCGACTGCACCTGTGGCGATGATCACGCCCCGAGCCTCCACCCGCTGACCGCCTGCAAGCGTCAGATGGAAAGGCCGCTTTGAAAAGTCACACGAGGCCACGTCCTCGTCAAGCACGCGCGCGCCAAACCGAATCGCTTGTGCGCGAAAATGCTCCATCAGTTCCGGCCCGGTGATGCCGCTCGGGAATCCTGGATAGTTTTCCACTTCCGTCGTCAGCATCAATTGACCACCCGGCAGTACCGGAGCAGGATCCGTTCGCGGAACGCCGACGATGCACAGCGGATTCAGATTCGCACGGGCGGCATAAATCGCCGCCGTCCAACCTGCGGGTCCCGACCCGATGATCACGATCCGTTCAGTGGCTTGTGCGCTCATTTCAGAAGTCCTTCCTTCCGAGCAAGCGCACGAACAGGTGGCCACAGCACAAGATCGCCCGTGCTCCCGTCAACGGAGTGCGTTGCTCCACCGTCATCCTCGGCATTCTTCCCGACCGACAGCAGAATGCAACCTGTTGCCCACACGCGCCCGTAGGGTGAATCGATCGCGAGACGCTGCGCGAGCGTGCGGTACTCCATTGGGTAGGAGCGCTTCACGCCCTCCACGATCTTCGCGAACGGATCGAAGTTCGACCGCTTGGGCATGTAGGTCGCATAGGCACGCTGCACATCCTTTGGCCATGTGTTCTTTGAGTCTCGGTAAGCAGCACAGAGACCGGCTGCGACAACGGTTCCATTGATCTCTGCGATGGTCACGTTTCGCCATACAAACGCCACGGTCACATCACCCACCAGATCCACCACAACGCGGTACTTCAGCGGGTTTGTTGCTGCCAGCTGTGTCTTCACCTTTTGCATCGGTGAGTTGGCGCGCAACTTCCAGCGGCGCCACCAGTCGTCGTAGATGTCGGCGAGTCGCTCCTTGCTTGCATCGAAGGATCCATGCACTTCACCGACGCGCCGCCAGAGCTCATGACTCCCGAACGCGCTCAAATCATCGCCGCCAGCATCTTGCGACGCCATCAGATCCGCAAAGCGCTCACTATCGATCGACCCGCTTCCGAGCACCTTCTCGAGCACACGCGCCACCACAATGCTGTCACCCTCAGGCAACTGCAGGCGGCGCATGCGCTCATTGTCGGATGGCTTGAGGAATACATACTCCTTCATCGCCACGCGCTGCAGAACCGAGACCGGGATCTGATCCAGGAACGTCCACATGAAGTCACGGTGCACCGTCATGCACTCGGAGAGGTTCTGGAGACCAAAGACCTTCTCCTGCAACATCGACTGCTCGCACACCTGCCGAAGAAATCGCGCGTACGCGATGCCAATGTTGAATGCGCCGTCAAAGTCCTTTTCCTGGCCGAGTCGGTACATCTCGGCCGTCGCGTAGGCGCCGATGGTGCGGACAACTCGGAAGTAGTTGAACTGCACGGGCGGCCCGCCCTCGAGATCGCTGACCTCGATCACCGCACCAGACTGCACCCATTTGGGATCGGACTTCTTGGTGCCGTAAGGAAGCCCGAGGAGACCCGCCGACTGCGCCTTGACGAGGGCCTCGCCCAGCGGCGCATTCGCCTTTGCCCACGCTGCGACTTCCTTCCAGCCGTCCATCGACGGCCAGACGGTGGCTTGGGACAAATCCTCGCCCGCGATCTGCGGGGGTGGGGTCATCCGAGTGAACGCGGCGAAAACCAGAGGTGCACTGCGGTCTTTCTCCGCGGTATCAGCGAGCGGCTTGTTGAGTTGCTCCACGAGCGTGGCGTCCTCACCCGAGGCAGTCGCCGAAACGACGACGCAGGCCAACATGGCACCGACACGCAGCATCCACCGAGAGAGGGTCAGAGTCAAAGGCCGCATCATGAGGTGCGAAGGGTAGCAGGTCATTTGCTTCTTGATCGCTACAATCATGGCTTCCCGTTCACAACCTTCCCCAATCGAATTGAGGAGTCCAGAACATGATTGTCGGCGTTCCAACAGAGGTCAAGACGGATGAGTTTCGTGTCGGCATGCGCCCCGTTGGAGTCGAGATGCTTGTGCGCGACGGACACTCGGTGTTTGTGCAGTCTGGCGCAGGATTGGGCAGCGGATTCACGGACGAGCAGTATGTCAGCGCGGGGGCCACGCTGCTTCCGAAAGCGTCGGATGTCTGGGAACGATCGCAGATGATCGTGAAGGTCAAAGAACCCCAACCCGCTGAAATCCCAATGATCAAGGCGGATCAGATCGTGTTTACGTATTTCCACTTCGCGGCCGACCGCGAACTGACCATCGGCTGTCTTGAATCGAAGTGCATCGCTTGCGCATACGAGACGCTCACCGATGATGAGGGGCGGCTACCGCTTCTGACACCCATGAGCGAAGTGGCGGGCAAGCTTTCGATCCAAGAAGGCGCGAAGTATCTCGAGCGCCCGTGGGGTGGCTCGGGCGTCCTGCTCGGTGGCGTCCCCGGCGTCGCGCCTGGAAATGTGCTGGTGATCGGCGGTGGAGTCGTGGGCACTTGCGCTGCGCGAATGGCTGCGGGTCTCGGCGCGGATGTCGTGATCGCCGATATCAACCTCGATCGCCTGCGCGCGCTTGACGAGTTCATGCCGGAGAATGTCCACACGATCTACTCCGATCCTCAGGCGATCCGTGAGCGCCTGGCATGGGCCGATCTGATCGTGGGCGCCGTGCTGCTGCCGGGCGCACGCGCACCAAAGCTGATTCGGCGCGATGATCTGAAGCACATTCGCCCTGGCTCCGTGATTGTCGATGTTGCGATCGATCAGGGCGGCTGCGTCGAGACGGCGAAGGTCACCACACACCGAAATCCCGTGTACACGGTCGAGGGCGTCGTGCACTACTGCGTCGGAAACATGCCAGGTGCAGTCGCCCGAACATCGACGCAGGCTCTGACGAACGCCACGCTGCCGTGGGCATTGAAACTTGCGAGATTCGGCGCAGATCAACTGGCGCGGATGGATCACCACTTCGCAAACTGCATCAATACCACCCGCGGCACGCTCGTGAACAAGCCCGTCGCCGAGGCACACGATCTTGAGTTCGCTGCGCTCAGCACATGACCGACACGCCCGCGCAGCCCATTCCAGAACGCCTGAATGTTCTGCTGATCGGATCGGGCGGGCGCGAACACGCGCTCGCGTGGAGGTTGTCGCAGTCGCCGCGACTCGGCAAACTTTTCGTTGAATCCACCGCGCATCCTGGCCTGCTCGCCCTCGGAGCGCCCTGTACCGAGGACCTCGGTCCGCGGAAGATGTTCCAACTCGAGCGCTGGTTCGAGCGCGAGAAGATCGGGCTCGTGATCGTCGGGCCTGAGGTTCCGCTCGCCGAAGGCATCGCGGATCGACTCGCTGCCCCGAATCGCCCCGTCTTTGGTCCCGTCAAGGCGGCTGCGCGCATCGAGTCGGACAAGGCGTTCTCCAAGACCCTGATGCGCCAAACATCGATCCCCACTGCCGAGGGCCGGACGTTCACATCGCTCGAAGCGGCGCTTGCGTACGTGACGGAGCGCGATGAACCCTGCGTTGTGAAGGCGGCAGGTTTGTGTGCAGGCAAGGGCGTCAGCGTGTGCGAGACGCGCGCGGAAGCGATTGCCGCTGTCCGTGCGTGCATGGATGCGAAACAGTTTGGGGATGCGGGCCAGACCGTGGTGATCGAAGAGCGACTCGAGGGGCAGGAAGTCTCTGTCCTCGCACTCGTGGACGGGCGAACGATCACGCTGCTCGACACGGTGCAGGATCACAAGCAAGTGGGCGAGGGCGACAAGGGCCCCAATACAGGCGGCATGGGGACGATTTGCCCAACGCCGCTGCTTGGCGATGAGGAATTGAAGGCGGTTGCACGGGATGTCTTCGTTCCAGCGGTCGATGGACTTCGTCGCCAAGGGGTCGAGTACCGCGGCGTGCTGTTCGCAGGACTGATGCTGACGCCGGCGGGCCCAAAGGTGCTGGAGTTCAACTGCAGATTCGGAGATCCGGAGACTCAGGTACTTCTGGCGCGCTTCCAGGGAGATCTTCTGGAAACACTCTGGCTGACGACACAGGGGAGGCTCGCGGAGGCTCAGTTCTCGTTCGACCCGCGCCCCGCCTGCTGCGTTGTGGTTTGCAGCGCTGGCTATCCATCGTCGGTCCGCAAGGGCGATCGAATCGATGGGCTCACCGCCGTTCTCCCACCATCGGCGGACCACGGCATAGTTTTTCAGGCTGGAACGCAGGCCGACAAGTCGGGGCAAATCCTCACGGCCGGTGGGCGCGTAGCTGGGGCAACCTGCCTCGGAAATGACCTCGCTGATGCCTGTGCAAAGGCGACCGCGCTTGCGGAATCGATCCGTTTCGAGGGTGGATTCTTCCGCCGGGACATCGGGGCGCGCCTCCTGAATAAGGCATTTTCTGGCAGATAATTGCACGCATCGCGGTGCCGTATCTGCAGCCGACTCGTATCTCAGTTGGTATGCTTTTTCCATTCAGGTGTTCCCTCTGTTCACGGTCCCGTTGACCGTGTCGGAGGCTCGTTGTTGATTTGATTGACAGGCCATCCATGAGAAAGTTTCCACTGCTGTTGTCGTGCACCGCACTGGCTGCGCTGTTTGTCACGTTCGCCTCACCCGTCTCCGCACAGCAGGTTCGGGCTGGGATGACGGTTGGGCCGAAGAACGCCCCCAAAGTTGACGCCGCCACAGCGCAGGAACTTCGTGAGTCGGCTGCTAAGCGGTTGATCGCCCAGCCAACCCGACCATCCAAGACGCCGACCAAGGATCCGGGCCTTCTGCAGTTGCCGCTCAATCCACGGACGGGGCAGCCCATTCACACGGGACGACTCATCGTCATGTTCAAGGAGTCAGCCGGCGTTCGTGCGCCACGCACAGCGGGCGTTGATGTGACTTCGCTGGGCATGTCCGACATCAGTCAGGTGCAGTCCACGCTCTTGCGCTTCGGTGCCACCATCCGTCAAGCGATCAACACCGACCCCGCGAACCTCGCTGAACTTCGCGAGAGAGGGCTTGCGCGTTCTGGACGAGTTTCGCCGGACTTGGCGTCGATGATGATGATTGAGGGCGTCCCGCCGAGCCAGCTCCTTGCGGCAGGCCG
>VGYQ01000070.1 GCA_016872915.1 Planctomycetota bacterium | reverse complement strand
ATGATCTGCAGCCGCAGGCGCAGCCATGCCGCGCAATGTACGGCGCGCGCGAGTGACGAAAAGAAAACCCGCCGCGGCGCACATGCACCGCGGCGGGGTACTTCCGACGGGGACCGTCCTGGTCTCCGTGTCAGCATTCGCAGCGATCCTGCCTGACCCACGCGGGGCCGGGCTCCCTGTGTCTGCAGGTTTCTCCCCGCCTACGACGAGGGGACCAGGATCCGCCTTTTCCGTGCGGACTCGGCCTGAGCAAGGACGATCCGTTCTCTTGCCAGCCGGTCCCGGTGGACCTCGGCGAGAGCCGCTGCGAAGGTGTGTGGGTCATGCGCCGTCGGAGTCGGCAGGCGCATGACCCAGTGGAAGGTGACGGGCATCAGCTGCAACCCATGCTGTGCCCACAGTTCATGCACCGATAGCAGGTGCCGTTGCGGACCGTGATCGTGCCGCACACATCACACGCGGGGGCATCTCCCATCAGCTGCGCGTTCGCTTCGTCAAGCGCCGAGTACTGCGAGCCGGCTGCCCGCATCTCGCCGCCCTCGACGATGATCGTCGTCACACGGAGCGCCGAAGGATCCTCGGTCGTTTCCCCGAACAGCGCGGGCATCTGGGATGCCGCATCGAGTCCGATGCGCGAATGGCTCGCGCCTGTCTTCGCCTCGGGGGCAGGTGATGGCGGGTTGGACGCCAAGGTGGTGCCATCGCCTGCGGATGTGAAGCGTGTGCTTGTCCATGCAGTGCTTTCCTCCGTGATACGGGTTTCGGTGATCGTTTCGCGCGCGGGCTCGATGCTCGCGGGCACGGTTTGCGGAAGTGGCTTCGGTGCGTTCGCGTCGCGGTAGCCCGCGATGAACTCCATGCCGAGCCATCGGAAGATGTAATCCACAAGGCTCTTGGCGAAGGGAATGTCCTTGTTGCTGGTCATTCCCATGGGCTCAAAGCGCTGATGTGCGAACTTGGTGACAAGGCTCTCCACGGGCACGCCGTACTGCAGCGCGACACTGATGGCCGTGCCGAGAGAATCCATGAGGCCTCCAATCGTGGAACCTTCCTTCGCCATCGTGATGAACAGCTCGCCTGGGCGACCGTCCTCGTACAGGCCGACGATCAGGTAGCCCTCATGTCCACCCACATTGAACTTGTGGGTGCGCGAGTTGCGTGTGTCTTGCAAGCGTCGGCGCAGCGGACGTTCGATCACCTTCTCGACCACTCGCTCCACCTCACGAACCACGATTCGCTCGACGATCTGGGGTGCCCCTGTCGCCGCGGTGGCGGTGCCTTCGGCACTCTCGAGTCCCTCGACATCCGCTTCCTCCGCGTGATCCGATGCATCGGACTTTGTGGAGAGCGGCTGGCTCAGCTTCGATCCATCGCGATAGAGGGCGTTGGCCTTCAGTCCGAGTTCCCACGACAGCTTGTAGCAGTCGCCGATCTCGCCGACGCTCGCCTCGTTGGGGAGGTTGATCGTCTTGGAGATCGCCCCTGAGATGAACGGCTGTGCGGCCGCCATCATGAGGATGTGTCCATGCGGGTGGATGTAACGCGTTCCGATCGAGCCACAACGATTGGCGCAGTCGAACACCGGCAGATGGTCGCTGCGAAGGTGTGGTGCCCCCTCGACCGTCTGAGTGCCACAGATCGCTCGATTCAGCGCCTCAATCTGCGAGTTCGTGAGTCCAAGCGCGCGCAGACCGTTGAAGCGGTCATTGGCTCGTGCGGCCGCCGGATCAAGCCCGAGCCCCGTGAGCACTCGGTCAGGCAGCGCCCATGCATTGAACGCGAAGCCGAGTTCAAAAACGGTGGGGAGATTGTTCTCGATCTTCACCAGCTCATCGCTTTGGAACCCGCGTTGGAGCAGGAGTTCTCGCAGCGTGATGCCCGGTGCCACAGAAGATGCCGAGCCAGTGGCTGCTGGAATCGTTTCATCCAATGTGAGCGATCCCATCACATACTGCAGGACATCGTCGATCTCATTCGCTTCATAGCCGAGCGCGGCGAGCGCCGGGCGCAGCGATTGATTCGCGATCTTGAAGTAGCCGCCGCCCGCGAGCTTCTTGAACTTCGTCAGCGCAAAGTCTGGTTCCACGCCTGTGGTATCGCAGTCCATCAGGAGCCCAATGGTGCCGGTCGGTGCGATGACGGTCACCTGCGCATTGCGGTAGCCGAAGCGTTCGCCCAGCGCGAGCGCCTCGTCCCACGACTGTGTCGCGGAGCGGAGCAGATCGTCTGCATTGAGCAGATTGATGCGACTCGACGCGAACAGCGAGTGGTCGATCGGCACAGGTCGTGCGCGCAGACCCTCGTAGGCATCGCTCTCGCGGGCCACCCCATGCGCCGCTCGGCAATGGTTGCGGATGACGCGCAGCATGTTCTCGCGGTTGTCATCGAAGCCGGCGAACGCGCCGTGCTCCTCGGCAAGCCGCGCGCTCGATGCGTAGGAACGACCCGTCAGGATGCTCGACAGCGCGCCGCAGATGGCGCGTCCCTCTTCGCTGTCGTAAGGAATGCCCGCCTGCATCAGCATGGCGCCAAGGTTGGCGTAGCCGAGTCCAAGTGTTCGGTAGCGCCACGAACGCTCCGCGATTTCACGCGAGGGGAAGCTCGCCATCAGCACGGATATTTCGAGCACCACGGTCCAAAGGTTGATCGCGTGCTCGTAGCCCGCGATGTCGAAGGTGCGCGTGCGCGAGTCGTAGAACTTCAGCAGGTTGATCGATGCCAGGTTGCACGCGGTGTTGTCCAGGAACATGTACTCGCTGCAGGGGTTCGAAGCGTTGATGCGACCACCGGCGGGGCAGGTGTGCCACGCGTTGATGGTCGAGTCATACTGCACGCCGGGGTCGGCACAGTGCCACGCAGCTTCATTGATTTGTGACCAGAGATCGCGTGCATTGATCTCCTTCGCCACGTTGCCATCGGTTCGGCGTCGCAGCGTCCAGGTCGTGTCACCCTGCACGGCATCCATGAATGCGTCGCTGAGGCGGACGGAGTTGTTGGAATTCTGTCCGCTGACGGAGTAGTACGCCTCGCCGTTGAAGTCGTAGTCGAGCGTGAGCCCGAGCCGCTCGGCTACCGCTCGCTGCTTCTCCTGCAGCTGCTTCATGCCTTCCACAAGTGCCGCGACCTTGATCTCTTCGCGCACCTTCCAGTTGACGAACGCCTCAATATCCGGGTGATCCACATCGAGGCAACACATCTTGGCGGCGCGCCGCGTGGTACCGCCTGACTTGATCGCGCCGGCTGCGCGGTCGCCGATGCGCAGGAAACTCATCAAGCCAGAACTCTTCCCGCCGCCCGACAGCGACTCGTTCTCGCCGCGGAGGTTCGAGAAATTGGTGCCCGTGCCCGAGCCGTATTTGAACAGGCGCGCCTCGCGCACCCACAGATCCATGATGCCGCCTTCGTTCACGAGGTCATCGTTCACGGACTGGATGAAGCATGCGTGCGGCTGTGGATGCGTGTACGCATCGGGGGCGAGCGAGACCGCACCTGTGTTGTGGTTGGCAATCCAGTGTCCTTGTGCAGGACCGTTGATCCCATACGCCCATGCGAGCCCCGTGTTGAACCACTGCGGGCTGTTGGGTGCCGCCATTTGGTGCACGAGCATGAACGCCAATTCGTCGTAGAACGCCTGCGCGTCCGCGGACGAATCGAAGTAGCCGTGTGTTTCGCCCCAGTGGCGCCAGCATCCGGCGAGACGGTGAACAACCTGCTTCACCGACCGCTCCGGACCATGGGTGATGCTGCCATCCTCGTTCAGCGAGGGAACGCCCGCTTTGCGGAAGTACTTGCTGACGACAATGTCGGTGGCAAGTTGGCTCCATTCCTTTGGAATCTGCGCATCGTCCATCGCGAAGACGGTCGATCCATCTGGGTTCTTGATCTTGCTTGTGCGAGTGGTCCACTCGGTGGAGCTGTAGACATCCATGTCTGCTTTGGTGAAGCGGCGTTCAATCTTCATGTGTGCATCCTGCTTGAACTGGGGGTGAAAGAAATAGAAACGATGACGAGGCGACGGAACCGCCCGATGCGGGCGGCTCCGTTGGAGACGATGAGGTCAGGGTGAATGAGGCGAGTGCGAGTTGCCGTCGACGCGGGGCAGAGTGAGTCCCTGTTGATCCTGATACTTGCCGCCCTTGTCGGCGTAGCTGATCGCGCAGATGCGATCCGCCTTGAGGAACAGCATCTGTGCGATGCCCTCGTTGGCGTAGATGCGCGCGGGCAGTGGGGTGGTGTTGGAGATTTCGATCGTCACCTTTCCGCGCCACTCGGGCTCGAGGGGTGTGACGTTGACGATGATGCCGCAGCGGGCGTAGGTGCTCTTTCCGACGCACACTGCGAGCACATCACGCGGCACCGAAAAGACCTCAACGGTCTCGGCGAGCGCGAATGAATTGGGCGGAATGATGACGTGGTCGCGTCCGGTCTGGTCCGTATCGATGGAGATGAAGAGATCGCTCGAGAAGTTCTTGGGATCGACCACCGCAACGCCGCCGTTGGTCGCGTTGGTGAAGATCTTGAACTTGGTGCCGACGCGAACGTCATAGCCGTAGCTTGAAACGCCGTAGGAAATGACGCCGCTGCGCTTGCGGCTTTCCTCGAATGGTTCAATGCCAACGAGTTCGCGGATTTGAGTGTCGCAAAGAATGCCCATCTGAAAATCTCCCGACGCCCGAAGGCACTTCACCTGAATGCTGCCTGACCCACACGACGGACAGCGCGATCCACGATACCCCAACATCTTGGGGTGGCAAGAGGCACCCAACCACAAATACTGGGGGGCCCTACTCGCATCGGCAAGAGAGCCGTAACTCCTTGAACAGACTGCAACTTGGGATTCAAGGACCCTTCAAACCGTTGCCCACGGAGGTGTGGACAGGTTGTCGGACCTTGCTTCCCGCCTCCCTAGACTCGCCCGCGTGGAGTCGAATTCGCTTTCTGCGTGCTTCGATGGATTGACACCGCAGCAGCGCGCGGCAGTCGAGCACGGCGATGGTCCGCTCCTCGTACTTGCGGGTCCCGGATCGGGCAAAACACGCGTCATTACCCGGCGAATCGCGGCACGTATCGCGCAGGGAGTTCCTGCATGGGCGATCCTGGCGCTGACATTCTCGAACAAAGCCGCGCGCGAAATGCGAACCCGTGTCGAGTCGCTTTGCGGCAGTCGTGCCACAGGGCGCGGTGGCCCGACTATCAGCACTTTTCACGCGTTTTCCGCACAGTTACTGCGTCGTTACGGCGGATCGTCACTGGCTGCAGGACTCGGCACCGCGCCGCTTCGGGATGACTTTTCGATACTCGACGCGGACGATGCGGCCACTGCGCTGCGTCAAGCGATCTCCGATTCAGGGCTCGATCCAAAGCAGTGGCGCACGTCCACCGTTGCCTCGCACATTTCGCGCGCCAAGAATCAATTGTGGACTGCCGCGGAACATGCGGCAAACGCAGGTGATTTTCTCGAACGCACCGTGGCAAAGGTGCACGCGGCCTACGAGCGCGAGACCGCGCGGCAAAATGCGCTGGACTTCGATGACCTCCTCACACGCTGCGCGCGCATGCTCCGCGACGATGCAGAGCTGCGCGCAGAGCTGCAGCAGCGATATGCGGAAGTTCTTGTCGATGAGTATCAGGACACCAATCACTCTCAATTCGTGATTGCCAGCCTGCTCGCGCAGCAGCACCGCAACATCTGCGTGGTGGGTGACCCCGACCAGTCCATCTACGGTTGGCGTGGCGCAGATCTCAGCAACATTCTCGAGTTTGAGAAGCACTTTCCCCGTGCGGTCATCGTGCCCTTGGGCGAAAACTTCCGCTCCACAGGGCACATTGTGGCAACGGCTGCGCGGCTGATTCTGCACAACGGCAAACGCCGACACAAGGAACTGCACACAGCGCTCGGCGACGGAGCAACCGTCGAGGTCGTGCGCCTCGACAATGAGATCGCCGAAGCCGAACGCGTAGCACAGACCATCGAACGCCAGCACGCGGAGGGCATGCCGCTGCGCGAGATGGCCGTGCTGATGCGGATGAACGCCCTCACGCGCGTGGTCGAAGATGCGCTGCGCCGGCGCACTATTCCTTGCGTCATCGCACGCGGTACTGCATTCTTCGAGCGCCGCGAGGTGCGCGACGCGCTTGCCTATCTGCGCCTGATCGCGAATCCACTCGATGAGGTCTCCCTGCAGCGGATTGTGAATGTGCCCGCGCGTGGCATCGGCGGCACGACCATGCAGCGGATCGGCAATGCCGCCGTACTGCGGCGAATCTCCCTCTTGGACGCCATGCAGCAGGCGCGCAGCCTGGGCATCGCTGAGCGCACGGCAAAGTCCATCGATGGGTTCGTTGCGCTCGTGGCGCGCGCGCGGTCGGAACTGGCCGTGAAGCCCGCTTCAAACCTTGGCGGATTCGTCTCGCGCGTGCTTCTCGAGACAGGGCTGGGACGCGCCGCTGCGGCAAGTGCTGACACCGAGGAAGAGGGGGCTGAACGCGAGGCGAATGTGACGGAAGTTGCAAACGCCGCAGCGCTGCATGAGATGCCCGAGGGCGATCCATCGGCAGCGCTGCCGACGCTTGGCGATGCGCTGCGGTCGTTCCTGCAGTCCGTGGCGCTCGTGGCGGACGCGGATGCGGTCGATCCCGAGAAGGGCGCCGTCACGCTCATGACGCTGCATGCTTCGAAAGGACTTGAGTTCGACAGCATCTTCATCATTGGGCTCGAAGAGGGGCTTCTGCCGCACGCGCGGTCACTCGGCAGCCCAGATGAAGTGGAGGAGGAACGCCGCCTGCTGTATGTCGGCATCACGCGCGCGCGTCGTCATCTTCTGCTGACGACCTGCGCTGCACGCACGGTGCGCGGCTTGCAGGAGCGCACCATCGAGAGCGGATTCCTGCGCGAGATCGCCGGCGAAGGGGTCGTGAGCAGCGATGAGGCGGATGGCGTTGGGCAGATGCGCGTGCGTGAACCGTCGGTGATGCGGCGGTTCGGTTCCGCAGGCAGTGAATCAGGCGCTGCGCCGAGGCCGGCGCTCCCCGCCGCGGGCGTTGGCGGCTCGCGGCAGATGCCCGCGGGCATCCGCGTCGGCACGGTCGTGCGTCATGCGCAGTTTGGCGTGGGGCGCATCACCGCACTG
>VGYQ01000069.1 GCA_016872915.1 Planctomycetota bacterium | reverse complement strand
GACAAGGCAAAGTTTGCCTCGCATCTCCCGAGACTTGAGCGGACGGCTCAGATACTCGAGGCCGCGCGGCACGAGGCGCTCCTCCTGGCCGACCGTGATGCAGCGGCGTACGAGGCACTGAGCGCGAATTGGAAGCGCCCCGCAGCCGAGCGTTCAGCGGACCCCGCATGGACTGTCGCGCTGGAGGAAGCCATCGCAGCACCCACGGCGATTGCGGACCTCGCACTCGCAACGCAGGCGGCTCTTGCCTCGCTCCGTGAGATCACATCGAAGCAATTGGCGAGCGATCTTCGCATCGCGCTGATCCTCTCGGCCGCTGCGGTCCACGCCGCACTTCTCAATGTGGAAGTGAACCTGCCCCTGCGAGCGGATGCACGTGCACACGCCGAGGGACAACAATCGGTCGAGCGCAAGCGCACGGCGTGTGACCTCGTGAACGCATCCGCACTGCTCGCTCCATGACCGAGACCGTTGGACTCCTCTTGCTCGGTTCAGTAGCCCTTCTGCTGCTCCTGGTTGTACTGGTGTGGGGAATCGTCTGGGATGCAAGCCATCCGCCACGGGCGACGGCCGGATGGGCGCTTGCCAACGGATTCCCGCCGCATCCGACCGACGTTGGTTGGCAGGCGAGTGATGAGCGATGGAGCGAATCGCTGCCCGCATGGCGAGTCGTGGGCGGCAATCCATCTGGGCCAATCGCCGTTTTTGTGCATGGCTGGCGTCGGTCGCGCATCGATTCCATGCGGCGCGCAGGAATTTGGCTTCCGCGCGTTCGGGCGGCCTGGCTCATCGATCTTGCCGGGCATGGGGACGCACCCAAAGGAACCACGCATCTTGGTGCGGCCGATGTGGACACGATCGTTCGCTTCTGCGGCGACCTTGTTGCACGCGAGGGTGCAGGGACTCGCCTTGTCATCATCGGTCACTCGCTCGGCGCCGCCATCACACTTCGCGTTTCGGCACTACTGCCTAGGGAAACGCTCGCGGGTGCCGTGGCATTCGCCCCGTATGAGAGTGTGCTTGAGCCAATTTCCAATCGGCTTCGTCGGCAAGGGCTGCCTGTCTGGCCCGCCGCCCTCTGCAGCACCTGTGTGCTCCATGCGATCTGTGGCCGTGAGCGCTCCACATCCGCAGCGGTGGCAACGCTTCATGCGCGTGGCACTCCGTTGCTGATCGTGGCTTCTGCCGCCGATACACACGTTCCGCTTCCACATGTTCGGCACATGGCTGGTCCCGTGCGCGATCAGGTCATCGTGGAACCGGCCATCTCACACGATGCGATCGGTACAGGCCCCACTCCAAACGAAGATTCGCCCACCGAAGTGGCTGTCCGTGCATTCACCGCGAATTGGTAGGTCCAGGGGGAACACCGCGGGTGGCTTCCGCCGATGGGCCGAGCAACTTTGCACTGCCTCCGATGCCCTTGGAGTCAGAGCGCAAGTCCCACACGAGTGGACCGATGTAGCGCTGCAGCACCTTCAAGTCGACCTTCTCCATCGCGCTCATCCACACATCGCTGCCAGACTGCGAAAAAAGGATATCAGTTGCACCCGTCTCGTCGTCTTCCTCGTCTTCACCAACAAGAGGAAGTCCCTCCTGCAGTGCGAGAAGCTGTTTGCGATTTTGGTCGAGCACTGTCGGCAAATCGATGAACCCCCAGCCAACGACTGGCCCTGCCGTCATCGATCCGAGGCAGCGTCGATACAACGGAAGATCACCAATCGACTTGCTCGCAGGATCCGCCCCAGATCGCATGGCCTGCTGAACTTCAGCAGAGGTTCCCATCACAAGGGCGCCCGCTCCAACGCCCACCTCCATGTCCATCATGTCACCGCCATAAATGATCTGACCTTGGAAGTCACGCGGCATCATGCCCGCGGAGGGGAGCATGGTGGCCAGCAGCGCATTCGTCGCCTTCTCGTCGCTGCAGCGCACCACCATCACAGAGCGCATACCCTCTTCGCCGTCTGGTGCCTGCCGAGACACGCCACAGATTTCGGGACCAAGACCGCCGAATGCCTTGGTCATGCCCGGCCCAAACTGCTGCAGGGTGGGCGAGATTGCGTCCGCCTCATTTTCAGGCAGCGACGCCACCAGATCCTCAAGCATCTGCATGATGCCGCCAAAGCGGAGATTCAGCCGCTGGAATGTCACCGCGTCATCACCGAGCGCACTTGGAGGGTTGGATACGGCTGTTGCATCGGAAAGCAGGGCAACAAGCCCACGCTTCTCGCCGGGCACATAGGCCGCGTAAGTCATGCCGAAATACGCATCTCCACCTCCCCCGTCTCCGATCGCAATCCCCCAACCGCGGATATCACCAAACAGATCACGCATCACGATGGGAACGGAAGCAACGGGGCCTATGAAGAGCGGTGCAAGCAGTTCTTGAACAGGGGCTGTCAAGAGCATGAGGGACATCTCCTGATCACCGAGCATCGATGACAGTCCACGCCAATCATCCGTAGTGGATATCGAATCAGTTCCTTTGCCAGCCGCGGCCTCCATCGCATCTTCGAGTGCCGCGGCGGTGCTCGCGAGGAAAAACTCGCTTCCGCGCCGCAAAAAGAACATGGCCTCGGGTGCGGCGAGCAGTTCGCCGATGCCATCCATGCCGCGACGTCGCCGAGGTGGCTGCGGTTGACCATCGCCCTCATCCTCCTCAGACGGCAGTTCGATACGCGTCGCCTTGAGGCCCCCCATCACTTCCACCTGCTCGAAAGATCTCTTCTGCTCCTTTTCCATGAAACGGATCAGACCATCAAGAACTTTCGCCGCCTCATCGGAACGGGTGCCATAGTCCGCCCACAGAAGCACTCCCAGTTCGGCCGCATCAAGATCCTCGTTGCGATCGGCAAAGAGCGCTATGCCACCAGCACCTGGCAATGGCATCGCCGAAGCGTCGATGCCCATCTCACGGAATGCCTCTTCGCGCTCCTTCGTTGCCTCAGTCTCCGCTTCTGCGGTCACCTTTGCGAGTTCAGGCGCCTGCATGAGCTGCGCAGCAGGCGTCGTCGCCCAGCGCTCCATCGTCCCATGCACATCACGCGCTGAAAACACGACGAAGCTCCCCTTGGGAGCAATTGAATCGAACCGGGTTCCCTGCGCAAAAGCAGGAACGGTCAAGATCCCGAACATGGACATGCCGACCAAAGTTGCGATGCAGCGTGAGCGGTCGAAAGAATGCCTTGTCATAGGGTGCCTTGATCTGAGGGTTTGAGCAGGATGAAAGAGACTGCGCGTGTGCCACGATCCGAAAACAAGCTGATCAACCGCCCTTCCCACTCGCGTCCTTCACTTGTGGAGGCGCACCAAAGTCCTTCCGTGGCGGCGGTTGGAGGTAGTTGTTCCCGCTGTTCGGATTGTTGCGGTCATAGGCGAAGGCTTCGCGATTGCGAATGAAGTCCTTCACGTAGCGAGCGGGAATGGCGAATCCAAGCGATTCGCCTCCGCGGATTCCCATGTTGGTGATGCCAACCACCTCACCTCGCGTGTTGAAAAGCGGTCCACCAGAGTTTCCCGGGTTGATGGCGGTATCCGTCTGGATGTAGGTGAGTCCATCAAAGTTGCGCGATGTGGTGGACACGACGCCCTGTGTCATCGTTCGCTCAAGTCCGAGCGGATTGCCAATCGCAAAGACACCCTGTCCGATCTCGAGCGCATCCTCGCGCACCACAGGCGCGAAACGAAATGGCTGTGACTCCGGGTGCTTGATTCGGATGAGTGCCAAATCAATCTGATTGTTCACCGCCAAGAGCTCGACATCTTCGATCTCCATGCGCTTCAGCGAACCATCCGGCTGTGGCAGCCAGATCGTGGTGCGAAGTTTTGTCTCGCCCTGCACAACGTGCGCATTGGTGATGGCGAATCCATCGGGGCTGATGATCACGCCCGACCCGAGTCCCCCCGGCGTGGAAACCTTGATGACCGCCGGCCCGATCAGCTTGGCATGCTCGCGTGGCGGCAGCTCTGGCAGGTTGTCCATCGTGGAAAAGAGAGTGTCCTCTGTTCGCTTGATGGACGCTGCACTGTTTGTCGCCTGTACGTCTTCGACATCGGACATCTCAAAGACAAGCACATCTGGACCAACATCGATCCACACACGGCGATCCGATCGCTTGACGATATCGCCCTCGATCTTTCGCCCACTCTTCAGGATCACAACATCGGTACTGGGTGCAGCCACGCCCGAGGACTCCCCCTCTGCAGCACTGCGCAGTGATGGCAGAAGACACGTCAAGAGAAGGACAACGGCGGTCATTCGAATCTGCATACGGTGATAGTATCAGGCAATTCCCATGCAAACGATGTCTTTCCTGCGAGCTCTGACCATCACCCCCGCACTCGTCCTTCCCGTGTCGGCACAGTCACCACCGTCCACGCTGAGTGATCACTTTGGTTTCACGCCTGTCGAGGCAATCAAGGTCGACAAGAGTGGTGGCCCGCTCTCTACCGCCGACTTGGATGGCGATGGCAGGCTCGACCTCATTGCGATCAACAATCGAAACAGCCGAATCGATCTGCTCTACCAACGTGCTGACGCCAAGCCGACCGACGAAGTTGCTGCGCCAACGAGCGTCAATGAAATCCCGCAACACTGGAGGTTTCGGCGCGTCGAGTTGCCGGTCACGGACGAGGTGGGCTGCGTCATTCCTGCAGACTTTGACGGCGATAAGCGCATCGATCTCATCTACTCAACAGGGACTGGCAAGATCGTCTTCGTACGCCAAACTGCGCCCGGTGTCTTCGAGGTGGCCCGTAAACACACCGTCAAGGGGCTGAACCCGAGTCGTGATTCGTTGCTGCTGTCGCAAGTGATCGGTGATGCAAACCCTGAACTGATCGGCATCGCCAACGGGCGCATCCAAGTGTGGCCGCTGACAGGATCAGACCTTGGCACTGCCGTTGAACTCGCGGCAGGCAACGGGAATATCGTGGCAATCCTGGCTGGTGATTTGGATGGCGAAGGCACAACGGATCTTGTCGGAATCCTCCCGGACGATGCGGCACCACTTCGCGCGTGGTTCGGCGCGTCCAAGGGTGGCGAAGCGACGCTTGGCGCGCAGAGCCGATTTGAGATGCCGCCGATTCGTGATGCGGATCTCGTCCAGTTACCGGGGGCAAAGGCTGCCTCGGTGACCGTGGTCGAAAAGCCATCAAAGCGTGTGGTATTGCTGCAGGCGGGCCGCGAAATGATTACCGAGGGGGGTGACCGCGAGGCAAGTCTGCAGACATGGACGTTCACAGACCCAAGCAACCGAAAGCGCGATACGGCGATTGCCGATATCGATGGCGACGGGCTGCCCGATCTGCTCGCAACGAACACGGAAGCAAATGCGGTATCTGTCTTTCAGCAGGTTGCAGGGCGCGGATTCGCTGGTGTGCAGAACTCGCCCTCCTATAGCGACCTCGACTTCGTTGTGGCTCGGGACGTCAACGGCGACGGCAAGGCTGAGGTTTTTGTCAGCAGCGAGAAAGAGGGCGTTGTTGGCCGCACGGCACTGAACGGAACTGCACTGGCATTTCCGACAACCATGCCTCTGGCTCAGGGAAGTGTGCCATCTGCACTCGGGCTTGTGTCAGTCAATGACCGCAACTGGCTCGCAGTGATTGCCAAGGAGGGACGAAACTACGCACTTGAACTTCTACCTGCCGACGGCGCCAGCGACGGCAAGGTTGTCATTTCGCTCGGATCACTCAGCCGCGCACCTGACACGATTCTTGCGCTCGATGCGGATCAAGACGGAAAGACAGATCTGCTCCTCTTCACTCCGGACAAGCCGATGACGATGCTGCGACAAGAGCAGCCTGCTGCGGGTGCGGCGGCAAACGCACCACCAACCTTCAAGACGCTCGAAAGCAAGGACATGGGGCAGTTTGGATTGGCACAGGCTGCCAATGCACAAAACACGGCGATCATGGATATCGACGGCGATGGCAAGCAGGAACTCCTCGTGGCGGACCGCAACTTCGTGCGTGGTCTTCGCTTCCATCCGAATTCGGGCTGGCAAGTGGTCGAGCAAATCAACTCAGCACGCGGCGACTCCAAGTTTGGATCGCTCACAGTTCAAGGCGATCGAATTGCCGCCGGAGACAGTGACAATGGCCGCATCGTGACATTCATGCGCGACCCAACAGAGAAGAAATGGAAGCAGTCGGATGTCTTCGATGTCCGAGGCTTCAAATTCAACTCCATCACCGCGGGAAACTTCGCTGGTGGAAAGGATCCCTGCCTGCTGCTCGTCGGGAGCGACGGCTTTGGCGTGATGCGCTTCAGCGGCTCCCGCGAGAAACTCGCGGAAGTGGCGAGTTGGCGAAGTGACGATACGGCTCGAGTGCCACACGAGCTGGCCTTCGGCGACCTCAACGGTGATGCAGTGACAGAGGTGGTGGTGCTGGATGCGGGCAAGCAAATGCTCGACATCGTGAGCATCAGCGAAGCCCGAGCTCTCCTGCCAGCCGTGAGCTTCAAGGTGTTCGAAAGCCGCCTCTTCTCAGGTGGAGAACCACGCGAGTTCGAACCGAGTCAAGCCATCATTCGGGATGTCACGGGCGATGGCGCTGCGGATTTAGTTCTCATGTGCCACGATCGCATCTTGCTCTATCCACAAATGACCGCCCAGAGTCCGGGCAAGGGAAAGTCATCGTCGTACTGATCCCTGTGACCTGGAGCCGTGTATGAGTGGTGCCAAGTCCGGCACCGCTCCTGCTGCCGCACTTCGACAGCTTCTCGATCTCTCCAAGAAGTTGGGGGAGACGTCTGACTTGGCGTCCGTGCTGGGCGCGGTGATCAACGCGCTGCGCGACTTGCTTCAGGCGGACCGAGCAACAGTGTTCATCTTCGACAGTCAAAGCGATGAGCTGATCATTCATGTTGCCCATGGCGTCGGCGGGAGTGGCTCGGAAGTCCGCATCCCCGCATCGGCCGGTATTGCGGGAGCCTGCGCCCAGAGCAAGCAAATCATCAATATTCCAGATGCATATGCAGACCCGAGATTCAACCGCGATGTCGATCGTCGGACTGGCTATGTGACGAAATCCATGCTCGCCGTACCGCTCCTGGATGATCAGGGCGAACTCGTGGGCGTTGCACAGGTGCTGAATGCGAAAAGTGGAACCTTTGATGATGACGATTCACAGCTTGCGCAGGGAATCGCATCCCAAGCAGCGATCGCGCTTCGAAGAGCACAGCTGATCACGA
>VGYQ01000068.1 GCA_016872915.1 Planctomycetota bacterium | reverse complement strand
GTACCGATTGCGCTTGCGGTGAACATTGTGCGCGTCGCGTCACTCGGTGTGCTTTCGCAGTTCAATCGCAATTTCATCGATGGCGAGGTCCACGAGTTCATCGGTGTGTTGTGGCTGATTCCAGGGTTGTTCCTGTACATGGGGGTCTTGTGGCTCATTCAGCGGCTCATGGTGGAGGATGGACCGCGGGGGGCGAATGCTGTTTAGCGGATCCATCCGATGGGCATTCGCTGCACTGCTCGGCGTGCTCGTGCTGTCATCCATCGCATTCCGGGCGAGCGTCGCGGCGCTGAATGTCTACCTCCGCAAGGAACCCGTCGCGCTACGGGAGTCGTTCGACACCATTCCCACCAAACTTGGTCGTTGGCGGCGCATTGGACAGGACGGGCGCATGGGCGATGCCATGGTTGAGAGCCTCGGTACGAATCAATATCTCGATCGGCATTATGCGCTCGATGGCGATCCTTCCAAAGGAGTTCTTCTCCTGCACATCGCCTACTACACGGGCATGGTCGACGCAGTTCCCCACGTGCCCGAACGCTGTTGGGGTGCGGCGGGCATGCTCATGGTGAAGCAGCCGCACGAGGTCAAGGTTCCCATCGATCGAGCCGAGTGGGATACGCAGTCTGGGCCTCTGCACCCTGCATCGGGCGACCGGTATCCAATCGCGCGCGTGCTGGACCCTGTCACGCGTGTCGAGAGCAACGTGCATATGCCGCTGGGTGAGACGGACTTTTCAGTCACCGTGTTTCAGGAAGAGGCAAAGGCTGGGGTGCGTTTCGTGGGCGGCTATCTCTTTGTGGCGAACGGACGCATGACATCATCACCGTATGTCGTACGGACCTATGCGTTTGATCTGGCCAATCGCCATGCGTACTACTGTAAGATTCAATTCTCGATGGTTGTCAACGATGCGGACGGCGCGGAAGAGCGCTGGACGGCTGCGACAGCCGATTTGCTTGGGCAGGTCTTGCCGTCTGTGATGAAGTGTCTGCCAGACTGGCCCGAGATGGAAAAACTGGAATCCAAGGAGTCCTGAACCATGGCGAATACGGTCACGAAAGCGCGCGGGCAGTCCCGTCTCAACAAGAAGTTCATCGTTCTCATCGGCGGATTTGTGCTGTTTGTGGGAGTCGTTCTCGCCGGTTTGTGGTGGTACACCAACTTTGCTGCACCCGAGAAGAATGTGAAGCGCGGCGACGATTTGGTCGCGCAAGCGGAGGCACTCGAAGTTGAAGGAAAGGCGGATGAAGCCTACAAGCGTTATCAAGAGGCAATAGCCCGTTACGGTCGTGCGGTCAACAAGCAGCCGAACAACCTGGCCTTCAGTCAGAAGATGCTCGATGCTGTCAGCAAGATGACACCAAAGACGGCGACCGATGCTCAGGAACTCTATGGTCGTCGCGAAGCGCTGCTGCAGCGGCGAACCCGTTCTGCACCAAGCGATGCCAATCAGTGGATGGCACTGCTTGACTCGCAGATTGAGCGAGGGCAGACATTTGGACAGATGGACATGTGGCAGGCGGTGGCGACCACTGCGGATGAGGCACTCGACCGAGTGTCGGAGTCGGACCCGCTGTACAACAAGATCCGTTCCATCGGTCTCGCTGCGCAGTTGAACCGAGAAGAACTGCTCACGGCGGAAGATCGCGTCGAGGTCGAGGGTGATGCGCTGGAAGCACTGAAGAGCGACCCAAAGGATGCTGAACTTTGGGCTTCTTTGCTCATTGCCGTTGGGAACGATGTGATTCGCCTGACCTCATCGAGCCAGAGCGGTCTTGCCAAGACTCGCGAAGAGGAGTTTGCAAAGTTGCTTTCGGAGGCGAAGGCGGCAAACCCAGAGAGTTCGCAGATCGCCATCGTGGAACTGATGCACCTTTCAGCTCTCCGGAGGATCAACAATCCAGCGGCAACGCCTCAGGCCATTCGCAGCGTTCTTGATCCACTGCTGTGGGCAGGGAGCGACCGATCCTCTGACCAGACCGGGAAGGCAAAGGACCTTTCAGCGCGGCAGTTGGTGGAGCTCGCGGGTGTCGTGGGATCTCTGGAAGATCAAGAGGCTGTCAAACGTGTCATCCTTTTGCTCGCAGCAGCAATCGAGAAAGCCGGAACGCCGATTCTCGAGATGAATGCCCTGGCGCAGCTTCAGAAGCGGAGTGGCGAGGTTGATAAGGCGATCGAAACCTACGAAAGGATCGTGGCTATGCCACCTCCAAAGGTGTCGATGCTCGCGGCCTATGCGGATGAAGTTCGTGCAGGTTCTCTCGAAGAGGTGTTCGCACTCAACTATGCGCGATTGGACGAGGGCAAAGATTTGCAGCTTCGAAAGTCGCAGATTGCCGCACTGAAGGCTCTCCGTCAGAGGTTGGTCGGAATCGTCGGAACACGTGATGGCGATCTCGCAACGCTCCGCTGTGATGCAAAGATCGCATTTGCCGATGGGGACTATCTCACGGCCATCACGAAGCTTGAGGACCTCTTTGCACGTCAGAAGCGTGTGCCACCAGAGTTCTACCTGCTTGCAGCTTCGGCACTCGGTCAACGAGGTGAACAGGGTGCTGCGCTGATCAAAGTCAATCAGGGAATCGATGAGTATCCCGCCATTTCGCAGTTCTATCTTGTTCGTGCCGGTCTTGAGGCGCGGCTTGGCCGTCTCGCCGATGCGAAGCGGAGCGTTCAGTTGGTTCTCTCAGTAGAACCGAGCAATGCGGTGGCCCAGCAACTCGCGGCTGAACTCGCAAAGGTTCGTGGCGACGGTCTGTTGAATATCGCCGATGAAGGGTTGAAGGCACTCGGCAACGCAGAACAGTTGGCGAGCGAGGGCAACATGGAAGGTGCGCTCACCATCATCCGGGATGCGCTGACCCGCACACCCGATGACATCCGCCTGAAGCGGACACTTGTGCAGATGTTGCTCTTCCTTGGGAAGCAGGATGAGGCAAAGGCCTCTTTGGCGGTCTATCTCGCCGAGACACCAGAAGACGGTCTTCTCAGGTCGCTCCAGATCCTCGCAGAGATCACGTCGCCCGTGCAACGCGTTCTGGCCCTTGCAGATCAGCCGCTGCCTGATGGCAGCAAGCGGAGTGATGCCGAACGCGCGGTCTTTGTTGCGACCACCATGTTGATGCTCTGCGACTCGTTGGAGAAACGCCTCGAGAGCGTGGCCGAGCCGGATCGAGCGAAGGTGCAGGCGGAACTTGCGCTGGCAAAGGACGCAAGCCAGACGGCGACTGCACGTGCGCTCGAATTGGCACCGGGAGACACCGTACTCCTGGATCGACTCTTCACCGATGCGCTGACAGCGGACGATCAGGCCCGCCTCCAGCAGTTGCTGGTCGTCGCTGAGCAGCATTCGCAAGACAAGACCATCCCACTGCTGATGCGTGGACGAAGAGCTCTGGCAAAGGAAAATTTTTCAGAGGCAGTCCAAGCATTCGAGCAAGCAACTGCTCTGCCTGGAGCACCGGCTGCGGCTTACCGACTCCTTGGAATGGCCCGCGAGCGGAGTGGAGACGTAACAGGTGCACGTGAGGCGTTCTCCACGGCGTTTGATCGAGCGCCGAATGACTCGGCAACTATTCGTTTGTATTCGATGCTGTTGGCGAGGTCTGGTCAGACTGCAAAGGCGCGAGAGGTGCTGCGCAGTGCCATGAACGCCCTGCCCGGAAATCCGGATGTTCGAAATGCCTACCTCGATCTGGAAGCGACGTACGGCAACCGTGCCGGCAGCATCGTGGAGCGCTCACGTCTGTACTCGCTTCGGCCCTCCGACGTGGACAATGCCCGACAGTTGATGCGGCTCCTGATTGAAACGCCCGTGACCCGCGAGCTCATTCTCGATGACAATTCGATGCCCGTCTACCCACAGAAGGAGTGGGATTCGTTGGGCAAGGAACGGCAGGACATGATCATCGCGGAATACGCGAAGCTGTATGCGGAGCGCGCGCAGCAGATCCTTGAGGCGATGTTGCGAGGGAATCCAAACGACAACGGGTCGGTCCGAATCTATGCCGCGGCCCTTCAGCGGGCAGGCCGCGGACGCGAGGGTGCCGACATGCTGCGTTCAGCGGCAGAAAAGCTCACGGGTCCGATGCAGTGGGCCGCTTGGATCGATTTGGGCGAGTTGTACTTGGAGATGGGAATGGGAAGGCAAGCGCAAGAAGCCTTCGACAAGTCGTTGACGGTCGATACGAGTGCAACAAGTGATGCAGCGCTTGCGATAGCCCAGATCTGGTCGAATCGCCGTGTGCCGAGGCAAGCGCTTGAAGTACTTGGGAAGGTCTACGCAAAGGCTCCGACACTGGACCTGGCACGCAACATGACCGCGCTTCGCCTGGAGGTCCGTGACTTCAAGGGGGCAAAGGAGATGAGCACCGAAGTTGCCAGACTCGCAGGCGACAAGATCACATTCAATGATCGATTGTTGGCGGCAGATATCGCCAATGCCGAGATGGATCAGCCAGAGTTCAGCGGCTCGCCTGCCGATGAGGCTCGAGTACTCGGCGAACTGAACAAGTCGCTTGATGAGGCGATCAAGATGGATCCTGCCAATCCGCTCCCATTCATGGTGCGGGCCGCATCATTCCAACGGCGCTATCAGAAGAGCGGGAATCCCGATCTGGCACGTCAGGCGCTGCAGAATGTGGAACGAGCGATCGAGCTGCAGGGCAACTACTGGCCTGCAACACGACTGCTTGCGTCCATTCACACCGATCGAAATGACATCGCCAGTTCCATCGATGTGTGCAGAAAGTTCGTGGAGCAGAACCCAAGGGCAATAGAGGCTCGGCGGGCACTCATCGCATATCAGTTGGGCTCAGGAGATTCTGCGGGGGCGATCGCGACGGCAAGTGCGGCGGTTGCTGAGGAGCCACGCAATCAAACGTGGTTACAGGCGCTCTGCGAGGCACAAGTCGCTGCTGGGAAGAGTCTCGACGCCGCCGCCAACTATCAAACGCTTTACAGCATCACGTCGAATCCCGATTTTCTGATTCAGGCGATTCTCCAGCGTGCGAACAGCTCGCCACCTGATTTGGCCGGTGTGCTGCAGGCGCTTCAGTCGGTGCCCGGGGTTGTGCCGCAGGTGCCGTTCCTGCAGATGATGGCCGCCGCTTCGCTCGCTGCCACTGGAGAAACGGAGATTGCTCGCGAGCAGGGTCGACAACAATTGCGCGATCTCGTACGTCTCATTGATCCCTCGAAGGGCGTCAGTGGAGATCAGTGGGTACTCGCCGCAAGCACGCTGTATCCGGGCGAGAAGATGGCGGAATTCGACAAGTTCGTGGCAGAGTGTGCAGGCACTTCACCATCGTCCACACTTCTCGTCGGTGTCGCGCAGCGCTTTGGCGAAACGAGTCCACAGTGGTACGACAAGGCCTTTGATTTCGCGACCCGCGCACTTCAGGCGGCTACGAATGATGAGGAACGTTTCGCGGCGTATCGAATGCTTGGAAACGTCGAGTATCGGCGGAACAATATGTTGAAGGCCGCAGAGTACTTTGAGCAGGCACTCGCGCTGAAACCGGATGACTTGCTTCTGCTCAATAATGTGGCCTACCTCGAAGCTGCGGTGCTCAACAAGGTGCCCGAAGCGATTGAACGCGCCCGTCGTGCGCTCGCGGTGAACCCTGTGAACGCGGATCTCATGGACACGCTGGGCTATGCGTTGACGCAGAAGGGCGAGTATCCCGAGGCGATCGGGTTACTGCGACGTGCGTCGCGAGTTCAGGCGAATCCAACGACCTACGCACATCTGGCGATGGCGCAGTTGAAGGGCGGTTTCCGCGAGGATGCGATCGCTTCGCTGACGAGGGCAAAGGCGCTGAAGCCAGATGCGGATGCGCAGCGGGCAATCGATGCGGTCGACCGCGAGTTGGGCGAAAGTGCGACGGGTGGCTGACACCGAAAGGAATTCAAGCATGGTTCCGCCAGCATCAGGTTCTCCCTCGCAGACGACGACGGCCGGTGGGCCGCAGCGACCGCCGAGTGCATCGCGTCCTCAGCCGACCGTCTCTCGTGGAGCGACGATCGATCCTTTGCGGGTTCTTCAGCAGAACTGGAAGAAGATTCTGTGGTGGACCATCGGTGGTGCAGTCTTCGCTGTCATCTTTCAATTTGGTGCGCAGTTTGTGTACCCGCTCTACAGCGGACAGGTGATCCTTCGTCTTCGTCCTCAGTTGGGTGAGGCAACGGAGATCTTTGGCGAAAACGCGACGCAGGAAGAAACGGTTGCTCGTTTGGCACAGACTGAAGCGCAGCAGATGGTGATGCGCGATGTACTTGTGAAGGCGATTTCGAGCAAGGATGTCTTGAAGACTTCGTGGCACGAGTACTACCTCGATGACAACGGTCAGTTCGTCGTGGATGAGGCCGTCGATGATTTGGAAGACGAGATTTCATCGGGACACCGCCGTGGCACGCAATTCTTTGCGCTGTACTGGAAAGCGCATGTCGCTGGCGACGTGCCCGTGGTGCTGAATGCGATCACAACCACCTATCTCGACATCCTGAACGCCGAGAGCGACCGAAAGTTCAATGGCATCAAGCAAGTGTTCGTGAAGAAGCAGAATGAACTCGACCAACAGATCGACAGCATGAAGGCAGCCATCCGTCGCTTCATCACAGAGGAAGGCATTCCGGCATTCGAGGAGAATGCGCAGCAGTCGCAGCGTGGGCTCGAGGAACTCCAAAGGTTGATTGCGGAGACGACGATGGACTTGAGTCTCGTCAAGTCGCAGCGCGGGCAACTTGATGCAAAGCTGCAGGGACGGCTTGAGCCATCGAAGGACGACATTCAAAAGGCGGAGATGGATCCTGCGCTCATGCAACTGAACAGAGATCTCAATGACCTGACGATCGCGCTCCAAAGCAAGAGGGCGCGCTTCGGGCCGCAGCATCCGGAGGTGCGCTACGCGGAGGAGACACTGAGTTCAGCGCGGGCTCAGAAGGACAAGGCGCTCGATGAGATCGTCCAGCGTGACCTGAATGGTCAGTTCAAGTCCGTGACGGATCGCCAGGGCGGACTTGAAGATCTCCTGAAAAAGCAGACCGGCGATTTTGAACTTGAACGCAAGCGAATTGAAGAGCTTGCCTCCCGAGTCGCTGAACTGGAGGCGATGAAGGAACGCCAGGATCGGCTCCAGGAAGAGCGTGGCATCGTTGCAAAGACAGTTGGCGAACTCGATCTTGCGCGTTCGCGTGAAGACTCAGTGCCCGTTGAGGTTGCCCAGCGGGCGCTGACCCCGCGCGAGTTGTTCTTCCCCAATTGGAAGATTGTACTGCCCGGCGTGTGGGTGCTCGTGATTCTGGTGGGAGTCGGCCTGATCTTCCTCAAGGAGTTCATGGATCAGCGTGTACGTTTCGCCAGCGAATTGGCTGCACTCGCGGGTGGGCGTGTCCTCGGCGTCATTCCTGATCA
>VGYQ01000067.1 GCA_016872915.1 Planctomycetota bacterium | reverse complement strand
TGATATTTATACCCCTGAATTGCATGAAGTGCCTACCTAACATTCAAAAATGCCTTCATCAGCTATTCCGCATTTGCTAAAGAAGGCTCGTGGGCTTCCGAGTGTGCCGGGTGTTTATCTGATGAAGGACGAGGCGGGGGCGGTGCTGTACGTCGGAAAGGCACTCGTGCTGCCCGACCGGGTGAGTTCGTATTTCCTGCCAAGCACCGACCTCGGACCACGCAAGCAGCCGCTGCTTGATCATGTATTCGACTTCGATACGGTCGAGTGCGACAGCGAGTGGGAGGCACTGCTTCTCGAGGCACGACTCGTCAAAGATCTCCAGCCACGCTTTAACGAGCGCCTCCTCGACGGTAAGTCGTTCCCATATCTCGCCGTCACGATGCGCGATGAGTTCCCTGGCGTTTTCATCACCCGGACCCCCGCGCACGAGCGCTTCAAAGGCGCGCGCATCTTTGGACCCTTTCTCAGTGGAGGATCGCTGCGACACGCCGTGCAGATTTTGCAGCGTGTGTTCCAGTACCGCACCTGTGACCTCGATATTCGATCGGACAACCCGGCCAACAGATCTTTCCGACCCTGTTTGCTGCATTCGATCGGGCAATGCACCGCACCATGCGCAAATCGAATCTCGCCAAGTGCCTACCGCGACGATATCGATCGATTTCTTCGGTTCGTCGTCAGCAAACGGAGCGCCATGCTTCGCGAGTTACGATCGGAAATGAAGACGGCCTCCGACGGGCTGCTCTTTGAGCGCGCCGCCACGCTCCGCGATCAGATTCGCGCGATCGAGCGCCTCGATCACCGCGAACTTGGGCGCGGTGATCCGCGCAGCGACTGGGAAGGGCGCAGTCATGACTTCATCACGAACCCGCTCGATGGCGTTGGTGCGCTGCAATCTGTGCTCGGAGCGGATGCGCCGATTCGCTGTCTGGAGGCGATCGACATCGCGCATCTCGGCGGGGGTGAGACGGTCGGCAGCAAGGTGTGCTTCATCGATGGCAGACCATTCAAGGATGGCTATCGCCGGTACCGCGTGCGCACCGCGGAGAACGATGACTTCATGGCGATTCGCGAAGTGGTCAGCCGCCGTTACCGCGATGCAGGCGGGGGACTTGAGTTGTATCCAGATCTCGTCCTCATCGATGGCGGGGCAGGGCAACTTTCCGCTGCGCTCGACGCCTTCTCCACGCTCGAAGTCAAGCCGCCACTGGTCATCGGTCTAGCCAAGCGCGAGGAGTTGATCTACCGCGCCGGTGATTCAGAACCTCTGCGTCTGCCGCGCAACAGCGTCGCCTTGAAACTCTGTCAGGCCGTGCGGGACGAGGCGCATCGCTTTGCGCAGCGGTACCACCATCTGCTCCGGTCCAAGCGCATGCTGGGCGACGCGTAACGGAGAGCAGGCGTTCAGGCAGGCGATGGAAGCGCACCGGGCGGCAAATCCTCCCGTGGCTGTTGCCCATTTTCAGGACTCGAGGCCGTGGAATTCTTCGGCAGTTCCCGCTTCAGGAGGTCTGCCACGGAGGGCTTCTGGAATGGCTCGCCTGCCATGATGCGATCCACATCGTCGCGGGAGAGCGTCTCGACGGCGAGCAGGGCTTCCGAGATGGCGACAACTTTGTCCCAGTTCTGCTCGATCATTTGTCTCGCGTCGGCATAAGCATGATCAATCAGCGTTCGAACCTCTTGGTCGATCACATGCGCCGTTTCAGGCGAGTAATCCTTCTCGGGGATGAACATATCGCGCTCATCGGACCCACCGTAGTTGACGAACCCAAGTCGGTCTGACATGCCCCACTGGAGCACCATCGTGCGCGCATAGGCGGTCGCCATCCGGATGTCCATGGAGGCGCCGCTCGAAATATCGCTTGTCTTCTTCTCCTCCGCGATACGTCCACCGCACAGCACTCGCATTGTGGCAAGCAGATGCCGCCGCGAATAACCATAGCGGTCCTTCTCCGGAAGGCTGAAGGTCGCACCCATCGCTTGCCCACGTGGAATGATCGTGACTTTATGCAGCGGATCTGCATCTTTCAGGAGCACCTGCAGCAGCGCGTGCCCAGCTTCGTGATACGCGGTCGCCACGCGCTCCTCTTCCTCGATCTTGCGGCTGCGATTCGCGCGGCCAAAGCGCACCTTGTCTCGTGCCTCTTCCAGATCGGACATTTCGATCGAATCCTTCTCCGCCATGGTTGCGATGATCGCAGCCTCGTTGATGATCGCCGCAAGATCGGCGCCGCTGAACATCGGCGTTCCGCGCGCGAGCCGTTCCAGATCAACATCGGCTCCAATCTTCACCTTTCGCGCGTGGACGGCAAGGATCTGTCGTCGTCCCCGCAGATCGGGCAGCGGTACTGCCACCTGACGATCGAAACGACCTGGGCGCGTCAATGCAGGGTCGAGCACATCCGGACGATTTGTCGCAGCGATGACGATCACCTGATCGTTCGCTTCGAATCCATCCATCTCGACGAGGATGGCGTTGAGCGTCTGCTCGCGTTCGTCATGACCGCCTGAGGAAAAGCCGCCACCACGCCGACGGCCCACGGCATCAATCTCATCCAGGAAAATGATGCAGGGGGCATTCTCCTTTGCCTGCTTGAAGAGATCGCGAACGCGACTGGCGCCGACGCCCACGAACATCTCCACGAAGTCCGATCCCGAAATTGAGAAGAAGGGGACGTCCGCCTCGCCTGCGATGGCCTTCGCCAACAGCGTCTTGCCGCAGCCAGGTTGCCCGGAAAGCAGAACGCCGCGCGGAATCCTGCCTCCGAGCTTCGAGAAGCGCTTTGGATTCTTCAGAAACTCGACGATCTCGCCGACCTCTTCCTTTGCCTCATCCACGCCCGCGACATCGGCAAAGGTGATTTGCACATTCTCCTTGTTGGTGACACGGTGACGACTCTTGCCGAAACTGCCGAGCATGCCGCCGGGACCGCCGCCCGCCGCATTGCGCATTCCGCGGGCGATCAAGAACCACAGCACCAGCAGGATGAGCAGCCCCGGAGCAAGCGTCAGAAGCAACTGGACGAACATGCTCTGCCCGACCTGTTCCTGCCACTTCACTCCCGATGCCGTCAATTGTTCCCGCACCCAGTCGTAGTTGCCTGGAATGATGCGCACCCACACCATGCCGCCCTTCTGCCCTGATCGTTCGGTTGCTCCCGGCAGCGACTTCGACAGCGTTGCCATGAGTTTGTCATCTTCGATGACGACCGATGCCGGCTCGAAGTATCCCTCTTTGGCCAATACAAAGAACTCCTGCGGAGTCTGGATCGCCTCGCCGCGGTTGGAACCACCCATCAGTACGGTCCACACCACGGCCAACACGGCCACCACCAAAATCCATGTCATGAACTGTCGGCGCATCTTCGGGGGAGCGGAGTTGCCGGAGCGGTTGCCGCCGCCGTTGCCGTCGCCCGAACTGCCGCCGGAGTCGTTGCCGTCTTTCGGGCTGCGCTCGTTCAACATGCGAGACACATCAAAGGTCAAAGCGGGCTGCCCCGATCGTGTGGGTTGGGAGTGCATGGAAAGTGTGCTGTCAGTGCTGTTGTTCAAGAAATCCGCTCCTCGCGAGTACCTGCCTCACTGTACTGATCGAACCTGTCTGCGGATCACCAATCGCCCTGCAGACTCGCAACTATATCCCGCGCCATCTGCTGCGCCACGGCAAACCGTGCGAGGTCTATCGGCTGCTTGTTGGGCAGGCTTGCGACGAAAACGGCCGTGGACTTGAATCCCGAGCGCGAAACCAACGGTTTCCCGGTCTTCATGTCGAGCCATTCGAAGTCCACGGTGACGGCAAACGCCATCTCTTCAGGGAGACCGGTGCCAAGACTTTGTGACACCATGCTCATATCCACACGGGTGATCGTGCCGCGGAGGACCGTGTCGGCGCGCCCCTCGGACATCACCTTGTAGGGGGTCATCTGTTCGAACTCCTTCACGAGCGCATCGCCCAGTTGAAACTGCACGGCACGGTCCGTGGCGTCGTTCTTGAAGAGCGGTACCGAGACGCTTCGGAACTTGTTCGAGTACAGCGCGCCAGATGCGTAGCCCTGCGATGGATCACTTGTGCAACCTGCCAACGGCACCAGCAGCATGAGCGCAACCACGCTGGGCACGAGAGACACGAGTGAAAGGGCGGGGCGCGCGGTCATTCAGGGGCTCGCTGGCGGTGGTGTGGGTGCTGGCGATGGTTCTTGGGATGCAGCCGGCACAGATTCTGGCTTCGGGGGGGATGGTGCGATCTCGCCTGGCATCGTGTTTTCCTCTGGCGCACCTGCAGGTGCAGGCTTCAACTCACCCGGTTCAGGCGCTGCCTGTTCCCAATCCAGCCCGAGCATCTGCTTGCGGAGGGTTCGGTAGTCGGGCGTCGACTTTGCAACAAGCGGCGGGAGCTTTGCATACAACTGCGGGATCTCCCGCAACGCAATCAGAGTTGCGATCGACTTTGGATACTTTTCAACCAAGCGTCGAATGTAGCGCTCAGCCGAAATCGGATCATCCTGCCTGTCGTACCAGGCAGCCTCGGAGAGCAGTTTGGCTGCCTCGGACTCGTAGATGCGCACGATCAGTGCATCGGCTCCAACCCGCTGCGCCGTGACTGGATCGAGCGCCTGCAGTTCCTTGAGCCGCGCGCTTGCCTCAAAGAGTCCGCGAGCGTCGTACAGAGGACCCTTGTAGGCCGCCAAAAGCGTGTAAATCAGCCGTAAACGCGCCTTTTCCACCTGTTTGGAACGGGGGTAATTTTGGACAAACAGGTCGTAGGCGTCCGAAGCCAACTGCAGATCTCGCTTGCGGAAGTAAAAATCCGCCAATTCCATCCCCGCTTGCTCGGCGAGTTGGCTTCCGGGCAGACGCTCTTGCACGCGGATGAGGATTTCCTGAGCCTCCTCGTCCGCATTCAGCCAGCGGAACGTGTTGAAGAACTTGCGCCGCAGCCCGTTGGCATAGGCCTTGGCGATCGAGAATTCGCGTTGGAGCGCCGTTACAAACACATCGCTGCCGGGATAGTTGCGGATCAGTTCTTCGTAGTCGTAGAGCGCCTTGTACTCGTCGCCCTGCGCAAGCATGGCATCGGCCTTGAGAAGCAGCGCGTGCGCCCGGAGGGGGTTCGCCGGAAAGCGCTCCAGCCAGCCGGTTGCCAGGTTGTAGGCACGCGCTGCATCACCCCGTGCGAGCGCCATTTGCGCCTGATGCAATTGACTGTTTGGACTGTTCGGATCGGCATCTTCAGGCGCAACCCACCTGTCATCGGCAGACAACTTGAAGTCCACCTGAGCATGGGCGCGAGGCGCCAGGAACGAGGACCATGCCCAAAGCATGACGCAGAGGGAAAGGACTGACTGGGGCAGTGATCTGGCAGTCGCTGTTTGGCAATCGATGCCGTAAGAGCTCATCTTGCCGAGGCAGTTTAGAGAAATTTCTTTCTCGCCTTGGGTCTCAATGCCTCGCGATCTCGATGCCCAGTCCATGGTGGTGCGGCAGTTGGTGATCCACAAGTTGATGCGCAATGCGGCCTCGAGGGGATTCATTGGATGGAGGGTCCGAGAGGCATTGGTTTGTGAATTTCTTTGAGCCCCACTTGCCAGACTCAAAAATTGAGTTGTATATTGCCCCCGTTCGGTCATGGAGCGGCCGAATGCACCGCGGCATGGATCGCTGCGGTGGAGAGCAGGAGAGCTCGGTCGATCGCAGGTGCCAACGTGTACCTCATGCGATCAAGGTCAAGGAGAGACCACGAATGAGTCGCGTCAAGACCAAATCAAATCGAGTGGGAGCAGCCCGCGCTGTCGTCCGTCCGCATGCAGTCAAGAAGCAGAAGGCGATGCCCGAAAAGGCGCCTCGCCCAGCACCACTGCGCGATCACCGCCGCGACTCTTCGAAGCGGTCGAATCCGGCACAAGCCGAGATCGCGCGGATTTGGAAGCGTTACTGCGTTGTGCGGGGAAGTGCCGAGCACTCCCAAGAACGAAATGACCTTCGCAACAGACTGATCGAAAATTATCAGCCGATAGTTCGATTCACCGCAGAGCGCATGCGCACGCGCCTGCCGTCCGAGGTCGAAGTCGATGATCTCTTCTCCGCCGGAGTCTTTGGACTCATGGATGCGATCAACTCGTTCGATCCTGCGCGGGGTATCAAGTTCGAGACCTTCTGTCCGCAGCGAATACGAGGCGCAATCTTCGATGAGTTGCGACAGATGGACTGGGTGCCGCGTCTCGTGCGCTCGCGAACCTCGCGCATGGAACGCGTTCGCAAGCAGATCGAGATGGAGAAGGGGCGTCCCGCAACGCAAGCTGAACTGCGAGCACGCCTCGACGTCAGTGAGGAGGAGTTCGAAAAGATCCACCGTGACTCAAGCCCTGTCGGGCTCGTCAGCCTCAATAAGAAGTGGTCCGATGCGGATTCGGGTGGTGAAGCGCGAGAGATCGATGTTCCCCAAGATGACACGGGTTGCGATGCGTTCTCCATGCTGCAGCGGCGGGACATGCAGACGCTCATGACGCGTGGGCTCAGCCGAGCAGAGCGCCTGATCGTGATTCTCTACTACTACGAGGAACTCACCATGAAGGAGATCGGGCTCACGCTCGATCTGTCCGAGAGCCGCGTGAGCCAGATGCACTCATCCATTCTTGCTCGGCTCAAGGCGCAGATGAAGCACCGCCTGCGCGAAATGACGGAGGAGTAGCTCGGAGGGCATCTGCCCAATTCCCCGCGGAAACGCGTCCGTTTTGCGGTCCTTTCCCCGGTTTCGTCAGGGTCAACTCCGTTCAGTGAGATTCAGTTAGCGGCCGCATGTAAATGTTGGCGAAGTCAATCGCCGATCCGTGGCTCTGCAGTCCGATCCATCCTTCGCGGGGAACGCCGGGGAGTTCAGCATTGTCAATCACCTGCTGCGCGTTGAGCCACACATTCAGCACATCGCCCTTCATGCGGATGAGGAAGCGGTTCCACTGACCAGGGGCTTCGTCCGCAGCGACGCGGGGGGTGCAAGCAGCTCGGACGGCATCGGGCATCGACGCATCGGTGCGGTAGCCCCAGACTTCTCCGCTGCCGCACGGCCATGACCAGATGTTCACCTGCGACTTCTTGTTGCCGCGCAGATAGATCCCGCTGTCGCGCTCCTGCACCTTGACGGTCTGCACCGATCCATCATCTCTGCGCAGTTCTTTCCCATCCTTGCCAATCAGCGGGCGATCCATCTCTCCCTGATGCCCATCACCCCACCGCCAGTCCACCACCATTTCAAAGTCCCCCCAGACGCCCCTCCCATACGTCAGGTCCCCGCCCTTGCCGTCGTACGAGAGCAACCAGTCCTGAACTTTCCAGTGCGCCATGAAGCTCCAATCCCCGCCCCAACCATCCAGTGTGCCATCGAAGATGCTGCGAAAGCCGACATCCACGGGCGCACATGCCTCTGCTGTGAGTGCCGGCGTGGCCGCAGGCAGTTCCGTGAGTCGGATGTTGCGGAATCGGATTGGCGTTCCCTCGCTTTCGAGGCAGATGTATCCCTTCCGAGGATTGATCCCGGTACCTCCAGAGACTTCCGTGCCATTGACCGCGAGCCGCAGTGTTCCGCGGTCTGCAGTGACGCGGTAGTGGTTCCATTGCCCCTTGCCCTTGGTGGTGCGCGCTGACGGCAGGCACCGACTCCAGCCCGCCGGATGTGGGCGGTCTGGCGTCATGGTCGCGCCGTGGATGGGGAAGATGTCTCCATGTCCCGTGTAGAGAACACGCCCCTCCTTGTCGGTGGCATCTGGCGTGAGCATGATCTGCACTTCGACCGATCGCGTGAAGGGAACGCCGCGGGCGGGCAGCGGATCGCTCCAGATGAAGAGCCCTGCATTTCCAGGTTCCTCCTCGTGCATCCATTCCATCTCGAGGATGAAGTTCTCGTATTGCTGCTCGGTGCGGAGAACGCCCGTGGGCTTGCCGGAGCACTGGATGAATGGCGTGCCATCGGCGTCCTTGCCGACGGTCCATGTGGTTGGGCTGCCGTTCACATTGACCCACCCCGAAAGATCGCGTCCGTTGAA
>VGYQ01000066.1 GCA_016872915.1 Planctomycetota bacterium | reverse complement strand
TTCACGCGGCATGCCAAAGGCCGCAGCCATGGCGGCATGGTGGGCAATATTGCGATCGTTGCTCGGTTCATCACCACATGCAATAACCACTGGAATACCCCGCGCCGCAAGCCGGGCGGGCAGCGTGTACGCATCGTCATACGACTGGTGTGCGAACCGCGGCAGTTGCAGCGTGCCGAGGACGATCACCGGAACCCGATGCTGCACGAGCAGATCCGCGACCGCCTCAGCACCCTGGCCTCCGACGATCACGGGACGGAGCTTTCTACGTGTTGCCCAAAGCACAGCAGATTCGATCTGTCCAGCGCTCGCTGCTGAAATCAGCAGAGGACGCTTTCCTGAAAGCACATCCTCAAGGTGGCTGAAGCGCGCATCGAGAGGCAGTGAAGGATCTGCGGCACGCGCACGAATCGAAGCGGCAGCCGCGTCGAAAAAGTCGTCCATTCTGCGCAGTGAATTGATGCGCTGTCGTTCCTGCTCCTTCGCGCTCGTGCTTGCGTACCAAGTCGGTGCTGGTTCGGTCGCGGGCCACTCTATGCAGGTGCCCGCATCCGGCACAATGGTCATCTGCTCGTTGGTCCATCCGTTCAGGCGAATGAGACTGCTTTCGCCGCAGACTTGCCCACCTTGCGGGAACACCCAGGCCAAAAGAACACCGCCGAGCCGCGCAACCGGGAATAGGCTGCTGTCGGGATTGACGGCAACCCATGCACTCACCTCGGGGTGGAATGGTCCGAATTCGCTCCTGTCATCGGTTGCGCGGACGGCCTGCACTTCAATGAGTCCAAGCGTTGTGGCGCTTGAAATGAACGCTGGCGTGACATGCTTTCCACTGCCGTCGATGCGTATGGCATCCGCAGCGATGGGTTGACCATCGGCTGCATGCGGCGCACCTTGGCCCACACACACGATGTGATCACCCTGGAGAAGCACGAACCCATCGGTCAGTGCGGATTGCCCAGAAACGGCGGTGTGCACTGTGGCGTGTTCAATCACCGTCTGTCGCTGTGTCGCTGTGGGTGCGGGCAACATGGTGCTTTGGGCGAGTGTGGACGCCACAAGGAGCGGTGTCATGTTCAGGGCGGCCATGCTGATCATGGCGCTGCCTCCACGCATCCACAGTCACCGCGCGAGAAGATCGATTCAAGCGGTCGCCCACTCCGCCACCAACCAAGCAGAAATGCCTCGCGGGTACTCATCATGCGACTGAGCAACCGCTGCGGTGGCGCGGCGGGTTGATCTGTCGTTCCTTCTTCGGCATCATCGGATCCGTCGCCAACAGATGCATCGCCTCCAGCCATCGGTCCTACGCCACGAGCGCCCTCACGCGATGAACCCCGCGGCTTTCGTTCGGCGGCCATTGCCAGAATGAGCTCGCGTCGCTCCTTCTCTCGCTTGGGTCGCAGCGCCAGATCAACTGTGCGATCAAAATGAAGTGCGCCATCGATCCAAGTCTGCTGACACACACTCATCGGACTGAGTGGATCCCCCGACCACAATGCGAGATCCGCATCCTTGCCCACCTCGATGCTGCCTGTGCGTTCACCCAAGCCGATCTGACGCGCAGGATGAATGGTCACGAAGCGGAGTGCTGTCGCAGGATCCAGTCCCCCGTACTTCACGGCCTTCGCAGCTTCCACATTCAGCCTGCGTGCCAGTTCATTCGAATCGGAGTTGAACGACACGACGACATTTTCGTTATGCATGATCGCACCCGCCCACGGGATCGCGTCCATGACTTCCATCTTGTACGCCCACCAGTCACTGAAGCATGACGCGCCGGCACCGTGGCGAGCGATGGCATCGGCGACCTTGTAACCCTCGAGCACATGCTGCAGCGTGCCAACGCGGAATCCGAAGTCATCCGCCAGACGCAACAGCATGAGAATCTCGTCCTGCCTGTACGAGTGGCAGTGAATGATGCGCTTGCCCTCGAGAATCTCGGCAAGTGTCTCCATTTCGAGATCTTCGCGCACGGGTGCGAGGCGAGTGCGATTCGGATTGGAATGGAAAGCGACCTGCGAAGCGCGGTATTCGCGCGCCGCTTGAAAACGGTCACGGAGGTAGGACTCGACACCCATCCGGGTCTGGGGATATCGGTCTCGCGGCCGTACGACATTCTCGCCGAGGGCAAACTTGATTCCGGGTTTCGCACTGGATGCGGGCCACGAAGAAAGCGGAGAACCCCACTTGAGCTTGACCACACTGTTCTGCCCGCCGATTGGATTCGCACTGCCGTGCAGTTGGTTGACGCAGGTCACGCCGCCGGCGAGCTGGCGATACCAATTCACGTCATCGGGATTGACAACATCTGCGATGCGCACCTCTGCTGTGCAGGCCTCGGTTGCCTCGTTTACGGATCCTTCCACGCCTGTATGGCTGTGGCAGTCAATCATGCCTGGCGTGAGATGCATGCGCCTGCAGTCGATCGTGCGGAGGTTCGCGGGAGCTTTGAGCCCCTTCCCGACCGCAGCGATGCGCCCACCCTGCACGAGTACATCACAGTCGAGCACGATGCCATCCGCGGCACTGGTCCAGACTGTCGCCGACTTGAAGAGAACATCCTCGGCATGTGGCGGTGCAGGCTGACCAAAGTCGCCAAAGGGCGCCGTGATAGCGATGGCAGGCCGTGGTGTCGGCCAGCCATCATCTTTGGAGCCATTCTTTGCGTCATCCTTTGCGTCATCCGTCTTTTCGGCATCATCCGCCGTCACAGCGACTGCATGGAAGGTCACACGCTTGCCATCCTCACACTCTGCCTCCAGCGTGATCGCGCCTTCATCGCTTCGGAAGTTGCAGCGGAGCATGCCGGGTAGATCAAGCGCCGTTCCATCGATGATGCAGGAACCCTGAAGCGGCTGCAGAAGCACTTGCCGCGCGCTGGAAACGCTGCGCTTTCCCCCATCGAGCATCGTTGTGATCGTGATCGTTTTCTTGCGCGGGTTGATTTCGAGCAGGCGCGATTGCCCGGATGCCAGCACGATCGATGTGCGCGTTGGCCCGACAAACTCGCGCGGCGGAGCGCCATCCGACCCACCTATCGTGTCGATACGTCGTCCCGCAACCCACACCTGCACCATGCGCGATGTCGGTGCAAAGAGTGGCCCCTCGCTGACTGTGAGGTTCGCGGACTTGCCGACCTCGATCGTTCCAATCGTGTCGGTGAGACCGAGCAGCGCAGCGGGCTCCGTCGTCAGGGTTGCGATCAGTTGTGATTCGGTCAATCCTGCGACCATTGCGTCACGGACGCGCGCGGGAAAATCACTTCGCTTTTCAAGCCGCGTCGTGGTCAATGACACGGGAACGCCTGCGGCAATGAGCCTTGAAGGGTTTGATGGCGCGGTTGCCCACGCTGCAAGATCCGTGAATGAGAGGCTTTCCGACTGCCGCTCTGACGGAACTTCCACGGCAGCAGGGAATCGAAGCGGCACCACGGTCGGGACTTTCTGTGCTGCAAACTCATCGAGATGACGGAACTCCTGACCACTCGCCAGCACAACGACACCGACGCCGCAGTCACGTCCAATGTCACATGCACGAAGTGGTTCCAACCAGCTCCCGCAGTCGAAGAACACGCGGCCGCCTTCCGCGGCTGATGCGAGAGCGTCAAGGGTTGGAGAAGCGGTGGGGGGTGCGTTCAACTGTGGGTGACGTTCCCATGCCTGTGCACTTTGCTTTCGCCAACGGGCATCCCGCAGCGTCTGACGGATAAGGGCAACCACGCCCATCTGCGACTGTGGATAGATGTTTGTTCGATCAGCGTCCCACCGACCCGCCATCTCGTCGCGTGCACGGCTCATGCCCACAAAGGGACCGACTCCATCACCGATGATGCGCACCGCATCTCGATTTTCGCCGAGCAGTACAACGCTGCCGCTCCCACGAAAGATGCCGCTGCTCGGATAGAGCGCGGCGACGGTGAAGCCAAGTGAACGCAACTCACGCAGCAGATCGCTGGAAGGTGGTGCAAGATCCTGCGCGCGAATTTGCGGCGTGACCTGCGGATTCCAGTGTGCAGCCGCATCGCTCGCAGCAGTCTTGGCGGCAGCGGTCGAGTCGATCAACAGGCACGGCTCGATGAAGCCTGCCGTGACGGTCCACGCGCGTCCATCGTGTTCCGTCGCGCCAGCAGGAACCGGAGTGGAAGCGCTTGGGCCGACTGCAATGATCTTGCCGTCGCGCATCACGATCGTGCAGTCGTTGACCTTTTGATGGGGCGTGACGAACGCAGTCGTGTGTGTGATCGCGTCCCAGCGGATATCCGCAGGCCGCATGCCGTTTTCGGGGGCAAGTTGTGCGGTCGCCTGCGAACTGCAGACGATCGACGCTGCGAAGCCGCAGCGCAGGATCATCTTTCTCACGGGATACGGAGTGTACGGCTTCGGGGGGGAAAAACAGCCGGCTCTATCCGTGGCGCGTCCGCGGCGCCCACGACGCTCATTGCTCGCGAAGTTCGCCGAGCATCTTCTCGATCGCTGCGTTCAACCGCTCGGGAGTGTCGCACTGCCCCTCCGCGATTAGCTTCTTCATCTGAGCCACACGATCTTCGCGGACATCGGGCAGGGCCTTGATTGCCGCAACACACTTCGCAACAGCGCCGTCTGCGAGGCGATCAAGATTTGATGGAGTGGTCGTGACGGAATCGGTCGGCACGTCGGTGTGACCGCCGATGCCTGGCTTGGGCGCCTGAGTGTGCTTGGACATGACGCAACTCCTTCGACCGCCGCCTCAGGTCCATCCTCAGCATCGGCCCAACTGTTCCGCGACTTCCGTGTGGTGAGCCCTCGACGGACTCCAAGGTAACTGTCGGCACTCCTCGTTCCAATACTTCAATAAATGAAAGATCGTTGGCCCGACGAGTTATGATCCTAGGGCGATGACCGGCTCTGAGGCATTTTGGATCGGAGCCTCGACCATAGCTCGGGCTGCTGTGGTCGTGACGATCGCGTTTTTCGGGCTTGGATGCGATTCTGCAGCTCAAAAAGACAGGAAGAGAGTGACTCAGGAGCAGGATCCGCAGTCCCTTGCCTTCGATAGTGATCTCGATCTGGATGCATCGCCGAGCCTCACTTCGTCCGGAGGCGGCGCTGGGGCGCCCCAAGGTGGACGTGGAGCGGTGGATCCGAGCCAGAAGTCGGGGGCAAAGGGCTCCTTTGCAATCCCGGGAAGTCCAAATGCTGCTGCGGTATCGGCTGCCGATCGCCGAGCCGCCGGTACTCGATCAGCCGTCGACAAGTCGGCAGGGTCTGCCGCTGCTGCCGACGCAACCCTTCTGGGTGATGCGCAGGGCGGTCGCTGGGGGGTTCTGCTTCTGAGTTTTACGGGCGAGGAGCACCTCGAGTCGGCCAAGGCGGCATGCCGCCAGCTTCGACAGCGGTATCCGCTTCTGAAGGATTCGTACGTGCGTGAAAAGCCCAATGGATCCGTTGTGCTCGTGGGGCGCTTCCATGCGGTCGACGATCCCGCGGCGAAGCCACTGGCCAAGCAAGTCCAGGCTCTTCAGGATGGCGATGAGCGCCCATTTGCCCGCTCCTTCCTGACGAGGGTAGAGCCAGCCAAGCGAGGGTCCAGCGGTGCGCTCGAACTTCGCCGACTGCGCGAGGAGAACCCCGATGTCCGCGAGTTGTATTCATTGGAGGTTGCGGTTTGGAGCGACTTCGGCTCCGGCGAGATCTCGCTCGAGGAGATTCGGCGGCAAGCAGAGTCTCACACGAAGAAGTTGCGTGCGCAGGGATACTTGGCGTTCTACCAACACGATGATGACAAGCGCATGAGCATGGTGACAGTCGGTGCATTTGGCAAGGATGCATACGACGCAAAGACCATGGTCTATTCCGATGAAGTCGAAGCCATCCGAAAGAACTTTCCGAAACTGCTCGTCAACGGCGAGGAGTTGCTGCGTCCTGTGATGCGCGGATCCAAGGAAGTGACTCCAGAGCGTCCCATCCTGATTTTGGTGCCCAACTGATGTCAACACGACAGCCCGCGAAGAAAGGACCGCGAACGCGTGCAGCAGACGAGCCGCCGCCTGTGGGCGGTGATGCGATCGTCGGAACGATGGCCGTTGCAGCGATAGATCGTCCGCTGTTTGGCATGGAGCGAGCATTCGGCACGCTTGGGTCGGCGCTTGCAACGGGTCACTGCCCGCACGCTTGGATTTTTCACGGGCCGTCTGGGATTGGTAAGTGCACGGCAGCGATGCGATTTGCCGCAGTGCTCGTCGACCCGCAGTCGAGCAGCGCAGAGCGCGCGGCTTGTGCGCCGCTGCGGCAGTCGCGCAGTGCAGATCTGCTTCGTGCGGGCACGCATCCCGATGTGCATCTCATTCGTGCGGATCTGGCAGGGTCGAGTGCAGACCGTGAACTCCGCGACCGCAAGCAGGTGAATATTCCCGTGCAGCTGTTGCGCGAGCACATGATTGGAGGGTCCAGTAGTTCAGGCGCGCAGATCGAGGGTGCAATTTTCAAATCCAGTGTCCTTGGTGCGGGCAAGGTGTTCATCATTGATGAGGCTGAACGACTGGAAATGGATGGGCAGAATGTTCTCTTGAAGGTGCTCGAAGAACCGCCCGCGGGAACATTCATCGTGCTCGTCACGAGCAGCCTTGATCGTCTGCTCCCCACGATTCGTTCGCGCTGTCAGTCGATTGGATTTTCTCCGCTGCACGGCGAGCACATGAAGCAGTGGCTGGACAGCAATCTCGGTGAGGTGACGGGAGGGCACCGTGTATTTGTGGAGCAGTATGCAGCGGGTTCGCCCGGCGCAGCCGTGACGGCCGTTGCAATGGATTTGCAATCCCTGCACGGCAGGATCGTTCCCATGATGGATCGACTTGAGCGGGGGGCGTGTCCACTGGATATGTCTGATCTCATGAACGAGTTCGCAGCCGAGGCTGCGGAGGCGGCAGTGAAGGCGAATGAGAACGCAAGCAAGGAGGCCGCCAATCGCCGCGCAGCCGGCATTGTGTTCTCCGTGATCGGTGCGGAGGTTCGGCGCCGCATACATGCTTCGGCAACACAGCCGCAGCGGCTTCGCTATTGGGCACGCGTGCCGATGGTGATCGCAGATACCGAGCGCATGCTGCAGGCGAATGTCAACCAGAAGTTGGCGTTGGCAGAGTTCGTCGCGGCCTGGGCTGCATTGGACGTGCCGCAGGCGGGCGTGGCGCGAGGACAGCGCACGTGAGCGAGTCGATCGAGGTGGAGCGTGTATTCCTGCTCCGAGGGATGCCCGATCTCGTCGCTGCGGACTGTTGGCGGATCGAGCAGGGATACCTGGTGGGTGCAGAGGCTGTTGGCGGACGCCTTCGCCGAACCACAATGCCTGATGGATCGGTGGTGCACCATCACACCCAGAAGCTTGGCAGCGGACGGGTGCGAGTCGAACGTGAGACGACGATCGACAGTCATGCTTTCGATGCCCAGTGGGGCAACACACACGGAAGGCGAATCAGCAAGATTCGCCATCGTGTGCCCTTCGATGGTTTGATCTGGGAAATCGACCAGTTCACGGACCTGCCGTTGGTGCTTGCGGAGGTGGAACTGCCGAGCGAACATCACCCGCTGCGGATTCCCTCCTGGTTGGAGCATCTGATATGCCGTGAGGTGACTGAGGACGATCGTTATCGCAATTTCATGTTGGCCGTTCATGGACCGCCCGATGAGTCGGCGACCCGATAGACTGCAGCGCCTCGGAAAACGACCCATGACAACGTTCCAGTGCAAGATCGTGACTCCCGCAGATTCGGTCCTTGACGAAGAAGCCAAGTATGTGACCTTTCAGGCATTTGATGGGCAGCGTGGTGTCATGCGGGGTGCATCGCCGTTCCTCGCCAAACTCGGTGGCGGTCAGTGCCGCATCGACACGGCGTCCGGCACTAAGCGGTACGTCCTGAACGGTGGATTTGCACAGATGAATGCCGACACGCTGGTGCTGCTCGCAGATGGTGCTGAGGAAGTGGAGTCCATCAAGCTGGATGAAGCAACGAAGCGCGTCTCGGAGGCGGATGCCAAGGTGACGGCGCAGAACGACAAGCCGCTGTCGTTGGCGCAGCGCGAGAAAATCGAATCGGAGCAGTCGCTTGCGCGTGCGCGAGTCGCGGCTGTGCGCCGGGCGTGATCATGGTTGGACCAGGAAAGTCTGGGGAGCCAACGCAATCCGCTGCGCGCGGAGAACATGCCGGGCACGAGGGAGTCTCACAGGAAAGCGCGGGGGCACCACCCGAAGTCCCATGTTCGGATCAGCCCCTTGCGCGCCGCATCGAAGCGCTCGTGTTTGCCGCTGATCGGCCGTTGCCGGATGGGCGCATTGCGGATCTGCTCGGCATCGCCGGGCAAGCGAAGGTTGGTGCGGCGATTCGCGAGGCGATTGATTCGCTGAACGCCGGGTATGCAACGGCAGCGAGTGCGTTTCGCATTGAGCAGGTTGCGGGTGGCCGTCAGGTACTGACACAGCCCACCTTCGCGCCCGTGGTTGCACGGCTTCGTGGTGAACGGCAGCAAGCGCGTCTGACGCAACCTGCGATCGAGACGCTCGCCATCAT
>VGYQ01000065.1 GCA_016872915.1 Planctomycetota bacterium | reverse complement strand
AACTCGCGCGCAACACGATCGAACTGCAGGATCGGCGGCTCGCGGGTCATCCAGTCTTCAGATCAATCTCGATGTCTTCACCAGGTGGGAGGCGGTGCATCAGCGCTGACTGAAACTTCACAGGGTCCGCGGACGATGGCACCTTGCCGACAATGATCACCTGTCGTTTGTGTTCATACTCCTGCGCGGAGGAGATCTTGCCACCGACCTTCCGAATCATTTCCATGGCCGTCAGCAGGACGGCCTTCGGATCTGACTTGCTCGGCAACTTCAGACGCAAGCGAAAGCCCACGGTCGAGTCGAGCCAGAAGATGAGCACCCAGGAGAAAACGGTGAAGAACACCGCCATCGCGAGCTCACCAAGTCCACACGCCAGACCGATCACCACCACCATAATCGCCTTCCCCGTGACTTTCGGATTTTCCAGCACGGTCCGGAAACGGATGAGACCGCCGATGCCGAAGATCACAAGGGCCATCGCCGAGTCGACGCGCACCAGCTCCGACACCACTGCCCCGACAAGCGAAAGAACGATCAACGTGTTGCGCTGCTCCAGATCCTCCACTGGATCGCCCTTCCCCGAGCGACGCGGGTGCCATGCAATCGCGAAACCGCAGAGTGCGGCCACGACCAATCCAAGCAAGAGCGACAAAACGAACCAACCATTCGTGAAATGATTGATGGAACTCTGTACCCCATGAAGGTTCATGGGGTGCTCCTTTGGCTGCTGCTCGAAGAGCGGCACCATCGACGACCCCTTGTCAGCAAGAAGGAATGGAACACGTTGCAAGAAGTCAGTGACCACCATATCGGGGTATTCTCGCCTCCATCTATGCAAATGTGCAACTTGGAATCTGCTTGGCTCAGAATCGCTGTGAAGGCATGGTGCATCGTCATCTGGACGGGCAGCCTGCTGGGCTGCGAACCCCCGCGGGACACCACGCAAGAGACGGCTCCAAGCGAGGAGCGCTATGACCGTCGCGAGGAAGATTCCCAAGAGCGCAAAAGACAGTCGAAGGACGTCCAGCAAAGCGACAAGCCAACGCACAAACACGATCTCACCGCGAAGGATCCCCGCTGGTACATCACCATGCACGGGAAGCCTGCGGGAAACACTGTCCACGGGATCAACAGCGATGGCGACCTGCTTGGCAGCGTGCTTGGCGACGTGCCCGAATCAGCAGGTGGTGCGGCGCAGGGCGTTCGCGGCATGCTGCACACGGGGCGGCACGGATTGTTGCTCGTCAGCGCCAACATGTCGGATACGCGGATCCTCTGGTACGGCTCGCCAAACGCCGACGGCATGCTCCCATTCGACTCCACTTTTACCGCCAAGCGCCTGGCCAACCCCGAGATGATCCACTCGTACGCGCTGGCAGTCGGCATCGACGGAACCGTGTTCGCCTCGAACCAAGACACGAACACGGTCACGCGCTACAGCGGCATCGGTACGGCGACACCTGGCCAAGCAATTCCCGTTCCTCCGGAGATTGCAGGACTCGGGCTCCCACCGGGCACAATCGTCCCGCGTGCAGGAGTGTCTCCACAGGGCGTCACGGAGATTCGTGGCATCGCCGTTGGGGCCGATGGACTCCTGTATGTCGCAGACCGCGGTGCTTCTCAGGTGCTGGCATTCGACCCCAAGACGGGGCTTCGCCACTCAGTCATCGCCGATGCATCGCGTGGTCTCAAACGACCGATCCAACTGCTGTTCGCTCCCGATGGTGAAACGCTCTATATCAGCGATAACGGCGCCCCCGCCATCTTCCGCACAAATGTTCGTACAGGTGAATTCATCCTGTTCGCCAATGCACGGACGGGTTGCCCCGAACTGCCAAGTTCGCTCGCGCTGGATAACGAGCATCTTTTTGTCGGTGATCGAAAGCGCATGCAAATCCTCCGCTTCAAGATCGAGACGGGCGAGCGAGACCGCGATGCATTCGTGGAAACGTTGCCCGATGCGCCCGAATTCATGATCCCCGCGTCGGTCGTCAAGGCATCCTTGCCATCGCCCGCCTCGGGTGACGCGCGACGCAACGACAAGTCCGACGGCTAATCGCCTCGCTGCAGCCGCAAGTCCACGGCACCTGGTGCGCCTGCGTGCGCCACAAGGTAGGCGCGGTGCGGCGTGCGCCCAGAGAAATCCTCGGGCAGCGTGAACGAGCTGATGTCGCGCAGGACCGCACCCGCAGGCAGCAGCCCGGGATCCGGTGCGAAGGAGCGCGCATTTGTGCTGAACCAAATTTGTCCGCGCGGATCAAGCCAACGGAGAGCGGCGGCAATCAGCGCCGGCCAATCGCGTTCCACCGAGAAACTGTCGGCCACCATGCGCTTACTGTTGGAAAAGGTGGGCGGGTCAAGCACGATGATGTCGAAGGACTCGCCGCGTGTCGGCTGCTCCAACCATTGGAGACAGTCCGCTTGCTCGAAGCGGTGCGAATCACCACCAAAACCGTTCAGCGCCATGTTGCGCTGCGCCCACGCGAGATAGGTGTTGCTCAGATCGACCGTGTGCGTCCGTGCTGCGCCACCTGCCACCGCATGGCAAGTGAACGCCCCCGTGTAGGCGAAGAGATTCAGCACTCGCCGTCCCTTCGCGCGTGCGCGCACCATCGCCCGCGTGGAGCGGTGATCGAGGAACAGTCCCGTATCGAGATAGTCGGAGAGGTTCACCTCAAACGACAGGCCGTGCTCTTGCACGGTGCGCACGACGCCGCGCGTGTCGACCCGCTCATACTGCGCAAGACCTCGCTGACGCTGGCGCCGCTTCAGGAACAGCCGCGAGGGATCCAGCGAGAGCCCGCGCAGGATGTGCTCGGTACACGCTTTGACATGCGCCTGCTCACGCTCGGGCGTGTCGTCGCGCGTCCGTGGGTGCAGCCATGCGACGACATCGCCGTCGTACCAATCCACGACCAGAGGAAACTCAGGGATATCCCGTTCGTACACGCGGAAGCACGGCGTGCCCGTGCGCCGGGACCACTTCGAGAGGTGCTTGAATCGCTTCGCGAGTCGGTGATCGAGCATGCGGGTCTTCGCTTCGGCGCGTTGCCGATCTTCGCAGGGGACGCTACCCTCCCCGTCTTCATTTCACAGCCTAAACCTACGGAAGGAAACTGCATGCGATTCGCACCGCTCGCCCTCTTCACCTTGCTTGCCACCACCTCGACTGCCCTTGCAGGAGAGGCAGATCTGAAACTTCCCCAAGTCAATGATGTCGACTTTGGTGGTGGGCTGACGGGATGGAAACTGATGATGGGCGGACTCGCCATCGCCGTGGTGGGCGCTCTCTTCGGATTGCTGCAGTACCGCCAAACGGTGGCGCTGCCTGCGCACAAGAGCATGCTTGCGGTCTCCAACATCATTTGGGAGACCTGCAAGAGCTACATCATCCAGCAAGGCAAGTATCTCGCGGTGCTCTGGATCCTGATCGCGGGAGCAATCATCTTTTACTTCGGCTACCTCGAGCATAAAGGTGCGCGTGATGTGATCGTCATTCTGCTCGCTTCGGTGCTCGGCATCCTCGGCTCCTACGGCGTGGCGTGGTTCGGAATCCGCATCAACACGCAGGCCAACTCGCGCGCCGCGTTCGCTTCGCTCAAGGGCTATCCGCTTCCCGTCCTCGGAATCCCGCTGAAGTCTGGCATGTCGATCGGCATGCTGCTCGTCTCCGTGGAACTGTTCTTCATGATCTGCATTCTCTGCTTCCTGCCGCCGGAGCTGGTGGGGCCGTCGTTCATCGGCTTCGCCATCGGCGAGTCGCTGGGCGCATCTGCGCTTCGCATCTGCGGTGGCATCTTCACCAAGATCGCGGACATCGGCGCAGACCTCATGAAGATCGTCTTCAAGCTGCCTGAGGATGATCCAAAGAACCCCGGCGTGATCGCAGATTGCACTGGCGACAACGCAGGTGATTCTGTCGGCCCGACCGCGGACGGCTTCGAGACGTACGGCGTCACAGGCGTCGCGCTCATTGCATTCCTTGCCTACTCGCTCGGTGCCGTGGGCAACGAGGGCGAGATGTGCGGCAAGCTGATCGTGTGGCTCTTCGCCATGCGCGCGCTGATGATCGTCACCAGCCTCGCTTCCTACTTCATCAATGAAGCGCTCAGCCAGGCAAAGTACGGCAAGGCGAAGGACTTCCACGAGGAAGCTCCGCTCACATGGCTCGTGTGGATCACATCGATCCTCTCGATCGTGGTCACCTTCGTCGCGAGCAAGTGGTTGCTTGGCAACATCGAATACAACGGCGTGAAACTGGAGAACCTCTGGTGGGCGCTCAGCATCATCATCTCCTGCGGGACGATCGCCGGCGCCGTCATCCCCGAGTTCACGAAGGTGTTCACCAGCACCAGTTCGGGCCATGTCGATGAAGTGGTGAACGCCAGCAAGCAGGGCGGCGCATCACTGAACATCCTCTCTGGCTTCGTGGCGGGCAACTACAGCGCCTTCTGGAAGGGTCTCGTGATCGCGGGACTGATGGGCATCGGTTGGTGGATCTCCACCGAGAAGGACATCGCAGCACTCATGCCTGCCGCGTACGCGTTCGCCGACCCCATCTTCGCGTTCGGTCTGATCGCGTTCGGCTTCCTCGGCATGGGGCCCGTGACGATCGCCGTCGACAGCTTCGGACCCGTGACGGACAACGCACAGTCCGTGTACGAACTCAGCCGCATCGAGGCGCAGCCCGGCATCAAGGAGGAGATCAAGCGCGACTTCGGCTTCAACCCCGACTTCGAAGTGGCCAAGCACACGCTCGAAAAGGGCGATGGTGCAGGCAACACCTTCAAGGCGACCGCGAAGCCCGTGCTCATTGGCACTGCTGTTGTCGGTGCGACCACCATGGTGTTCGGCATCATCCTTGCGCTCATCAAGTCCGAGGCGCCGACGGATGCCACGCTGCAGCAGTTGCAGGCGGCGAGCCAACTGGTGATCGGCAAGCTGTCCATCGTGACGCCCGAGATTCTTCTTGGGCTCCTCATCGGTGGCGCGGTGATCTACTGGTTCACGGGTGCCGCGACGCAAGCCGTCGTGACGGGCGCGTACCGAGCCGTGGTGTTCATCAAGGAGAACATCAACCTCAACAAGGCGGAGGCAAGCATCGAGGACGCCAAGAAGGTGGTGGAAATTTGCACGGTCTACGCGCAGAAAGGAATGACCAACATCTTCCTCGTGGTCTTCTTCTTCTCGCTCGGACTCCCCTTCTTTGATCCGTTTTTCTTCATCGGCTATCTAGTGTCGATGGCGTTCTTCGGGCTCTATCAGGCGATCTTCATGGCCAACGCAGGCGGCGCGTGGGATAACGCGAAGAAGATCGTGGAAGTGAACCTGCGCGCAAAGGGCACGGACCTTCATGCCGCGACCGTGGTCGGTGACACCGTGGGCGACCCCTTCAAGGACACCAGTTCGGTGGCGCTGAACCCCGTTATCAAGTTCACGACGCTGTTCGGGCTTCTCGCGGTGGAGATCGCCATTGCCATGAAGGACAATCCGGCGCGCGTGTGGATCGGTGTCGGCTGCGCATTGGTGGCATGCTTCTTCGTCTGGCGCAGTTTCTACGGCATGCGCATCCCGACGGACGCAAAGCGCTAAGTGCGCAGACAGAGGCTGGGCCGATCGCAACGCCGCTACCGACCTAGAATGTTGGGCCGATGTTCGTTCCATTCGCTTTGCTCGCAGTGACCGCTGTCGCGCCTGGCGCGGATGCCGCGTCAGGCGGCCTGCTCCGTGAGGCAGGTACTTGGCTGGCGGGTCATGGCGCACTCACCATCTTTGTTGCATTCGTCCTCTGCGGCATCGGCCTGCATCTCTCCGAGGATTTCATCCTCATCCCCGCGGGCATCATGACGGTGGATGCCGTCACGGGCAATGTCTCCTGGCCACTGTTTGTCGAGTATGGCATCGCTGCGTGGGCGGGGATCATTCTTGGCGACATCGGATGGGTCTGGATCTGCCGTCACTTTGGTGCGCGCATTCTTGGCAGTCGCTGGTTCCTGCGTTTGGTCGGACCGCGCACGCTGCTCGAGATGAAGTACGAAGTGGATCGCCGCGGTGCGTGGGCGTTGCTGGCCGCGCGCTTCATTCCCGGTGCGCGCACACCGATGATCACCGTGTGCGGTCTCATGCACCTTGCTTGGTGGCAGGTGTTGTTGGTGGAGATGTGTGGCGTCGTCATCACCGCCCCGCTCCAGATGCTGATTGGCGTTGGAGTCGCGAAGCTCGGGCAGCAGTTTGAAAGCGATGCGCATCGCTGGATGCTTTACATCGGTGCAACGCTCGCCGTCGTGCTGGTGACGTTCATTCTGCACTTGGTCATTGCCCGAAGAGCCAAGAGTGCCAACAAGCCCCGTGCAAAGGTCACCTGGCTCGAGACACTCCGCGGAACGGCTGCGGTGCGCCGCGCTCCGCGCCACAGGCTCCAAAACAACTGAGGATCGTTGCCGATTCGCCGAGGGCGCGTTAGACTCCGCCGCCCCTTTTGCCAACATTTGTTCGGCAGGCGGGGCGACAATCTGGCACACACTGGGCGAATACTCAAGTGGTCAACGAGGACAGACTGTAAATCTGTTGGCTTTGCCTTCGTAGGTTCGAATCCTACTTCGCCCATTTTTTTGGCTTTCAGTAGCGTTTGCTCCCCAATCGCGTGAGCCGCAGACTGCCTGAAGAGCCCTCAACATCCCCCCCCCTCGCAAACGCAACATTTTGCGGAAGTTCATTTGCACCACCCGCCCGATGGGGGCATCTTGCGGCGTCGTTGGGGAGTGCCCAATGTCTGCTGGGAAAAGGGGTTCGTAACACAAAGGAACATTGCCATGATGACTGCTCGTCTTGAAAGACACTTCACTCTTGCGACCGCCGCGCTGTCGATCGCTGCCGCCTCGCACGCCGAGGTGATCACTTGGAACATCAACACTGTCGTCCCTGCAACCCTTGACGGGCTGTACTGCAACGTCGAGACCCAGCAGTCCATCACGCTGCCTGGCTCTGGTCTGCCCGGCTGGGACCTCAATCCCTACGGCACCACGGCCATGAATTTCTTCTGGTCTGGCACCACCAACGGTGCATCGGCCGGCGTCCGCCTGAACACTGTCGCTGGCGGCACCACGAGCGGTACGACCCTGTCGAGCCTTCCGGAAGGCTTCGTCATCGGGCCCGCTCTCGTCGGCGGTTCGTCTGGCGCCTCCTTCGGGGCAAGCAGCCCGAGTTTCACCACCACGGCCCAAGGGAAGTGGGCCTACAACGCTGTGAACCGCTTCGGCTTCCGCTTCACGGACGCTGCTGGTCAGGTTCGCTACGGATGGGGCGAAATGCAGATGGGCGCCACCGCGGGCGTCCGCACACTGCTGAGCGTGTCCTACGAAAACTCCGGTGGTCCGATCACCGTCGGTGGTGGCCCGCCCCCGACCTACAACCCGTGCGCTGCAATCAATCCCGTGCTGGCTAGCGGACCGAACAGTGTCTTCATGAATGTGGACACGGCGCAGGATCTCGCCCTGAGTGGTTGCGGTACTGCCGCGAAGGCGAACTATTACAAGTACACGGCGCCCTGGGCGGGCAGTTTCACCTTCAGCACCTGCTCCAGTGGTGCAGCCACGCGTCTTGCAGTGCTTGATGGTTGCGCGGCTGGTTCCAACCAACTCGGATGCAACGACAATGCCTGCGGCAGTTCGTCGTCACTCGATCTTTCCCTGACCAGTGGTCAGGTCGTGTACGTGGTGGTCGGTGGTGAAGGTGGATCGAACTTGCCTTCGCCGCTCGCCATCGATGTGACCGCCCCGCCAGCGCCGCCAAACCCAAACTGCGCCACCGCGACCGCACTGGCATTCGGCTCGAACGCGGTCGACAACGCCACACACTCGGGTGACTTGACGGTTCGCTCCACTGCCACCACTGGTACCGCCTTCGTCTACAAGGCTCGTTGGTTCAAGTTCACCCCGACCGTGACGGGTGCATACACCTTCAGTGCTTGCGGTTCGGTGAACGACACCAAGTTGGCGTTGGCAGCAGAGTGTCCAGGGGTGGGTGCAACCTTCAACTCGATCGCCTACAACGACGATGCGTGCGCATGCTCCTCGGGCTGTGGCACGGCGACGCAGTCGAACTATTCAAGCCGCTTGAACAGTTCCAACACTGGCATCCCACTCACACAGGACCTCGTGGCAGGTCAGGCCTACCTGCTCGTATTCGGCGGCTTTGGAGCGGCAACGGCAACGGTTTCGGCTGACCTCGTTATCGATGGTCCGCCACAAACCCCACCGTGCTCGGGTGATTTCAACGGCGACGGCCAACGCGACGGTTCGGATCTCACGGCGCTGCTCGCCTGTTGGGGCGAGGGATGCGGCGATCTGGACAACGATGGAGCGACCGGTGGCAGTGACCTCACGTCGCTGTTGGCGGTGTTCGGCGTGCCCTGCCAGTAATCGAGTCTGTCAGACAGTTGAGTGACTTTCGCGCGGGGTGTCTTCGGACACCCCGCGCTTCATTGTGTCGGGTCCCGATTGCGCGGCGCCCTCTCGCGCGGCGTCGCGCCCGATAGCCTCTGCGCATCGTGCCGTACTTTGACCGTCCGATCGCGCTGCTGATTCTTGCGGTGCTGCCGCTGATTTGGTGGTCGGTGTGGAAGCGGCGCGGCTTCACGGGCACACGCCGTGCCGTCGTGGCGGCGACCGC
>VGYQ01000064.1 GCA_016872915.1 Planctomycetota bacterium | reverse complement strand
GGGACGCCGATATTCACGCCACACATTCCCGCCTCGACACGCCCCATCACGCGACGCGCGATGTCGCCGCTCGTGGTGTAGACACTGCTGGCGTTGCCGTAGGGGTTCGCGCTCTCGATCTCGAACGCTTTCTCCAGCGTGGGAACGCGCAGCACACTGAGGACGGGACCGAAGATCTCCTCGCGCGCCGCCGGCATATCCGGTGTGCAACCGTCGATGATCGTTGGACCGACCCAGTAGCCGCCCGCGTCGGCACTGGCCTTGCGGCCATCAAGCACGATCTTGGCACCGGCCTTTTCCGCGGCGTCGATGTAGCTGGTGATGCGCTCTCGCGCGGCCTGCGTGGTGACCGGGCCCATGTCCTTGCCGGCCACCATCTTGGCGGCGCGGTCACGCACCGCCTTCAGAATGTGATCGACATCGCCCACGGCCAGCAGAACGCTCGCCGCCATACAGCGCTGTCCTGCGCAGCCGGTGAAACTCGCGACCACATTCTCGGCGGTGACCGCCACATCGGCGTCGGGCACCACGAAGAGGTGGTTCTTCGCGCCGCCGAGGCAAAGCGCCCGCTTGCCAGTTGAACTTGCGCGACCGTACACACTCTTGGCCACCTTGGTGCTTCCCACAAAGCCGAACGCCTTCACCTGCGGGTGATCGCAGAGCGCCTCAACGACCTCACGGCCGCCCTGCACGATGTTCAGAATGCCGCTGGGGAGTCCAGCCTCTGCGAGCATTTCGGCCAGGCGCATCGTGGAGAGTGGAACGCGCTCGCTCGGCTTCATCACAAAGGCGTTGCCGCCAACAAGCGCCTGCGGCAGCATCCAGAGCGGCACCATCAGTGGGAAGTTGAACGGGGTGGCGCCCGCCACCACGCCGAGCGGCGCATAGACGACTTCGCATGCGACGCCGCGGCTCACCTCGAGTTGATTTCCTGCGGCGATGTTTGGCAGCGAGCAGCCGTACTCCACGCACTCGATTCCCTTCTCGACCTCCGCCTTCGCTTCGCCAAAGGTCTTGCCGTTCTCGTGGCTGACAAGCCAGCTGAGTTCGTCGATGTTGCGCACCATCATCTCGCGCAGGCGGTACAGCACGTGCGCACGGTCGCGGATCGGCCACTCCGCCCATTCGCGCTGCGCCGCAGCGCCGACTCGCACCGCGGTGTCGACATCGTCGGCCCCGCCGAGATGGACGCGGGCTATCGGCCTGCCGTGACGCGGGTTGTGAACCTCAAGCGTGGCGCGGTGGGTGGCGGGGTCGCGCCATGTGCCGCCGATCCAGTGGCGAGCATCGTGCCAGGGCGTGAATGCGTCTGAGGTGGCTGTGAAGCGGCCGACGGAGGCGGGGATGTTCGTGGTGGCGGTGGTCATGGGACGAATTCCTGACATTCGACGGGCCTGAGTGCAAAGTCAGTGTTGCGCACGGACTCAGGGCTGCGAGCGTGCACGAGTTTACGCGAACAGATCGTGCAAGACCGCAGCCGCTAGGCTGATCGCCATGGCACTGCGCCGATATTCCTGGCAGTGGATTTCTGCCGTGGTGGTCGGGCTTGCGGCAGCGGCGCCAGCATCCACCAACGCCGCGGATGAATCCGCGCGCGACGGCGCATCAGCCGCTGCGGAGCAGTATCTCACCCAGAGCAGGAACGCCACGCTCCGTGCGTGCAATGAGCAGAACATTCGCTTGCCCGCTGATTTCCTGAAGTGGGTCTCGACCGACCGTGATGCGCGCCGCGCCATCTATGGCTCGTGGAGCGATCCACTTCGCTCGTTGTTGGCGCTGCGCGCGCTTGAGATCGATCTTGGAGCCGCCACGGTGCGCGACCGCTCGAAGCAGTTGGCGCTTGCGTTTGCCGTGCAGGCTGGGCAGCTGCGGCGGCGCGATGCATCGCGGTGGAATGATGGCGACCGAGAGGGCGCGGTTGAAGTGCTGCCCGATGTGTCGCCACGCAAGCCGCTCGTGCTGCGCATCCCCACATGGGCGCCAAAGGATGGCGTTCAGGCGCCGAATGAGAGGCGCAGCGTTCATGATGAAGTGATCGCCTTCCTCGATTCGCTGCCCGAGATCGAAGTGGAGATGCTCGTCGATCAGTGGCCACCGCTGGAGTACGACGACAAGGGGATCGCCAAGCCACGCGGCGGACCCACGCAAGAGAAGAAGCTGGTGCGCCGCCGTCCCGTCGGAGCAGATGTGATCGCCTCCGCGCAGTTGCAGCAGGCGTTCAACAAGTGGATGGCCGCACATGGGCACCCCGATGTACGGATCGACTGCGGGGACCGCGTCGTGTTCTGGCTGTCCACCGCGGCGGTCAACGATGAGGCGCGACGCGCGAGCATTCGTGCGGCGCACGAACTCTTCCACGATGCGTACCGAGCGACGGGGCGCATGCCCGCCGAGCGCGATCCGCCGCCGACCCAGAGCGAATCGATGGCGTGGTTCCTCCGGAACGATGCCCACGACTTCGGCGCGAATGCAGGTGCGCGTGGTTGGCCGCGGTTTCCGATCGATGCGCCGTGGCCGCTGCTGCTGACGCTCGCGGAGGATGACCAGCCGCTTCGTGAGCGCGAGGAGATTTGGGCGAAGTTTCGTGATGATGGCACGGCGCGCACCTACGGCGAGTACATCGGCGATATCGCACAGCAGTTCGACATGCAGTCTGCGCGCCGCGTCAGTCCATTCCCGTTCAGCTATGGATCGATCCAGATGATGTGGAAGGACGGCGGCGTGTGCGGCACGATGGGCAACATCGGCGCTCGGACGCACCGCATTCTCGGCGAGCCTTCGTCCACGGCCGGTCAGCCTGGGCACTGCGCGCTTGTGGTCCTGCAGCGCGACACGGCAAACGGGCGCTTCTCGTGGGTCGGCGAGCAGTACGCGACGGGCGGCGATGAGGTGACCACGGTGCATTCGCGCTGGGACCTGGATGGCAAGGGAATGATGCGCAAGGTGGCGTTCCATCAGTCGGTGGCGTGGGGCCTGAGCGCGGACCGCGAGGGCTGGCTCGATGCGATGGTGCTTGCCAGCGCGATGCGTGCGGGAAGCGGTGGACAAGGGAGCAATGAGCGGGCACGCAGTGCGAAGAGCAAGTTGCTGAACGCCGCACTTGAGCGGAGTCCCTACGCGCTTGCGGCGGTGGCGTACGCGATCGACGCCGCGCAGGATGCGGATGCGGTGCGCGCGGCCGAGCGAGCATTCGCCGAGCGAGCCAAAGAGCGGATGTCCGCAAGCGACTTCGCCTGCATGCAGTCTGCGGTGCAGTCGTTGGTTCAAGAGCGGTTGCAGTCGCTTGGCCCGGCGGCAGAAAACTCTGCGCGTTAGCATCGAACCATGGATACGGCATTGTGGAAAGCCGGATCACTTCCGCGCGAGTGCGATCTGGCCATCGTGGGTGGGGGATTTGGTGGTTTGACCGCAATGGCGCGCGCGTTGCAGCAGCACTGCGGATGGCGAATCCTTGTCTTGGAGCGCTATCCGCGCAGTGGCCCTGGCATTGCCTATGGCGGTTGCGACTCGCACCACCTGCTGAATGTGCCCGCTTCGCGCATGGGTGCGTTCCCCGAGGATCCCGCTGCGTTCCACTCGTGGCTTGAGCGCACGCAGCCAGGGCGGTTCGCGCCGAGTGACTTTGTGCCGCGCGCGCTCTTCGCGGCGTACATGGACGAAGTGGTGGGGGATGCGCTCGCATCGGTGGGCGGGTCGGCGCCCACGGCAGTAGGTGCATCAGCGCGTCTGCCACCGCCCACTTTCGCGCAGCATGTGCTCGTCCGCGCCGAACCGATCATGCGCCATGTTGATCTGCTGTTCGGTTCGGGCGATGCGGTCCGCGCTGGCGCACTATTGATGGCGCCAGGTTTGCCAGCCGCGCGTGCGCCTTGGCACGCGTTCGATGAAGAGGTGCCGCTCGACCTTCTCGCGCCCGATCCTTGGGCGGCAAATGCACTGCAGGGAATCGCACCGGATGCACCCGTTGTGATCGTCGGCAGCGGACTGACAGCGATCGACATCGTGAGCGCTCTCCGCCGCCGCGGACACTCGGGGCGAATCACGCTGCTCTCACGAAGCGGACGACTGCCGCTGCCGCACGCCGACGGTGCTGCAACGAACGCCGAGTACGACAGAGCACTTCTTGCGCGCGGCGCGCGTGAAGCGCTGCGCACCGTGCGGAAGGCTGCGAAGGAACTGCGCGCTCGAAACCTGCCCTGGCAAGGTGCGCTTGATGGACTGCGCGCACTCACAACGCCCGTGTGGTCATCGTGGTCCACAAAGGAGCGCATGCGTTTCATGACGCATCTTCGCCCATTCTGGGAGATCCACCGCCACCGCGCCCCGCGTGTGCTGCTGGACGATCTGGCTGCGCAGCAGCGCAGCGGTTCGCTCGTGATTGTTCGAGGTTCGGTACGCAGTCTTCGTTGCGGTCCGCAGGGGGTGATCGTCACCGTGAACTCGGGCAGCGGTCTCCGTACCGATCTTCCCGCAGCGCGCGTTATCAACTGCGCTGGTCCGGCCCAAGGCGTTCGCAATACCGTCGACCCGCTCATCTCCAGTCTGCTCCAGAGTGGCGTTGCGACGACGGACGATCTTGGTATCGGTCTGCACACCGATATCGATGGCAGGCTCATCGGCAACGAGGGCAAGGCGCAGGAACGCATCTATCTCGTGGGCGCACTGCGGCGCGGCGATCTCTGGGAGTCCACCGCAGTACCAGAACTGCGGATGCAAGTTGCAAAGGCTGTCGATGGCATTGCCGCGCTTCTCCGCCAAGCCTGAGTCGTCGCGGGCAAAGTCCCAAGCACCAGTGCGCTGTCCGTGGTGCGGGAACGACCCCATCTATGTGGCATATCACGACCGCGAGTGGGGGGTGCCAGTCACGGATGACCGTGCGCTGTTCGAGAAACTCGTGCTCGATGGGTTTCAGGCCGGCTTGTCATGGATCACCGTGCTGCACAAGCGTGCTGCGTTCACGCGTGCGTTCGCTGGATTCGATCCCGAACGGATCGCGCGCTTTGGCGCAGCGGATCGCCGCCGTCTGCTCGCGGACGCTGGCATCATCCGAAGCCGCGCAAAGATCGACGCAGCCATCAGCAATGCGCGTATCTGGAGCGATGTGATGAATGCGGGCGGCAGGGGGGCGTTTCGCGATCTGCTTTGGCAAAGCGTCCATCATGAGACAAAGGTGCACCGCTACCGCCACATCCGCGATGTGCCACCCACAACGCACGAAAGCGAAGCGATGTCCCGCACGCTCCGCGATGCGGGCTTCCGCTTCTGCGGTCCGACGATTTGCTACGCATTCATGCAGGCGGTGGGAATGGTGAATGACCATCTTGTCAGTTGCCCGCGGCACGCAGCATGCGAACGCCTTGCGCGCCGCAGCTGAATGGCACTCGGCAGCAGCTTTCCTACACTCGCTGCCCCATGGCATCCGAAACCAAGTCGATGGACGAGATCGTCTCCCTTTGCCGCCGCCGCGGATTCATCTTCCAAAGCTCCGAAATCTACGGTGGCATCAATGGCTTCTGGGATTACGGCCCGCTCGGTACCGAACTCAAGCGCAACCTCAAGGATGCGTGGTGGCAGGACATCGTCCGTGGCAGCGCAGCGGGACCGACGGGCGACCCGCTGCATGTGGTTGGCGTCGACTGCACGATCATCATGAATCCGCGCGTTTGGGAGGCGTCGGGACATGTCGGTGGTTTCAACGATCCGATGGTGGACTGCCGTGAGAGCAAGGCGCGCTACCGCGCCGACCATCTGCAGGTGCTCGGCGCGGTGGAGCCCGCCGCGCGCCTCTACGCCTACATCGCCAACGACGACGACCAGCGCGAACGCGCGCAGAAGGCGCTGCTCAAGTACGAGCGCCGCGACAGTCTTGACGCAGCGCGCCATCAGATGCGTGCCTTCACCGCACTTTCAGCGGATGAACGCGCCCGCTGCATCGGACCCGATGCCAAGGAGCCTGGAACGCTCACCGAACCGCGGCAGTTCAATCTGATGTTCAAGACCAATGTCGGCGCGCTCGAGGACCCATCCAGTATCGCCTACCTGCGCCCTGAGACGGCGCAAGGCATCTTCGCCAATTTTGAGAATGTGGTGAACAGCACGCGGGTACGAGTGCCATTCGGCATCGCGCAGATCGGCAAGGCGTTTCGCAACGAGGTGACGCCGCGCAACTTCACTTTCCGAAGCCGCGAGTTCGAGCAGATGGAAATCGAGTTCTTCATCCATCCATCGCAGGCAAAGGAGTGGTACGCCTGGTGGCGCGATCAACGCTTCGCCTGGTGGCAATCGATCGGTCTCGCGGGCGACAATCTGCAGCTCCGCGAGCATGACAAAGATGAATTGGCCCACTATGCAAAGGATGGTGCGGGCACCAGCGACATTGAGTACCGATTCCCCTTCACCGCGCCCGGCTTTGGCGAGCTCGAAGGGGTGGCGCACCGAAGCGATTTCGATCTGCGGCAGCATGCCGAACACTCGGGACGACGCGACAAGGCGAAGTACTTCGATGCCGAGCGGAACGAGCGATACTTTCCCCATGTGATCGAGCCATCGGCGGGCGCCGATCGGGGCACACTGGCCCTGCTGTGTGAGGCGTACACGAAGGATCCATCACGGGCGAGCGGGGTCTTCATGCGCTTTCATCCGCGGATGGCGCCCGTGAAGGCTGGCGTATTCCCGCTTGTCAACAAGGATGGGCTTCCTGAAGTGGCTGAGCGCTTGTTTGCAGATCTTCGCAAGCGGCATGTCGTGGAGTACGACCCAAAGCAGACCATCGGCAAGCGCTACGCCCGCATGGATGAGGCCGGGACACCATTCTGCTTCACAGTCGATGCAGACACGCTGACCAACCATTCGGTGACGGTTCGCCACCGCGATTCGCAGGCACAGGAACGCATCGCGATCAGCGCTGTTGCCGGTTGGCTGGACGAGCAGATTCGCGCGTGATGGCGCCAGGCATGGTGCGCGGTCAGCGCACAACTCATGCTGCACTGCAAAAACGACAGCCCCCCTCCAAGAGGGGGGCTGTCGCGGGATGGATGGGAAGGAAATCCGAGTACAAGCACAGAGAGTGCTTGGCGAGATGAGATGCGAACCAACTCGCATCAGTCTCACAGAAATTCAGAATGATCTGGAACCCTTTTCTTCTCGTCCTCTCCATGTCTTTGAGTGGCTTGGTCCTTTGACCTGGGCGACTCTCGGTTTTGCGTCCCTCAACGCACCACCGACACTGCAACATAGTCCGAGTTTTCCAGAGTGCAAATAGTCTTCAACAAATTCGTCAATTTCCTTTGACTCCTTCGAAGTCGCGTACAGGCGCGCAAACTAAATGACGCGAGCACGCTTTCGCGTGCTCGCGTCTGAAGAGTTTTACGAGGCGATTTGCTTTCGATAGGTGATCGGTTCGTTCGAGTCGATCCCCAAATCGAAAACAACTCAGCTGCGTCGACGAGTGCCAACAATGCCAGCGAAGCCGAGAAGTGCAAGCGCGCCCGGTGCTGGGATTGCGAAACTGCCGTAGCCGAAGAGCGCGGTTGAGGTGCCTGTGACCGCATAGCCGATGGTGAGATTCGCGCGGAAGTCGCTCAGGTCGCTGCTGAGGCGAGCAACCTGAAGCACCTTCAGCCGTCCCGCGGCGCTCGGGATGTTCGGCACACTTGGTGTGGCGTCGTACCAACCTGCGTTAGTGGCGATATCAGTTCCAAACGGCGGGAAGGACATGGATGGATCGAATGCGGTTCCCCACGCTCCGCCAATTCCCTGCAGCGTGCAATAGGAGTCGGTGAGGGAATCGGTCGCTGCGGTCGTCCATGTGCCTGCACCGGCAGCCCACGTGCCGGGGTTGTTGAAGACATCAATCGTTCCATCTTCGTCGAGGTCGATATCTCCAATGAACAGGTCATTGTGAACCGCATTCATCGATCCAACTCGGCCTTGTGCGATCTGGTTGCCTTGCAGCGGACCAGCCGTGACTGCACGACCAAAGTTGAACACATTCACAACACGCAAGTTGGTGCTGGAAAAGTTGGCGTACACGCTGTAGATCGTGCGGTTGCCAATTCCGGAGGATTCCACAGACCAGCCAGTGAAAGCTGCGTGGGCTGAGGATGCCACGAGGGTCGTGGCTACGATTAGGGTAACACTCTTCATCTTTTCAACTCCCAGGGTTTGGCTCAGCCACTCATTCGGAGTCGGCTGAGGTGAGACAGGACAAACGAATCCGAGTCGAGTCAGTTGTGACGGAACGACCATCACAGCTGCGGCACAAGGGACTATGGGCAAAAACTTTCAGGGACTTCGAAGATCAAATAGATCTTGTTCCCTTTTCGCTTTCTCCCGAGAGTGCAGGCACCCTCACTCCATGCTCAGCGGTTTGCGCTAGGCATAGGGCATTGCAACGTAACTCAAAGTCGCTCGAATGCAAATGAAACATGCGGAAAACATGATGTTTTTTGCTTTGTGCCAAAGCGCCCCTGGTCACAAAAATGACCGCGGTCCTCGGGGAGACCGAGGACCGCGGTCGGTGTAGTCAAGAAGAAATCTTGACGATATTCCGAATCGTGCTGTCGCTGCTTAGCGGCGACGGCGACCGAAGGCGCCGGCGAGACCGAGCAGGGCAAGCGCACCGGGTGTGGGCACGCCAATCACGTACGACCCTTGTCCGAAGAGCGCCTGCGTGGTGTTCGCGAGCTTGAAGCCGGTCTTCAGGTGGAAGCGGGCC
>VGYQ01000063.1 GCA_016872915.1 Planctomycetota bacterium | reverse complement strand
CTTGTCGAAGTACATGGCGTGATGCAAACGGCGGCGACCCCGTTCCACCTTCCTGCACTTTTATTTGGCGCTCTTGCGCTGTTGGGGATGACTGCCATCGCTACGTGGTGCAACTTTTTCTATGGCTGGTCCTTCCCCGCCGTTGTCTGCGTCGTAGGCGTTCCATTGATGGCACTTGCCTATGTCGGAACTCTGTTTTTCGACCCATCATGGAAGTCAGTCTCGCCGAGCAAAGAGTTCCGTCCGGACCTGCTTGTGGCACTCCTTCTGATGGGAACGTCACTCACAGTGCTTGCAGCGATTGCCGTCGCCGCAAGCACCCGCCTCGGACAGATCCTCACGATTGGCGTGACGCTTGGGCTGCTGCTGCTCGGGCTTCTCTCCGACTGGCTCTTTGCCCGGAACATCACGCGCCTGCAGGAGGTGCTCATGGTGCGCGAAGCTGCAAATCTGGATTGGCTGGACTGGGACCGCGTCCTGCTGTGGCTGAACGAGGCTGCCTACGCAGTCGTGCCAAACTTCCAAGTGTTCTGGGTCGTGGATGCCATCAACCAAGAGGCTGCCGTCCCGACGGACTATCTCTGGAGAGTTCTCGCGTACGGGGCAGCCCTCATCGTTGCGGCACTTGCCTTGGCCATCGCACTCTTTCAGCGGCGCGAAGTCGCCTGACGAACTTCCCCACGCTCAGTTGCCCCGATTGTCACGCGGCGCGGCCTGGAGTTCCTTGACCTGCTTGCGCAACTCTTCGTTCTCCTCCTTGAGACGCTCGATCGCCTGATCACCAACTCCCAACTCGTACACCATCTCTGGCCTGCACTTCTTGAACCAGTCGATGATGGCCTGATTGTTCTTGATGCGTGCTTGTAACTGAGTCACACCACCCTCGCTGGTCCCCTCAATATCACGCTTCCGCAGCAAGAGCGGAACCTTCTCTTTGCAATCCTTGATCAACTTCTGCCACTCCGCGGCGATCTTCTTGCCACCATCGCTGATCACGTACTTGTCGGGATCATCCACTCCGAGGGACTTGTACAGATCAGCTTCGGTCTTTGCAGTGCCATCCGAAAAACCACAGTGCTCGGCATTCTGTGCGTTGAAGTCAAGATTCTCATTGCTCCGGCTCAGCACGTACGTGTGCTTTGCATCCGGATAAAACGTGACCTTTCCATCGGGCGTCTTCTCATAGGACAACTCCACCTCTGAGTGCACCATGGCAGGGCCAATCAGTGGATCACGCCCCCCGCCGGCGCACGCCTCAGCCACGCGCTCTTTCCATTCCTCACGAACCGCCGAAACCTCGGTGCGTCCGGTCAGCATGGTGATCGAGCCAAGCGCAGCCTCTGGCATGAAATACATCTCATCACACCAGAGCGCTGTAAACGCGCCACCCGAGATGGCCTTCTCAATCCAAGCAACCAATCGATGCTTCTGCTTGATGCGCGTCAGCGACTCCGCGATCATGTCTCCCTCGATCACCAGTCCACCATTCGAGTTGATGCGGAGAATGATCACCTGTCCAGGTCCAATCTTGTCGGCAATCTGCTCCACTTTTTCCATCTCGTCGTGGCGGAGCCCGATACCAACCATGCCATCGAGCGGCAGCATGAAAACATGCTTCTTGGTTTCGGCTGCGGCATCCTTCCCTGTGTTCTTCGCGGGCGCCGCCTTTGCCGGGGCACCCGTCTGCTTGCCTGTCGGGGGCGCAGCAGATGGCTTGGTGCCCTGCGTTGCGGAGGCAAAGATCGGCGAAGCAACAGCAAGAGCCACCCAGACGCAGGCAGCCACACGAAGCCAACGCCAAGGTCCAACGGACACGGGTGCATGGAGCCACAATTGATTCATCGGATTCATCCCTTGCTTCTTTGGAGTCATCTCACACCTCATCATCACAACCACATGAAGTCACCATCGAAACCACTCAGTCGACGGATCAGGAGCCGGCCCCGATACCGCCACCGCCGCCCCTCTGACGCCCACCGCCAGTCGGCTGCGATCCTGACTTGTTGAGGCCACGCAGGCGCTCCTGCAGGCGGAGAATCTCCGTCTCGACCTCAAGCCTCGTGATCCCAAACTCCTGGCGCAACTTGATCTCGATCGCGGGGTACTTCTTCAACTTTGAAAGGACAGATTCGAGAATGCTCTTTGCTTTTTGAACGAACTTCTTCTCGTTTGCCCCAGTGGCATCACCCAGCGCCTCTTCATACTTTGGGTACGCCTCCACGATTTCTTGGAGGGCCTTGCGCCAGCCTTCGATGTATTCGTTCACAATCACCGCGCCATCCTCAGGCAGTCTCTCAAACGAGCGGTAACCGCGCTGATACATCATGTCGTCGATCATGGTGTTCGCATCATCGGAAACCGTGCCATCCGAAAGACCAAGTTCCTCGGCAAGTTCTGCACTGAAGTTGGCTGTGACGCGTTCGGCGCTGCCATCCACAACCCATGTGCCGGAGGCATCCTCCGTCCACACAATTTCACGCCCCTTGAATGTTGCGCTCAACATCTTGTCATCGCGCATCATGGCAAGACCGATCGAGGGGTTGTAGCCGCCGGCGATCAGAAATCCGTTGCAAATTCCCACGAATGCCTCGCGAAACTTTGCCTTCACCTCGGGATCCTCGACCTCCGTCCGCTCCTTGATGCGTGAAAGGCCGGCAAGTCGCGCAGACTCGGTCATGTACATGTTCGACCAGTTCAGACCAAGCAGCGCCGAGTAGCCCACCGCATCACGGATGATCATCACGGCATCGCAGCCGTTTCTCTCCACAACCTCGTGCAGATCACGCGAGAGGGCGCGCATCGAGTCATCATCAAACATGCCGAACTTTCGCGGGTCATCCCCGAGATAGCGGACCGAATCCAGATCCGCGGAATCAAGAATGAAAACCACGACATCGGGCTTCTTCGCATCAATGTCCTTCACCACGGCTCCGTACGGCTGCGCATGGATATCGAGTCCAAACACTCCCTTGCCACGAACGCCCATGGGGACGACGTACACGCTCTTCGGCTTCTCGGCGGGGGCTGCCGGCGCGACCGGTGCTTTGGGAGCAGCAGCCGCCTTCCCGGCGCTCTGTCCCTTTGTTGTTGGCGGCTTTGCGGCAGGCTTGGCCTGCTTGCCGCTTGGCGTTCCCGAGGGCGCAGTCTGCGCCAAAGCATCGGATGTACCCATGAGGGCAATCGAACAGGCAACCGAAAGCGCGCGGAGATATCGCATGGTGGAATGATATACGCCCAGCGCATGGTTTCGAGGGCAGTCTCGTCAACACCCCCCTTCCCCTCAAGCCACCGCGACCTCACCCAGTCAGAGTCCGGCATCCCTCTGCAGCATCGCCCGCGCTTCGGCCAGTGCGAGAGCAGGATCGTTCAACTTGCCCTCCAGTTGCAGGTCGTAGACCCCATCCAGCACACGTTTGAACGCAGGCCCCGGAGCGAACCCCAACTGGACAAGATCATCCCCTCGCACCCATGGTGCGGGGGCAAGTCCACCTGCTTCACGTGCAAGCCCCTCCACCTCATTTCGCACAGCGTGAGCGTGATCGTGGGCGCACCCAGCAACAATATCGAGTGCACCTGTGAAGCACGGTGTGGATGCAAGCCGCTTCCGGCCTGACTTCCCAAGTGTGCGCCAGTCCACCAGAATCACCGCCACGATCCTGCGCGTTTCCATCAGTTCCGTTCGCTCACGGGACGAGAGGTTCAACGCATCGGACCAATGCTCGACTCCGATCGAGACGCCACGTTGGGCACGATCAAGACTCCACGCCGCGAGAGTTGTTGCGAACGAGGCATCTGCTGGTAGACCTGCACTCCGTGGAAGTTCGCCCGCGGAGTGCGCCTCGCCAAGGGCCGATGCATCCAGCCGCCACTGCTCGAGCAGCATCAGTGCGCGGTGACGCGTCGGATGAGCGAGCATGCGGCGCAACTCGCCGCCCACTCGTTCGCGGCTCACGCCGCGGAGTTCTGCGGCAGTCGCCTCGATGGCAGTCTGCGTCTCGCCATCCACCTGGAGCGAAAAGCGTGCAGCGAACCGAACGGCTCGGAGAGAACGCAGTCGATCCTCCCGAATTCGGTCCTGCGGGACACCAATGGCACGCAGCGTCTTGGTCGCGAGATCCCTCTGACCGCCGACAAAGTCCACCACATCGCCGGACTCTGGATCGCGAAAGAGTCCGTTGATCGTGAAGTCCCGACGCTGCGCATCCTCTTGCGCCGTCGCGTAGTGCACCTCGCTCGGTCGACGTCCATCGTGATAGGGACCATCCGAGCGGAATGTTGCTACCTCCACCGTGCGCCCTTGAAAGCGAACCAGCATGACACCGAACGACTCGCCAACTCCACGAGCCTTTGGGAATACCTGCTGAATCTGCTCAGGTTTCGCATCTGTCGCCAAGTCGTAGTCCGCTGGCTCAATCCCGAGCAGTTCATCGCGAACACATCCCCCCGCGAGATACGCAATGTGTCCCTTGCCACGCAGCAACCGCGCAATGGCGAGCGCCGCCGCACGAGGCGCCACCGCTGGTGCATGCCTCGCGTGTTGCTGCGGTGGATCAGATGCCATGATCAGCCACTCCACGCGCCGGGAACTCGCCATCGGAGCGAGCGCGAAGCTGCGACCGACATCGAAGCATCAACTTTCGTACACGCGATCGAAGTTCCGCGAGTCCAGCATCCACATCGCGAAAGAGGGTCGCCTGCTGCGTCGAATCGATGGGCGCTCCGATCGTTGCCCAGATACGCCCGCTCCAGGTCGGCAGCGACGCATGCGGCGACCAGATGTCGTATGCACCATCGATCCCCATGGGAACGATCGCCGCGCCCGACTTGCGCGCGAGCAGTTCGACCCCGCGTTGAAAGGGCTGCACGGATCCGTCCAGTGACCGTCCACCCTCTGGGTAAATCATCACCGTCCGCCCCGCCTCCAGTTCGCCGAGTGCCGCTCGAAATGCGTCACGATTCCCCCCTTCGGAACGCAGGGGAATCGTGCCGATCGCGCGCAACACAGCGCCAAAGACAGGGTTCCGAAAGAGTTCCGCCTTGGCCATCGGTCGCGGAGCGCGATCCGCAACCGCGAGCCCATGGATCATCGGGTCGAGATACGACTGGTGATTGCCGATGAAAATGAGCGGACCTGTGCGCGGAACCAAGTGCGCACCTTCGACTCGGTAGCGATAGCGCCACGACAACATGGACTGGCACACCTGGGCGCAGACATCCCACGTCGCCGTTGGCAACAGCCCATACCCGGGGCGCCGCCGACGATGGTCAAACGAGTTCTTCACGCGGACAGACCGCCGCATCCGACCTTGGCTGCGGCGAGGCTCTCGCGGATGATCGCCTCCAGACGATCCACGACCTCTGCAAACGAAAGGTCGCTTGTGTCCACAACATGGGCGCCGATGGGCTGCCGCAGCGGCCCTTCCGCGCGCCCCCGGTCTGAAGCGTCGCGATTGGCGATGTCACGAAGCACGGAGGCATCATCGACTGCAATCCCCTGCGCACGGAGTTCATCGGCGCGTCGTTGCGCCCGTACTTCCGGCCGAGCGTCAAGCCAAATGCGAACAACAGCGTCTGGAAAGACGACGGTTCCCTGATCGCGACCTTCCGTCACCAACTTGGCGTGCGTCAAAGCAACTTGCCGCTGAGCCTCGACCATGCGCAGGCGAACATCGCGGTGCGATGCGACCTGTGAAACGATCGTGGTGACATCATGATCGCGAATCCGCAGGTGCACGTCCCGTCCATCGAGCCGAATGATCGGTGGCTGCACGGCAAAGTCCACCTGTAAGGTCGAACGGTCCATGGCAGCGGCAATGAGGGCTCCATCGGCCGGACCGATCCCTGCCTCCAGTGCAAGGAGCGCCACGGCGCGGTACATCGCACCCGTATCCAGCATGTCAAACCCAAGTCGCTCTGCGACTCGGGCAGCTGCGGATGACTTTCCTGTGCCCGCGGGACCGTCGATCGTGACGATCAGCGATCGACTCATGCCACGGGGTCCCCTTGCCCCAACTTCTTCAGGAGATGCGCGCGAATGGCCTGCACGGCCTGAGCCCAGTTGCCGCTGCCGCGCCAATCGATCGACAGCTTGTTCGAAAATCCGAGCTTCACGAGCATGTCGATGTGATCATCGAACGAGTCGTCCGCGGGCACACCAGTCTTGCTCACGGATGTCACCGTGGCCTCGACAGCGAGGGAGTAGGGAATCAGTTTGCGCAAGGACTGCTGTGCATCACCTGTGGCGGCTGCGTTCGCGAACGAAGGCATTGCACCGATGTGGAAGCCGCCAATCTTCCGTACCAAGTCGATCACCGTGTCTGGCTGATCACACGGCTCTTCCGAGGGGCGAATGAGCAGATTCACCTCGAAGCGCTGCAGACCATCGAGGGCAGCCTTCATGAGCGGAGCGATCTGCTGAGATGCGGTGGCGATGTGCATGACTCGGACCGCAATCTCCGCGCATCCGAGCAGTCGTGCCCGTTTGCCCATCTCACGCAGCACCTGCGCGGACTTCTCAGCTTCTGCCAAGAAATCAAGAGGCTCGTCGCGGTACAGCACCAGGCACGGGCACTGCGCACGATCTGCCTCGTCACGGAATCGCTCCAGTGTTTGGGGTGATTGCTGTCGGATCATCTGCACGGGAATGTTGATCCCCCGGACTTCCAGCTCCTCGGCCACAAACCGAGGTACATCAAGCAGCGCAATGGGCGACCGCTGCCTCGGCAGCAACTGCAGAAGACAGGAGGCAGAGAGCGAGACAAGGATCTCGGAACTCATGCGGTGGTGCTCCGACACGGGAGGATAGCAGGCGACTACCATCAGAGACTTTCCCCCCCGCCTCCACGAGAAACCCACCATGCCCAGCCCCGCATCCTGTCGTTTTACCGATTCGCACGAGTGGTTCCGCATCGAGGGAGATGAGGTGGTGGTCGGTATCACGCAATTTGCCGCGAACGAGCTGACGGATGTCACCTTCGTTCAGCTGAAGCCAGTCGGCACGGCAGTCACGAAGGGCGGTTCACTCGGCGAGGTGGAGAGCGTCAAAACAACCAGCGATGTCTACAGCGCGGTCGGCGGAACGATCACGGCAGTCAACGACACCGTGACGAAGGATCCGTCGCTCGTGAATTCTGATCCCTTCGGCAAAGGTTGGCTCGTGCGTTTGCGCGCAGGTGACACCAGCAGTCTTGCGGCGCTGATGGATGCGACCACCTATGACGGCAAGCACCCAGTCAGCTGAACCTCGCATCACGGTCCGAGGCGTTCACAAGACTTACGCCGCCGCCGGGCGCGGAGGGCGTTCCGTTCAGGCGCTACGCGGCGCTGATCTGACGATCGACGAGCCCGGGTTCTATGCAGTCATGGGGCGCTCTGGCAGTGGCAAAAGCACGCTGCTGCACCTGCTCGCGGGCCTCGACCGACCAGACAGCGGAGAAATCATGGTGGGCAGCACGGCGGTGCACTCCCTTTCCGAAAAAGCGCTTGTGCGCTACCGCCGCCGTGGTGTCGGCATCGTGTTTCAACAGTTCAATCTGATTCCAACGCTTGATGCCCTCGGCAACGTGATGTTGCCCGGGCTGCTCGATGGCATGGCGGAACGCGACCTCCGTGAGCGTGCACGCGCGCTGCTTCATGAGCTTGGTCTTGCGGACCGCAGCACGCATCGACCCGACACACTGTCGGGTGGCGAACAGCAGCGTGTGGCCATTGCACGTGCGCTGCTGCTGGAGCCGCCCGTGGTGCTGGCCGATGAACCGACCGGCAGCCTCGATTCCACGACGAGCGCTGCCCTTTGGAAGCTGCTCGAGCAGACTGCACAGCGACGCGGACTGACTGTGCTGATGGTCACTCACGAACCTGTTGCCGCATCGCATTGTCGGCGCACATTCATCCTTCATGATGGTTGCGTCGCAGGAAGTCTGGACAGTCATGGCCTTGATCCATCCCAGTTGGCACATCGCTCGACTGAGCTTGCTCGGTCGGCCTAGCCGCACCCTGCTCTGCGGCTTGTCGGTCTTGCTGGCATCCACGCTTGTGGTCGCCATGAGCTGTGCCATGGAGACAGCATTCGCCAACGTCAATGCCCGTATGCGCACGCTGATCGGCGAGGCCGATGTGCGGGTGGTCCACGAACATGGAGCGGCATTCGATGTCGAAGCACTGGCGCGCGCCCAGGCACTGCCCGAAGTGCGCGCGGCATCTGGGCGACTCGGCGGAGCTCTCTCACTCCGGCGTGCCGATGGCGGCACCGATGCACAAGGCCGGGTCCGTCGGGCCACGGTGCAGTGCCGCGGCGCGGATCTCGAGACCGAGGCGGTCTTCGATCAAATCAAGTACACGGAAGGTCGTGCGCCAGAGAGCGACACGGAGATTGGCATCGACTCGCTCGCTGCACGCGCGCTCGGAGCCCAAATCGGCACCGAACTCGAAGTCGTTCATTTCGGTCCGCCCATCGTGCTGACGGTCAGCGGTATTCGCGATCGTCCAGCACTCGGAGCACTGCAGCGTCCGCTCGGACACCTCTCCCGCCGCGTGCTCGCTGATGTCCTGCAAAGCGAGGGCGAAGTCGATCTCGTTTCGATCGTGCTTGAACAGGGTGTTGACCCAGTGACGTGGATTGCCGGCAATGCCACCATCTTCGAGTCACCACTGAAACTCGAACCGACCGAATTGGCATCGAGTGGTCTGGACCGTCCGGCTGCAGGCGGCAGAATCGCCGTGGCGGTCGCCACGATGCTTGCATTCCTCTGCTGCGCATTCATTGTGACCACGGCCATGACGA
>VGYQ01000062.1 GCA_016872915.1 Planctomycetota bacterium | reverse complement strand
GAGTTGGATCGGCGGGAAAAATCGCAAATGCCACTTGACCAGAAACGGTCTTTGGCCGATCATGTAGTGGTCAACGATGGCCCGCTGGGCTCGTTGCGGGCTTGTGTAGCCCGGACCCTCGACCTGATTCTCGAAGAGCTTGTCAGGAAGAAGTGATGCGGCGTTCGCGCCGCTCGGCTGTTTGGGCAGCCCGCACCCGCGGCGCTTGCCCGGCATGCGGCACATGTATCAAGGGGAAACCCAGATCGATTCGTTGTCGACCCGATCTCCCCGCAAGCGCCCAGCACATCGTCGGCAGAAATCCAAGCGGTACACATCATGAGTGAAAGTCAAACACAAGCACAGCCCCAGTCGCACCATCAGCATGGAAAGGACTTCCATCAGAAGGGGCGGCGGCGACGTCGTCGTGGTGGCGGAGGCGGGGGCGGCGGGGGCGGCGGCGGCCACCATCATCAACCACAGGTCGTCTTTGCGCCCGGGACGCTGCCAAGCGACGAGGTCCTAGCGGCAGACCGAGAAGCTCTTGACGCGCAACTCGCCGATCGGAAGAAGCCGGCGAAGAAGGGCGCAGTGGAGCCTGACTTCGTGGCACTTCACCGAATGGACACCGACGACCTTCTGCAGGAGTCGAAGAAGGAGGGCCTGGAGGACATGGGCGGGCTGCCCAACCACAAGTTGGTCTTCGAAATCCTGCGTGCACGGGCGCTCAAAGATGGATTGATGATGGCCGAGGGATCCCTCGATATCACACCCGATGGTCATGGGTTTCTGCGAAGCGCAGAGTATTCCTATCTCGCGTGCCAGGATGACGTTTTCATCAGTGCACAAACCATCCGCACGCTCGGGCTGCGCCGTGGGCAGACTGTCCGTGGCTATATCCGCGCGCCAAAGGAGGGCGAACTGTTCTTTGCGATGTTGAAGGTCGAGTCGGTCAATGGCGTTGCAGCCGAGGATGCGCACTCGCTGCCGCTGTTCGAGAGCTTGACGCCGCTGCACCCGAACCACCGTATTCACTTGGAGATGCTCGATCAGCCAACGCGTATCGAGCCGCGCGTCATCGATATGGTGACGCCACTGGGATTCGGTCAGCGAGCACTGATCGTCGCACCTCCGCGAACGGGCAAGACCGTGATCCTGCAGCAAATCGCGAATGCCGTTGCCATCAATCATCCCGACGTGCACACCATCGTTCTTCTCATCGATGAACGTCCCGAGGAAGTGACCGACTTCAAGCGCAATACCCCTGTGCGCGTGGAGGTTGTGGCCAGCACGTTCGACGAAGAAGCATCGCGCCACATTCAAGTGGCCGAGATGGTCATGGAGAAGGCGCGGCGGCTTGTCGAGGGTGGCGAGCATGTGGTCATCCTCCTTGATTCGATCACGCGTCTCGCGCGTGGATACAACAATGCAATGCCCAACTCGGGCAAGATCGGTTCGGGTGGCGTGGACAACTCCGCGCTGATTAAGCCGAAAAAGTTCTTCGGCAGCGCGCGAAACATCGAGGGCGGCGGTTCGCTCACCATCATCGCCACCGCGCTCGTCGACACGGGCAGCCGTGCTGACGAGGTGATCTTCGAAGAGTTCAAGGGCACTGGCAACGCGGAACTTCACCTCGACCGAAAACTGGTGGAAAAGCGTATTTATCCTGCGATCAATGTCGGTGCCTCGGGCACCCGCCGCGAGGAACTGCTCCTTGATCCGAAGGAACTAGAACTCATCATCCGCCTGCGCAAGGTCGTGTCCGACATGAACGTGGTGGAGGCGATGGAACTGCTCCGCAGCCGCGTTTCCAAGACGAAGTCAAATGCAGAATTCCTCATGACGATGGGGATGGGATGATGCCCGCTGCGTAAGGACGAAAGATCCCACCCGTGATTCAGGAGATGCCACGATGACTAACCACCGCATCGCTTCTCACCGCTTCCGTACGGCGCCCCGGCTCGGCGGCACGCGCGCATTCACCCTGGTGGAACTCATGGTTGTGGTCGCGGTCATCGCACTGCTGATCGCTTTGCTGCTTCCCGCCCTGCGTATCGCAAAGGCAAACAGCGAGTGGGCGGCAAGTCAGAACAATCTCCGCCAAATCGCCACGCTGATGCAGGGCTACACGTCGGACAACCGCGATCGTTGCTTGCCGAGCCAGTTTGACCATCGACCGCCAGCAATTCAGTTCCGTGGCAGCATGCGATCCGCACAGAATGGACCGGGTACGCAAGTGAACAACCCCCCCATCGGTCTCCCGCTCGTTGGTACATGGGCCGACATCCTCTGGACCACTGGAAATCTCGGCGCATTCGTGATGCCTGTCATGGCTGGCGGCGAGATCGTCGAAGATCCAGATTCAGGCACGGAGATCGGCGGTTACAACTACAAGTTCGACTCGCCTGACCGTCTTGTCTATCAGGTGTATCCAGACAATCGGCAGAACATCTTGCGTTCCTCCGTTGAGATGACGAATCCATACTCGCTCGATGAGGAGTCGGAGGCGTATCCGTGGGGCAACGGTGCAGGTCCGCGTGAGACGGGACAGCCCGGCTATTTTGCTGCGAACAATTTTTTCACGGCAGCACCATGGCTCGGTCTCGCAAGTGAGGGGACGCAGGCGACGAATGTTCTTGGGCGATATCTCACCGCATCACAGATCAAGTTCCCATCGCAGGCGATCTATTTAGTGGATAGCCGTGCGGGCGAAATCATCGACCCCAGCGAGATTCCTTGGACCGGCTCGGACGCCGGGCTTTGTGAGGTGGATTTCCGATATCCGGGCGAGACCACGCTTTTGCTTTGTATGGATGGCCATGTGCAGACCGAAGCCAAGTGGAACACGCTTCAGGAGCTTCAAGGCCCTTTCTTCACGAGCCCAGCATCACCGCCTGCACCAGGCCCAACGGATCCCACGCCAAGGGGTCTAAAGGTCACGAATCTTGACCGGACCGATAACCCGCCGCCGGGATGATCGGTTCACGGCGCGCGTCTGCTGTCCGTTGATTTGCACGAGCTGCCTCTTGTGAGACGTGCGATTCGCCGATACACTTTTCGTCCCGCCGCCCGATAGGGCGGTTTTTCATCTCGGGAACGCCACCGTAGCTCAGTGGTAGAGCACACCCTTGGTAAGGGTGAGGTCGAGGGTTCAATCCCCTTCGGTGGCTTCCGCGGGAACTCGTGTTGGGTTCCCGCCAACGGATTCGTCATCGCTGCATCACGGAGCAACTGCCATGGCCAAGGAAAATTTCAATCGCACCAAGCCACATGTCAATGTGGGCACCATCGGACACATTGATCACGGAAAGACCACGCTGACTGCAGCCATTACTGCGGTGCAGGCAGCCCGCGGATTCAGCAAGCCGGTCTCTTACGACCAGGTCGCAAAGGCCTCGGAGAGCGAAGGCCGCCGCGATCCAACCAAGATCGTCACCATTGCAACATCGCACGTCGAGTATGAGACGGGCAACCGTCACTACGCGCACGTCGACTGCCCCGGCCACGCCGACTATGTGAAGAACATGATCACGGGTGCGGCGCAGATGGACGGCGCGATCCTTGTGGTCAGCGCCTACGACGGTGTGATGCCGCAGACCCGCGAGCACGTGCTGCTCGCCCGCCAGGTCGGCGTGCCGCGCATTGTGGTCTTCCTCAACAAGTGCGATACCGTGGAGGACGCCGAGCTCATCGACCTCGTGGAAGAGGAAGTGCGCGACCTTCTGAAGAAGTACGACTTCCCCGCGAAGGAAATCCCGGTCGTGCGCGGCGCCGCATTCCCGGCCCTGCAGAACCCAGGTGATGCGGCGAAGAACAAGTGCATTGCAGACCTCATGGACGCAATCGACTCCTACATCCCGGAGCCGGTGCGCGAGACCGACAAGCCGTTCCTCATGTCGATCGAAGACGTGTTCTCCATCAAGGGTCGTGGAACGGTGGCCACCGGTCGTATCGAGCGTGGTCAGGTGAAGGTCGGCGACGAAGTGGAAGTCGTTGGTCTCCGCCCTGAGCCGCTCAAGACCACTGTCACGGGCGTCGAGATGTTCCAGAAGACGCTCGACTCGGGAATGGCGGGCGACAATGTCGGCTGCCTCCTGCGTGGCGTTGAGAAGACGGACATCGAGCGCGGCCAGGTGCTCTGCAAGCCAGGGTCGATCAAGCCCCACACGAAGTTCGAGGGCCAGGTGTACGTGCTCACGAAGGAAGAAGGCGGTCGTCATTCGCCATTCTTCACGGGCTACAAGCCTCAGTTCTATTTCCGCACAACGGATATCACCGGAAAGCTGACGCTTGTTGGCGCAGAGATGTGCATGCCCGGCGACAACGTGAAGCTGCAGGTCGATCTCGAAGGCAAGGGCGTCGCCATGGAAGAAGGCGTCCGCTTCGCCGTGCGTGAAGGCGGCAAGACCGTCGGTTCAGGCGTCGTCAGCAAAATTTTGGAATGATCCCATGGCGAAGAAGAGTTTGGACCGCGAGTATGTGTGGCTTCAGTGCACCGAAACAGGTGACATGAATTACCGAACCGAGATCCGCGTCAAAGGCGGCATCGCGGAGAAGGTGAAGCAGGGCTTTCAGAAGTTCAGCCCTCGGCTGCGAAGGCACACGCTCCACAAGATCAAGCGGAAGTGACCGTTGCGTTTCTCCCGCCTGGACGCCGATAGCTCAGCTGGTAGAGCAGCGGATTCCAAATCCGCAGGTCGTGGGTTCGATCCCCTCTCGGCGTGTTGCTGCGCTGCGGTTTGTGTTTGATGTGGTCTGAAGTCTCGGAAGGTTTGACCTCATGTACAAGTCAGGACAGGGCTACTGGACTCGCGTTCTCACGGCAACGGCCGGCGGATTGGTCGCTGTTCTTGGTGGGTGGTGGCTGCAGTCGATCTTTGCAGGCGTCGATTGGGGTATCAACCCGATTTATGTCTCGTGGGGCATTGCGGGCATCTTCGTCGCGGCGTGCTGTCCGTTCATTTACTTGGCGACCGCGAAGAATGTCGGCAGCGTCGATTTCCTCTGTGCAACCGAGTCGGAGATGAAGAAGGTCTCGTGGCCCACCCGCCGCGAGGTCACCGGCTCCACCATGGTGGTGATCTTCACGGGCGCGATCATCGCCCTCTTCTGTTTCGTCTTCGATCAGGCTTTTTTCCTGCTGTTCGTTCAGCTGCGAGTTCTTGAGCCTGGCATGTGAGCAATACGGATATGAACCTCGATCAACATTCAGAACACGAGCACGCAGACGCACCAGATTTCAGTGGTGAGCCGGCGAGTTCCAATGACATGGCGACAAGTGGCGATGCAGAGTCAAAGCCGACGAAGCCGAAGTCGCGCCGCAAGCCGAAGGCAACCGTTGTTGCTGAAGAACCCGCCGCGCCGCGCAATCTCCGTGCGCTGCGAGCTGGCGAGGCGAATCCCCGTGCGACAGCGCGAAGTCTGGGCGTCGAGACGACCCGGGTGAGTACGCCAACGCAGGCACGTCCACAAGAGGAAGTCGCCGAGGGTGAACTTCCGATGTTCCGCGACGGCATGGACTGGTTCGTGCTGCGCGTGGCGAGCAACAAGGAAGACTCCGTCCGAAGCACGCTGCTTCGGAAGGTGCAGATCGAAGGTATGGAGAATCTCGTTGGTCGCATCATGGTGCCGACCGAGAAGATCAAGGTGCTCGGCAAGCAGGGAAAGCAGACTGTCACCGAGTCGAAGCTGTATCCCGGTTACGTATTCGTTGAAATGCGGCTCGAGCCGGATGGACGCATCCCGCAGGATGTGTTCTTCCTCATCAAGGAGACAACCGGTGTCGGCGACTTTGTCGGCACGGCAGGTCGCCCAACGCCGATGTCGGTGAGCGAGGTCGAGAAGATGCTGTTCGACTCGAAGCCCGCCGAGGAAGCACCGCAGCTTCGCATGGATCTCCACAAGGGAGACAATGTCACGATCAAAGAAGGCGCTTTCCAGGGCTACGAAGGAACCATCGACGAAGTCTTCCCCGACAAGGGGCAGGTCCGCGTGTTGGTCACTATCTTCGGTCGCCAAGCGCCGATCGATATGGAGTATTGGTTCGTTCAGCGGGTCGAGAAGTAACGCCCGCGCGCGGCGGCTGCGCAGCCGCCGTTGCTTGCCTGGTGTTCCGTACCCTTCGAGCGCTTCGATGCGCCACGGAAGGATCTGAATGATGCGATCACGACTTGCCGAGACCCGAACACATGAGATGAACATGGTCTGCGCTTGGCCTGCTGCAAACTGGGCCGTTGTGCGCATGCGCAGCGCAGTCTTGCTTGCTGCGCTGCTGTTCGCAGGTATCTCGCTTCAGATGGTGGGCTGCTCAGCGGCAATGACCTACCCGGAGTATCCGGGCGCTCCCAAGGCAGATCCGAGCCTTCAACCACTGCCCAATCTGATGGCTGATGCGATCACTTTCGTGCATGGGCGCGTCTGTGCGGGTAGCGAAGTTGTTTTTGATCTCCCGCCGAACACTCCGAAGCAGGTCTGGCGCGTGGTGGCGAAGCGACTCGGCACTGGACGTGTGATGCGCGAGGGAGACAAAGGCGTTCTGTATGTGCGCCAAGTGAGGCTGTCTGGCGGACGCGCTGAGGTCGACGTGGTCTACCCGGCGGATGGCATCTATCAGTTGGCGACTGTGCACTTCACGGGAGCGACTGGTCAACCTTTCTATCCAAAGATGCTTCAGCTTTGGCTGGTGCCGACGGATACGCCGGTGTGCAATACGCCGCCAGAGGTGCTGACAGATCCGAATCCGCAACCGTGAGAGTCGTGGACCGAATCGTGGGCGAGAGATGATGGCGGGCGATATTGGCTGACAACGCTGGGTGAACGATGGCGGTGAAGACTCAAGCACAACGGCTGACAACGACGCTGACGATCGGCGATGCGCTCGAGGCTGTTTCGCGAGGTACAGACGCCAGTCGTGCGCAGTCGGCGAATCGTGAAGTCATCACAGGGCGGTTGGAAGAGCGCCCTGCGAGAGAGATCAAAGCTCCGACGTCACCAGGCCGCAGTGCACTTCGACTCGACCTTCCTGTTGTGGTTGCTGCTCGACTTGTTCTTTCCCAGGAGTACTCAGTCGTCGAAGAAGGGCTGGGCAGGGCCGCCAATGAACAGCTTGCGATGCTTGATCGACTGGAGGGCGTTCATCAGGCTCGTCGTGCGCTCAAGCGCATTCAGTCGCTGAACGACCTCTTCCGAAATGCTCTTCGCTTCGGTCGAACGCGTGCGAAGGCAAGTCTTCGTCGAGCAAAGGCACATCTTTCGGAAGTTCGCCAGCGTGATGCGCTTGGTTCACTGCTTGAGGAACTGTGTGCGCTGAAGGGGCAGCCGTTGACGGCAGTGACTGACGCGACACCAACGCTTGCAACCCTGTCCCCATCCGCGTCACCGCTTCGTGGCGCGCGTGATGCAGCGGCGATTGCGCGGCGCGCGATGCGCCTGCCCGCAGGCGCAACCCTCGACTGGCATGAGATCACTCGTACCTTCAAGCAGTCGTGGGCACGTGGGCGTCGCTTTGCCGGACGATCATGGGTGGGTCTTGGTGAGCGCGATCTGCATGATGCTCGGAAGGCGTTCCAACGTCTTTCAGATCATCTGGCGGTGCTGGGTGATGCGGCAGGAGAACGCGCCGCGATCACTCGGCGTCGGCTGCGTGATGCGGCTCAGGCACTCGGACGTGCGCGCGACTTGGCCATATTGGTGGATGCAATCGAGGGGACAACACCAGAAGGTCGTGCAATTGCCGCCCGCGCGCTGCGACTGCGAACTGCCGCAGTTCGTGAGGCCCGCACGCTTGCTCGTGCTGCGCTTCGGCAGCGTGAGGGGTTGGTCGCTCGCCGAATGCGTCGAAGCACGGCGCGTGCGCACGCGACGCGCGTGTGATCTGCATTCGGCATAGTCTCTCGGCATGGCTGCTGGCACGACTGCGATCACACCCACCCGCGCCGAGAATTACTCCGAGTGGTACCAACAGGTAGTCCGTGCGGCGGATCTCGCCGAGACATCGTCGGTCCGTGGCTGCATGGTGATCAAGCCATGGGGTTATGCGATTTGGGAGAACATGCAGCGTGTCTTGGATGGGATGTTCAAAGACACGGGGCACGTGAATGCCTATTTCCCGCTGTTCATCCCTGTGTCCTTTCTGGAGAAGGAAGCGACACATGTGGATGGCTTCGCCAAAGAGTGCGCGGTCGTCACGCATCATCGGCTTGAGGCAGGTGCCGATGGAAAGTTGCATCCTGCGGGCGAACTCGAGGAACCGCTCGTAGTCCGTCCCACATCCGAGACAATTATCGGTGCGACCTATGCCAAGTGGGTTCAGAGTTACCGCGATCTACCGCTGCTGATCAATCAGTGGGCAAATGTCGTTCGCTGGGAAATGCGAACGCGGCTCTTTTTGCGAACGGCGGAGTTCCTCTGGCAAGAGGGGCACACGGCGCACGCCACGAGCGAAGAGGCGGTCGAGGAAACCATGCGAATGCTCGGTGTGTACTCAACCTTCGCGGAGGGATTCATGGCGATGCCCGTGATCTGCGGGCGCAAGACAGATGGCGAGCGATTTCCCGGTGCGGTCGACACCTACAGCATCGAAGCGATGATGCAGGATCGGAAGGCATTGCAAGCTGGGACCAGCCACTTCCTGGGGCAGAACTTCGCGAAGGCGAGCGAGATCCAATTCCTCGCCGCAAGTGGTGAGCGGCAGTTCGCGTGGACAACATCATGGGGTGTCAGCACGCGCCTTGTGGGCGGGCTCATCATGACTCACTCGGATGACGATGGGCTCGTGCTCCCACCACGGCTTGCACCTGTGCATGTCGTGATCATTCCCGTCGTGCACAAGCCTGAGGATGCAGCCACGGTGAAGGCGTGGACACAGGCGCTTGCCACCGATCTTCGAAGTCGCACATTTGATGGGCGTGCCGTACAAGTCCATGTGGATGAGCGTGACATGCGGGGCGGTGACAAGGCTTGGAACTGGATCAAGAAGGGTGTGCCGATCCGAGCAGAGGTTGGCCCACGTGATATTGCGGGCGACAGCGTGTTTGTGGCACG
>VGYQ01000061.1 GCA_016872915.1 Planctomycetota bacterium | reverse complement strand
GAGTCTGTCGATGGGCTGCCGCCCACCATTGCGATTGAACAGCGCTCGGGCGGACATACGCCGCGCTCGACTGTTGCAACCACGACCGAGATCCATGACTACCTTCGATTGCTCTACGCGCGCTGCGGTGATCCCCGCTGCTGGCATGTCGATGAACATGGCAAGACGTGTGGGAGACCCATTCGCGCCTCATCGGCGACACAGATCGTGGACAGCATTCTCGAGGATCTCAAGGGTCGTCGCGTCCAACTGTGCGCCCCCGTGATTCGCGCGCGCAAGGGTTTTCACAAGGACACACTTGAGGACATTCAGCGCGCCGGATTTGTCCGCGTTCGCGTGGATGGCCGAGTACTTGATCTGCGTGAGGCGCTGAAGGCGGGCGGCGAGAATCCACTGAAGCTCAAGCGCTACGAGGTGCACGACATCGAAGCAGTCGTGGATCGTCTTGCCATTGACGCAGATGCCCGGCAGCGCCTCGCCGAGAGCGTCGAAACCGCACTCCGGACGGGCGGCGGATCATTGCTGGTGCTCGCGGAGCGCGGGGAAGACTGGGAACACATTCGCTACAGCGAACATTTTGCCTGCGCTGAGCACCCGGAGTGCTCGCTGGAGGAGTTGGAGCCACGACTTTTCTCCTTCAATTCGCCGCAGGGAGCCTGCCCCGCATGCGCAGGTCTCGGATGCGTGGATGAGTTCGATGAACGGCTGGTGGTGCCAGACCCATCGCGCGGCGTTGCCGAGGGGGCGATCGAGCCGTGGCGGCGCAATGGTCGCCGCATGAACATTTTCTATGCGCGGACACTCCGTCGCTTCTGTGCTGCAGCCGGGATTGATCCGGCAACGCCATTCGCGTCCCTTGCCGCACCGGTGCGTCGAGCGCTCATGCAGGGAAGCAGTGAGGACGATGGACCACTCGCCTTCGAGTTCGAGGGCGTCTTGCCGAATCTCAAGAGGCGCATGGCCGAGAGCGAGAGCGAGTTCGTGCGTGAGCGACTGCACGCTTACACGAGCAACACCCCCTGCCCGGCCTGCGGCGGCGCCCGTCTCAAACCAGCCTCGCGCAGCGTTCTCCTGCATGGCTCAAAGGGCAGCCTGTCGCTGCCGGCGCTGACAGCGCTTTCCATCGACCGTGCTCGGGACTTTGTCTCGTCACTCACACTGACCGCAGCACAGCAGACGATTGCAGCGCCGATACTGAAGGAGATCGACGCACGACTTGGCTTCCTCTCATCCGTTGGACTGAACTACCTCACCCTTGACCGATCGTCTTCCACGCTCTCGGGTGGCGAAGCGCAGCGCATCCGGCTTGCGACACAGGTTGGTTCGGGGCTCGTCGGCGTCTGTTATGTGCTCGATGAACCAACGATCGGATTGCATCAGCGTGACAACGATCGATTGATCGCCACACTGCAGCGATTGTCCCACATTGGAAACACCGTGCTCGTGGTGGAGCATGACGAAGACACGATTCGTGCGGCGGACCATGTGATTGATGTCGGGCCAGGTCCGGGTCGTCATGGTGGAACGATCGTCACCGCGGGCTCCGTCGCGGATATCTGCACAAACCCTGCAAGCCTCACGGGGCAGTATCTGTCGGGGCGGCTTGGAATCCCCGTTCCCACGCAGCGGACTGCGGTACAGGAGTCGCGGGCGATCCTTGTGCAAGGCGCGCGGGCAAACAACCTGCGTGGCATCGATGTGCGATTCCCCATGGGCGGATTGATCTGCGTGACGGGAGTCTCCGGCAGCGGCAAGAGCACCCTTGTGGGCGACATCTTGCTGAAGGCAGCACAGCGTGATGTGCTCGGCAAGCGAATCGTGCCGGGTGCGCATCGGAGCGTTCGCGGCCTCGACCAAGTCACCCGCGTGATCGAAGTCGACCAATCGCCGATTGGCAGGACACCTCGGTCCAACCCCGCCACCTACACGGGAATCTTCGACCATATTCGCCAGTGCTTTGCACGCGTACCAGAGGCACGCATCCGCGGCTATCCGATCGGGCGGTTCTCCTTCAATGTCAAGGGCGGCCGCTGCGAAGTATGCCAAGGCCAAGGGGTTCGCCGCATCGAGATGCACTTCTTGCCCGATGTCTTCGTTGAATGCGAGGCTTGCCGCGGAACTCGGTTCAACAAGGAGACGCTCGAAATTCTCTACAAGGGAAAGTCCATCGCTCAGGTGCTTGACATGACCTGCGAAGACGCACTCGGCTTCTTTGAGGCACACGGACGAATCGCGGCGATGCTGCAGTGCTTGTGCGATGTCGGCCTCGGCTATCTGCAACTTGGCCAGGCATCGACCACCATGAGCGGTGGAGAGGCGCAGCGCATCAAGTTGGCAACGGAACTGGGAACCCCCTCGAGCGGGCACACGCTTTACGTGCTCGATGAGCCCACGACCGGCCTGCACTTTGCAGATGTCGCGAAGCTCGTGACCGTCCTGCACAGGCTGCGGGATGCCGGGCACACGGTCGTTGTCATCGAACACAACCTCGATGTCATCAAGGTCGCAGACTGGATCATCGACCTCGGTCCTGAGGGTGGCGAGGGCGGTGGCCAAGTGATCGCGACCGGCACACCAGAGCAGATCGCCGCACAGGAAGGCAGTGCGACGGGCGTGTACCTCCGCCGTGTTCTGGCAAACACGATGACTACGCCGACCACGACACGCCCCAAGGCAACGAAGTCGAGAGCACAATCGGTGCGACAGCGCACCGTTCGCGGCGCCCACTAGGATCGCGCGTCATGCAGCACCCTGACGGCGAGATCGTCCTCCGTGTCATCACGATGCCCCGGGACACGAATCACTCGGGGACAGTGTTCGGCGGTGTCATCATGAGTTACATCGATCAGGCGGCGTATGTCCATGCGCGCACGCTCGGTCTGCACCGCTGGGTGACCGTCATGGTCGAGCGTATTGAGTTCGTGGCCCCCGTCTATGTGGGCGAGATGGTCACCCTGCGTGCCTGCACGACAACCACAGGTCGCACCTCCGTGACTGTTCGCGTCGTCGTCGAGGCCGAGCGGTACGCAACGGGCGAGTCGGCGCGCGTGACCGTCGCAACGGTCAAGATGGTTGCCATCGATCGCCAACATCGCTCGATCCCCTTCGCATCGCCACCAACGCTTGGCCCCGATGATGGGCTTCACTCGCTCTAATGGACTCGCGCCGTCTTTGGAGAGCTGCCATCCTTGTTTCAGGCGGGGGAACGAATGCCCTCAATCTGCTTCGCGCATCGCGCGCGGGCGAGATCCCTGTTGTGGTGGCCGCGGTCATCGCGCACCGCGCCGACATTCCAGCGGTCGAACGCTGCCGCTCGATCGGAGTCGAGCCAATCATCGTGACGCTTCCCCCCGGGGATGAGGCGAGCGATGCGATCGATGCTGCGCTGCGCAGTGTCGGCACGGAACTGGTCCTGCTCGCTGGCTACCTGCGTTACTTCCGGGTTGGCCCATGGGGCGGACGAACGCTCAACATCCACCCGGCGCTCCTCCCGTCCTTTGGCGGCCGCGGCATGTTCGGCGAGCAGGTTCATGCGGCGGTACTGCAACGCGGCGAACGAGAATCAGGCTGCACAGTCCACTTTGTCGACCATGAGTATGACCACGGCGCCACGCTCGTCCAGCGTCGTGTGCCCGTGCTTGATGCGGATACGCCAAGAACACTGGCGGCCCGGGTGCAACAGGAGGAATCCGCCGCTTACTGCGAAGCGATCCGATTGTGGGCCTCGCGGCAGCAAGCCCACGCCTAGTGGAGAAGAGCACCGCACGGTCTACCATAATGGCGTGATGGGTTCGGCTGCACTTTCCATCATCGCTGCAGTCTTGCTGCTCCAAGATCCGCAGTTGCCACCGCTTCCCAGTGATGCCTCTTCTCCGCTTGCTCCTGCGCGCCCGAGTGAGCTCACGCGCACGGACTATGACCGCCAGTTTCCTCGCTGGATCGCACAGGGGCGTGTGGCGGAAGCGCTTCAACTTGCGGAGCGATATCTCGGGACGCACGCTGATGATCCGCAGGTGCTCTTTGATGCATGCCGTGCGAGCGCCTTGATGGGCGATGGGCGCTTGAGCGCGGCCTATGCACTGCGTGCACTGCGTGCGGGTTGGGTCGATGATCGTGCGCTCGACGAGCATGCGGACCTCGCCCGTCTGCGCGCGCATGATGGCTGGCAACAGGTGGCAGATCTGCGGGCAGAACTTCGTGCGAGTGAACCACCTCCCCCGCCAGCCCCGGAACAACCAGAGACGGACGGAAACGCCACACGTGGCGAGTCCCGCGCGCGATCGTCCCTTGCCGAGTGGATGCGCACGTTCGGTGGCGGGCGATACAGAGTCGATGAAGACAAATCGATGGGGCTCATCATCGCTTCCGCGCTCGAGCCGGATGCCGTGAGGCGAACCCGCACCGCACTTGAACTTCTCTCGAAACAGCTCACCGGCCACTTGTTCGGACAGCGCCAACCGGACACCGTGCTGTTGGTGCTCATCGCTCCGGAACACGCCAAGCAGTTCTTTGAGGATCCGCGTCAGGGCGGTCTCTATCAGCACCACCTGCGCCGACTGCTCGCATGCTCGACGGGTGCGATTCTTCGACATGAGTTCACGCACCTCTTGCACCGCGGCCATATGCAACGGCTTGGGCAAAGCCATCCGATTTGGATTCTCGAAGGCTTCGGAACACTCTTCGAGGATTGGACCGTGGGACCAGCTGGAGGAATCGTGATCCTTCCGAATCACCGCACGGCAGAGACCTACGACCGTGTGAAAAAGGGTGTGTACACGCCGTGGCGCAAGTTCATCGAACTTTCCGATGAAGCGTTCATGAAAGATCCGCGCTGGAACTATGCGCAGGCGCGGTCGATGCTCGCATTCCTCTCCCATCAGGGTCAACTGGCCAACTGGTATCGCGAGTACACGGCGGGGTACGCAGAGGACCCGAGCGGATTGCGTGCTCTCGAGCGCGTCATGAGAGCTCCCGTGTCGGCGATCGAAGCACAGTGGCGGGACTGGGTGCTGCAACGTGGACGGCAGGACGGAACTTTGGAGGGGGGCGAGGGAGTCCTTGGGACAACGCTCGCCAACCGACCGGAAGGGGTTCGAATTGATTCGCTGGCGGCGGGCGGACCGGCGCAGCAGGCTGGGCTCAAGCGGGGTGATTTTCTGCTGGCCATCGATGGCGAGGAAATACGGTCCGTGGGCGACTATTTGATGGCGCTCGCAGGTCGACAATCTGGGGAAAACGTCGAAGTTCGTTTCCGCCGCGGGCTCGTGAATAGCACAGTTGTGGTGAACCTTGCGGCAGGTCGCACCGTAACACCTTAGTTTCCGATGTTCAAAACGCTTCTCAATCCGCCTCCCTTGCAGCTGAAAGGCTCAGGGTTGGTGGGATCACACGGGGGGCGCGTAACCCTCTCTGGAAGCGCTGCACTCTGATCCGCACGAGAAGGAGAACAACATGCTCATCACCATCAGCGCAAAGCACATGGAACTGACCGAGGCGATCCACAAGTACATCCGATCGAAGGTCAGCAAGTTGCCACGCTTTTTCAGTGGGCTGCAGCAACTCGCCGTGACGATCGAACGAGCGCCTCGAGGCTTTCATGTTGAAATTCGCTCCGATGTCGAGCACCACAAGGACTTCATCTGCAACTACCTGCACCGTGATCTGTATGCGTGCGTCGATTTAGCCGTCGACCGCAGCGTGCGGCAACTCTCGCACTACAAGGACCGCGTTCGCCACCATCACCGCTGATACACCTCAGTCGCAGTATGATCCGTCCGCATGAACTTGCGGGATATCGTCTTGACGGATGCGATTGTCGCGGGGCTTGAGGCAACCAAACGTGATCACGCCATCGGCGAGCTGCTCGATCGGCTGATCGCCTGTGGCGCGGTCGATGGCGAATCGCGCGCATCACTCTTGAAGGAGGCGCTCGCGCGGGAGAAGCGTGGCTCGACGGGATTTGGCCATGGCGTTGCAGTTCCACACACCAAGACAAGCCTTGTGAAGAAGCCGATTGCCGCGCTGGGCGTTTCGCAATCGGGCGTGGACTTCAGTTCGCTCGATCGTCAGCCCGTCCATTCGATCATCTTCATGCTGAGCCCCAAAGACCACCCCGAACAGCACCTTGCCGCGATGGAAACGATTTTTGGCGCACTGAGCCAAGAGACATTTCGGCGCTTTCTCCGCCAGGCTCGAAACCGAGAGGATGTCCTGACACTTCTCGACGAAACCGATGGAGCCGCCAACGCGGGCTCGGCGTGACCAAGGAGCAGGTCATCATTGGCAACTCACTCGGGCTGCACGCGCGGCCGGCCATGACATTTGTGCAATGTGCAAACGCGTTTGTATCGACGGTGCGTGTCCGCCGCTGCGATGCAGCGGAGTGGGTGGATGGCAAGAGCATCATGCAGATGTTGCTCCTCGCGGCGACATGTGGATCACAGATCGAAATCGAGTGCACCGGCAACGATGAGCAATCCGCGCTCGATGCGCTGCTTGCTTTGGTCAACCGCCGATTCGATGAGGAGTGATCAACTCCGCACCGCGTGCGTCGTGCACGGCTGTCCACACCGACTCCAGCACCTCACGCACTCCGATACCTGTGGCACCGCTCGCCACAAGTGGTACGACCCCGCGGTCGTGCTTGAAGCGCCGTACGACCTCCTCGACGACATGGCCACGATCTTCCTCGGGGATCAGATCGACCTTGTTCAACACCACCAGTTCGCGCTTGCGTGCAAGCCCCTCGCTGAACTCGGCAAGCTCGCGTCGGATCAGGCGATGATTCTCAAGTGGATCTGATCCATCCACGGGTGCAATGTCCACGACATGCAGCAGAACACGCGTGCGCTCGACGTGGCGCAGAAAGTCATGTCCGAGCCCCGCTCCCTGCGATGCCCCCTCGATGAGCCCGGGAAGATCTGCAAGCACCAATCGGCGCTCCCCAGGAAGTTCCGCAATGCCGAGCTGCGGGGAGAGCGTCGTAAACGGGTAGTCCGCCACTTTCGGATGCGCTCGAGTCGTGGACTTCAGCATCGTGCTTTTTCCGGCGTTCGGCAGCCCGACAAAACCCACATCGGCAATCAAAAGCAGCTCAATGCGAAGGACTCGCTCGATCGGCTCGCCGGCCGGCGAAGTCTCCGTCGGCGTCTGATGCACCGCACTCTTGAAATGCACGTTGCCCTTGCCTCCGACACCCCCTTGTGCCACCACAATGGTCTGCGCAGCCTCCGTGATATCCGCCACCAGTTCGCCCGTCTGAGCATCGAACACGCGCGACCCAAGCGGCAGTTCAATGACACGGTCCACACCTTCCTTTCCATTGCAGTTCTTGCGTGAACCCGCTTCACCATCGGTCGCGAACCAATGCGGCTGGTAAGCAAACTGCACAAGTGTGTCGAGATGCGGATTGCCATACACCACGACATCCCCACCCTTGCCGCCGTCGCCTCCATCGGGTCCGCCCTTGGCGTTCCCCTTCATGCGCAGCAGATGCCGTGATCCGGCCCCTCCGCGGCCAGAGCGCACAGTGATGATGGCAGAGTCAACGAACATGGCGACGAAAGCAAGGTCCGAGCAACGATTCAAACACAGCTCGAATGCGGGGGCACACTCGCAGCGCGACGAAAGAAGAGGTACCAAGCGCGCGGATCGACCGCGGATCGACCAAGCGATCAGCGATCAATGGCCAAACGCGGTGTGGATGGGTCGAGCGGAATCACATCGACGCATCGACCGCGGAAGCGCACGGTGCCATCGACCAACGCCGTGAGGGTGTAGTCGCGGCCCTGATGGACCATGAACCCGGGACGCCACTTGGTGCCGCACTGGCTGACGAGCACACAACCTGCGCGCGCAGTCTGGCCTCCGTACAACTTGATGCCGCGGTACTGCGGATTTGAGTCGCGGCCGTTCTGGGTTGAACCTTGTCCCTTTTTGTGTGCCATAGCAGGTGACTCCGAATGGGTTCTCTGATCGAGCCCCACAGGATAGCGGAGCCTTCGCAGTCAATCAAGCGGCTCAAGACGTGGTTAGCGCAGGACCCACTCACGCTGCTCGCAAGGCACGGGCTCTCCACCCCGATCCGCGGCATCCCTCGGCACCCGATAATCAAGTTTGAGGGTCTTGTACATCATCACGACGCCATCCTTGGTCTCCACTTTCTGCATCTCACTCGACATGCCACGGATAAAAACGTGCAGTTCCGTCGCACGAAGATCGTCCTCGCTCCACACCACAAACCCTTCCTTCGCGTGCTCCTCGCCCTGCTTGATCTCGCCAAGGACCTGATACTGATCCACGATCAGCCGGTTTCCAATCAGCGCCTCAACCCGTTTCATGATGATCGGATCAACATTTTGCCCAGAACGGCGCACTCTGCCGTGGTCCTCCAAGAGTTCAAACTTGGGCGCCCACCAACGCTCCTGTCCAGTGCGATTGACCACCTTGTAGGTGAGGTACCAAAAGTGCTGATTCGTCTGGGGGTCGGTGTAGACGCGGAGATCGCCCGGTGTGAACTCCAGTTGCCACTGCCCAGGGGCAGCCTCTGGCGAAAGTGTTCGTTCACGCTCTGTCGGGAGAGGCTCCGCTGGTTGAGGCACCGCGGGCGGTGGAGGCTTTGGTGCACCGATCGGTCCTGAATCCTGACGCGCGGCTGCCACCATGCTTGCAGCAAGAGCGCAGAGCAGGAAGCAGGGAATGGTGAACAAGACAAACTGCCGTTGCATGACCCGGGAAGTGTAACGCCCGCCACCCGATACGCTCACGCCATGGGACGGCTCCCTCCACCTGACCAGGAAGTCCAAGAGGTCTCCGACCTGCTGCGCGAGGAGGCCATCGTGCTCGCCTTCGGTGGCTCGCGCACACGTGCCCAGCGGGTGCTGGAACGCCCTCGCGACCCCTCGCGTGAAGCGGTTCTCGTTCTGCGCGATGAGAAGGGACGGCTCCAACATGCCGCGGTTCTTTCGCGCGCGCCTGGACGCACGGCTCTGTTGACGATGTCCCCTCTGCGCGGCGTTCTCGATCGATCGCGTGGAGCTTTGCTTGTACGCGAAGCCATCTTGACGGCGCAGCGTATGGATGCTGCCGTGGTTCAGGCGCTCGTCGAGCCGCTTGCGAAGGATGACCTCGCTGCCATGGAATTGGGTGGCATGCATGTGATTGCAACGCTCGCATATCTCGAAAGACCTTCGGCGCGCGACTGCCGACCACTACCCCCTGCCCACTCTGAGATTCGCATCAGTCCGTGGGATGGACAACGGCGCGACCTGCTCGAATCGCTGCTTTCGGAAACGTACGTCGACTCGCTTGACTGTCCAGGACTCGCAGAGATGCGGACGACACGGGACATCTTGGATGGACACCTTGCAACAGGCGTACTTGACTCGCGTTTGTGGCTGCTGCTTGAGTGGCGAGGTGAAATGGTCGGCGCGTGCTTCATCAGTGAAATCCCTTCCTCTCGTTGCATGGAACTTGTCTACTTTGGATTGGTTCCGCGAGCTCGAGGGATCGGACTTGGACGTCTGCTGCTTGATCATGCGCTTTCGCTGCTGAAGGATGATCCGCGCGG
>VGYQ01000060.1 GCA_016872915.1 Planctomycetota bacterium | reverse complement strand
GCGAAACATTGCGCTCCACAAAGAGATTGGGGTGGAAATCGGTCGCTCATTGACATTCGATGCATCTCTTCGCCCACGTCAAGGTACGAATGAAAATGGGGTCGGTCAAAATGTGCCGCCACAATCAGTGGCAATATCGTCGGTATTGGCTTCGATTTGCGGCCAACCGAAGCAATCCCCGACACGCACGCCCGTGGTAGTTTTCCACTCCAAGACCCATGGCACACCCTCCAAACTGGGTTTATAGATTCGGGATTGCAGCAATTCCGTTCATTTTGGCAGGCTGCGTCATGGATGGTCCGTTTGTCGACCGCGACATCGACCGGCTGGTTTCCTCCGATTCCACGACGGCGTGGAGCCAAGGTGGCGGGCCCGCTCCGGTCACTCCGCTTGCCATCCCTGCTGCTGCCGCGAGCGCCACGGGCGACCCATCGGTGAATCTGGCCACGGGCGACCCATCGGTGAATCTGGCCACGGGCGACGCGGAGGAGAACGACACGCTCACGGGAAGCCCGCGCGAGACTCTGTCGCTCACTCGGTGCATTGATGTCGCGCTCTCCGCAAGCCCCCGCACGCGCGGCTCGTGGGAGAGCGCGCGTGCAGCCGCCGCGCAGGTCGGTATCGCCGACTCTGAATACATGCCGGACATCGGCCTTCGGGGCGACTTCGGTCCGCAGCGGCAGCAGGTGCTGCCCGCGATCGTGAACAATGTCAGTGGGAACGCCATCATTGGCATGAGCTGGGTGCTCTTGGACTTTGGTCGCCGCGATGCGGATGCCGCGCGCGCGCGCGCACAACTGACCGCAGCCAACTTTGCGTTCAACCGTGAGATGCAACGGCTGGTCTTCGACGTGCAGCGCGCGTATTTCGTGCTGGATGCGAAAATCTCGCTGCGCGAGGCGGCGCGAGAGAATGTCGCGACAGCGCGCAAACAACTCGATGCGACCGACGACCGGATGACGGTCGGACTCGCCACGCGTCCCGAAGTTCTGCAGGCAAGGCAGCAGTACATGCAGTCGCTGTACGCACTCGAGGAGGCGAAGGCAGAGGTCTACGTCGCGCAGGCGCAGCTCGCCGTGGCGATGGGCATTCCCGCGCAGTCCTCGCCAGAGATCGTTCGTCTTGCGGATCTGCCGCTCCCGAGCACGATCACCGATGGCGTAGAGGTCGCCATTCAGTCCGCGCTTGCCCAGCGACCTGACATCGCTTCCGCGCTGGGCGAGGTGCGATCGAAGGAGCAGATGGTGAAACGCGCGGAAGCGGACTTTCTGCCGATCATCAACTTTGAAGGCTCGGCCGGCGTGACGGGCGGCAACTTCAACTACACGCAGCCAGGGTTTTCGGGCAGCGGCGCAGCGGCATACGGCCTGTACTCCGCACAGGTGACCGCGGACTGGCTGCTCTTCGACGGCTACGAACGCGCCAACCGGCTGCGGCAGGCGCGCAGCGAAGTGCGCGCTGCGGAGGCGCGGCTGGAGCAACTCCGTCTCGAGACGACGGGGCAGGTCTGGTCGAGCTACTTCGATTTCTTCTCCGCGCAGAAGCAGTATGAGGCGGGCGTGGCGCTCTTGACCGCGTCGCAGGATTCCTACGACAGCGTCTATCAGAACTACCTGAACGGTCTCGCAACCATCAACGATCTCCTGCTCGCCGAGTCATTCCTCTTCGATGCACGCTTCGAACTGATCAAGTCGCGTGCGGATCTTCTGACCGCGAGCGCCACTTTCATCTACGCACTCGGCAGCTGATCCTCCGATGCGCGCGTCATTCCTGCAAGCCAAGCATGCGGCGGGTCTCGGGTGGGAGGCATATCTCGCCACGGATCCGCAGCGTGCCGCCACATGGCGCGCGCGCGTGGCGCGCGCGCCGATCACGGATGCGCAGCGGACGTTGCTCGCAAGCTTCACGCGCCGCTCGCCGATGATCTGCCTGAGCGGCATGTGGTGCGGCGACTGCGCGACGCAGTGCCCACTGCTGCAGGCGATCGCGCTCGCATGTCCGATGATCGACCTCGTCTTCCTCGACCGAGACGAGCACATGGATCTGGCCGAGGAAGTCCGCATCGCTGCAGGCCACCGCGTGCCCACCGTTCTTTGGCTGACAGAGGAGTACGAGTTCGTTCACCTGCTCGGCGACCGCACGCTCTCGCGGTACCGCGCCATGGCGCGCACGCAACTCGGTGCGGCGTGCCCCGTTCCCTTTGCAGAGGCTCCCTCGGATGAGAACGCAACCGTGGTGGCGGAGTGGATCGGCGAGTGCGAACGCGTGCAGTGGATTCTTCGGCTCTCGCAGCGCCTGCGCGAACTGCACGGGGATTGACCCCACCACCACCGCGTGCGCGTGCGTCAGCGCAGCTTGAGAGTGACAAGCGCAACCATCGTCAGCATCACCGACACGATCCAGAGTCGAACCACCACCTGCTGCTCCTGCCACCCACCGAGATGGAAGTGGTGATGGACGGGTGCGCAGCGGAAGATGCGTTGCCCCTGACCGAAGCGGATGCGCGTGTACTTGAACCACTGCGTCTGGGCGAAGACGCTGCCAAGTTCAAGGAAGAAGACACCGCCAATGACGAGCAGCAGCAGTTCCTGCCGCGCCGCAACGGCGAAGAAGCCGAGCAGTGCGCCCAGCGAGAGGCTTCCTGTATCGCCCATGAAAACGCGCGCGGGCGAGCAGTTGAACCAAAGGAATGCGAGACACGCCCCGGCCATGGCCCCTGCCATCACGAGCAGTTCGCCCACACCGGGCACGCTCGGCACCATCAGGAAATATGCGGCGCGCGGGCTGCCTGCAATCCACAGCAGCACCATGAGCGCAAGCGTGGCGATGATGAGCGTTCCCGTCGCCAGCCCATCCATGCCGTCAGTGATGTTGACGGCATTCGATGTCCCGGCGATCGCGAGCGTTGCGATCAATGTGAACGCCCCCGCACCAAGGATCCACACCGTTGGCGACATCATCGGAGGCTGAAGCAGCGTGTCGATCGATGGCGTCGGCAGGTAGGTGCGCTGAAATGGCAGGTTCAGCACATGCGCATCGGGTCCCATTCCCCAGCGCCAGAGGAAGAACCCGACGATTCCTGCGAGTCCCAACTGAAAGATCAGCTTCTCCCACGCGAACAGACCATCACGCATACCCGCTTGTCGGCGGCTCTGCGTCAACTTGAGCCAGTCATCCACGCTGCCCAATGCTGCGAAGCTGATCGCCACGATCAGACCGAGTTGTATGTACCGGCTATGCAGCACATCTCCCAGCAGCAGCGTGCTGGCCACGAGTGCGCCCACGATGACAAGCCCACCCATGGTCGGTGTCCCCTGGCGTCCCTGCATCATTTGGTTGAGCGTCTCGTTGCCGAACTCGGGGACATCGCCGATCTTCTTCTGAGCGAGCCAGCGGATCACGCGCGGACCGAACAGTGCAACGAGCACGAAGGCAAGCAACGCTGCAAAGAGCGCCCGGAACTCCACCTGATAGAGCACCATCACGATCCACGACAGACCCCGCTCGTCGAGCCATCCCTGCGTCGCCTCCACAAGGTTGTAGATCATCAGGCCGCCATCCTCTCCTGCAACGAGTTCAGGAGCAATTCAAGTCGGCAACCGCGCGAACCTTTCAGCAGGATTGCATCGCCCACTCGAAGTGCGCCGAGGACACGCGTGATCGAATCGGGCGAAAGATCTGGCACATGCAGCACATCGCAGGTGTTCTCGCTCCGACACGCAGCCGCTCCGTGCGCAGACAGAGGTCCGACAAAGACGGCCAGTGCAGGCGGGCCGCCACTTGCCCCGGCGGCCACGGCGCGTCCAAGTTCCGCATGCAGATGCGGCCCGGCATCGCCGAGTTCGAGCATGTCTCCGAGGATCGTGATCTTGCGCTGACCTGCCGCGGCGCGTTCACCAAATGTGCGCAGTGCAGCGATCATCGCATCTGGATTGGCGTTGTACGCGTCATTGAAGAGCGTCATGCCGCACATCTGCTGCCGAACAAACCGCATGTCCGATGGCACGACCGCGGCGCATCCGCGCGCGATTTCATCATCAGTCATGTCGCGGTCAATGCCGAGCGCGATTGCTGCGAGCGCGTTCATGGCATTGTGCTCTCCATCGAGCGCCAAGCGAATCTCGAATCGCCGACCGCATGCATCGACCTCGATGTCTTGCCCGCCCTCCGCACGCGCCGCGCGCGCGCGAAGTCGCACATGGTTGGCGGGGCCTGTCCCAAATCGCACGACGCGCACTCCCGCAGGCAGGGCCGCCTCGAGTGCTGCATCGAGCAGACTGCTGTCGCCACGCACAATCGCAAGCGATCCGGCATGCAGACCTGCGATGAGCGAGAACTTCTCGCGCAGAATCGCATCGACCGATCCAAGACCACCCAGATGGGCCTTGCCAACCATGGTGATCACGCCGACATCAGGTCGTGCGAGAGCTGTGAGCGCCGCAATCTCGCCTGGACTGTTCATGCCGATCTCCGCGAGGAGAAAGTCGTCCCCGCGTCGACCGCCAAGCAGCGTGATTGGAACGCCGACATCGTTGTTGAAACTCTTTGGACTTGCTGTTCCGCGGAACCTTGTCGAAAGGACCCCCTCCATCAAACGCCGCGTTGTCGTCTTGCCTGAGCTGCCCGTAATCCCCACGACTTGCGTTCCACGCAATTGCATGCGCCAGAAACGGGCTGCTGCCTGCAGTGCTGCACGCGTATCGCGCACGATCAGCACGGATGCGGGCTGCTGTCCAACGAAGCGGATGCGGTTCCAGCGCGACTCCTCCACGACCACCACACGTGCGCCTGCCCGAACCGCTTCGAGCAGATGATCGTGGGCATCGTGGCGATCGCCGCGAAGCGCAAAGAATGCGCGGCCCGTGAGATCACTGCGGGTATCGGTGCCAACACCGCGCAAGACAGTGCCATCCGCAGGCGCTTCCACCCATGCACCTTGCACGGCGCTGCGCAGTTCATCAGGGGTCAGGAACGGCGACAGAGCATCGCCAAAGACTTCATGCGAACCATTCATGCGTGGACTCCCTGTGGCTGATGTTGTCGACCGACCGACTTCGGCTGAGCGGCTTCCTGCGCCTGCGTACTTCTCCTCGACTGGAGAGCAGCGCGCGCCTGCTCGCAGTCATCGAAGTGGCGCTTCTCCGTTCCGATGATCTGATAGTCCTCATGCCCCTTGCCCGCGATGAGCACGATGTCGCCTGTGCGAGCAGCTGCGATTGCCTCTTGAATTGCAATGGCACGATCAGGCTGCACATGAACGCGCCCTCGCTGATCGGATGGAATGCCCTCCAGAATCTCGGCGATGATCGCGTTGGGATCTTCCTGACGCGGATTGTCGCTCGTCACGTAGATCACATCGGCGCCACGCACCGCTGTTGCAGCCATCCGCGGTCGCTTGGTTCGGTCACGGTTGCCACCACAACCGAAGACCAACACGATTCGTCCAGTGCCAACCACGGGGCGCAGTGCGGCGAGCACGTTCGACAGGGCGTCATCCGTGTGGGCGTAGTCCACGAGGACTGCAAAGGGATCATGCAGTGCGGTCACCGGCTGCAACCGTCCAGGCGGAGCGGAAGCTGTGGACAATCCGCTGGACAAATGCTCCGCTGGAACACCAAGCGCCCATGCGGCTGCCACGGCCTGCAGCGCATTCATCGCGTTGTGTCGACCCACGCAGGGAAAGTCCGCATCGAAACTGCCCCAGGCGCCATGCAGTCGAAGGCGCATCCCACCCAGCGCCACGCGGATCACCTCCACAGTGCACTCCGCACGCGTGTCGTGAGTACTGCAACGCACCACACGCGCCGCACATGATCGAACCATTCGCTCGTGCGCAGGGTCGTCACCATTGACCACGGCACATGCGCCCGGTCGAAGTCCATCGAACAGCTGCGCCTTTGCATCGGCATAGGCATCCATCGTGCCGTGGTAGTCAAGATGATCGCCCGTCAGATTCGTGAAGACACCCACGGCGAAGTCAATTCCTCGGACACGCCCCTGATGCAACGCGTGGCTCGACACCTCCATGGCGACTGCATCACATCCATGGCGTGCCATCGTGCCGAGCATGCGTGCCAGTTCCATACCCCCTGGAGTCGTGAGTTCGGCCGGTGTTCGTGTCGCGCCATCATCGATCACGACCGTTCCGATCAGACCGCACTTGATCGATGCGTGCATCAAGAGATGCTGAACAAGGAATGCAACAGTTGTCTTGCCATTGGTTCCTGTGATGCCGATCATGCGCATGGCAGATGCTGGGAACCCCGCGAACGCATGCGCGAGGTCGACACCGCTGATCGCCGGATCCGCGCACTGCAGCATCGCCACACCTGCACTTCGCATTTCATCGCAAGGCACACCCCCGTCACAGAGCACAGCTGATGCGCCGCGCGCAACCGCATCGGCGATGAAGACGCGACCATCGCCGCGCGTTCCGCTGCGTGCAACGAAAAGCGAACCACGCGTGACTTTCCGGGAGTCATCCGTGACGCACCCAATTTCGGGGTCACACTCTCCCAAGACCGTCACGCCATCCACTTTGGCGATCAGGTGAGACAACTTCATGCAAGCTCTCCATGGATATCGGCACTTGATCCTCCGCCGCTTGATGCTTCAAGCGACCGAAAATGTGCCCGGACCGACGACCCATGAGGCGGCGGCTTCAGGGAAGGATGAGCATGGCATCGCCGAAGGAGTAGAAGCGGTACTCCTCACGCTGCGCGATCGCATAGATCCGCTTGAGCCGATCGAGTCCCACGAGCGCGCCCACGAGCGCGAGCAGGGTCGATCGTGGCAAATGGAAGTTCGTCAGCAGTCTGTTGGTCCAGCGGAAGTCAGACCCCGGGGCAATCAGAATGTCCGTGGCGAAGTCCATCACGGTGCGGTCACCTTGCCCTGCCCCGATCAACTCGCGCGCTCGAGCGAGAACTTCGCCCGACAGTGGCCTAGGGAGCGACTCGAGCAGCCGAACCGAAGTCGTTCCCACCACGAGGCTTGCGGCCATGTTGCAGCTGTGAAGTGCGCTCAGCGCGGCAGCGCTCACTCGGCATCGCTCCGAGTGCATCGGATGCGCTGCAAGCGTTGGCGCGCCTACCGGCCGGAAGGTGCCAGGCCCCACCTGCAATTCCGTTCGGATCGTTTCAACCCCCTGGGCTGCGATCCGTTGCAGAAGTTGAGGGGTGAAATGAAGGCCGGCTGTGGGCGCAGCACAGCTCGGCAAATCACTCGTGCGCGCATACACCGTTTGGTACTCCTGTCGGTCAGCCTGATCCGCCGCCGCCTGCAGCTCCCCGCGCTGCTGCCGAGCGGCAAGTATGTAGGGCGGCAACGGAGTCCAACCTGCCGCTTTCCACGCAGCTGCAGCGGTCAGGCCACCGCACACGGACACAACCCAGTGTGCACCATCGCGCCGCTCCAGCCGCACCTCCACGGTGGATCCCGATGCACGCTCCCCCTCCCCATGCCCCCTCGCGTGCGCATCATCCTGCGGCGGCGTCAGGCGCAGCACATCGCCGTACGCGAAGTGCTTGGCACCACGAATCATGACCCGCCACAAGCCGTCGCCTGCAGGGTCGACAAACAGCCCCTCGCATGTCCGTCCATCGCCATCGCGCACAGCAAGGAAACGCATCGCCTCCACACGAGTCTCGTTCACGATCAGTGCTCCCGCCGGATCGAGGTAGCCAACGATGTCGCGCACATGACGGTGCTCGATGCGGTCCTGCGCGCGGTGCAGCACCAGCATCCGCGCAGCATCGCGTGGCTCCGCAGGACGCGTGGCGATGCGCGCGGCGTCGAGGGGATAATCCAAGTCGTCGGGGGTGACGGCGGCTGGGCTCATTGTCATGGTGGAGAGTCCTTCGCCCGCATACTTGGACAGCACACGACTGCGCCAGCGGCAATCTGCCGACCGCGGCGAAACGCATCCCACGACATCACGCTTCCCCCCGGCGGTTGCACATCAAGCAACTCAATCGCACCACCACCGCACCCAACATGGCCGGCGGGCGTCACTTCACCGGCGGGCACGTTCACTGCTTCGCCACCCGACACCGGTCGCGCCCGCAGAATGCGCAGCGCATGCTGGCCGACCAACGCATCGACGCCCGGCCAGGGGCTGAGCCCGTTGATACGCGCGCTGACGGCATGTGCCTCGACGGTGAAGTCCACCCACGCATCCGCGCGCGACAGTTTCGCAGCGCGCGTCACGAGCCGCTCATCTTGGTGAACGCCGCCCAGTGAGTCGAGCGCTCGCATCGGACGCTGGCGCAGGGCCGTGTTCGAATGTGCATCGAATGCAGCGCGCCAACGGCGCACGGTGTCGAGCAGCGGCGCGCAGCCAAGGACGCTCAGCCGATCATGAAGTTCGCCCGCAGTTTCCGCATCTTGCGGCTCGGTGGACGCCTCCGCAAAAACAACACCCGCATCGATCCGATCGGCGAGTCCGATCACTGTGACCCCGACTCGCGCATCACCAGCCATCCGCGAACGCTGAATGGGCGCGGCACCGCGCCACGCCGGCAGCAGCGATCCGTGCAGATTGACCGCAGCGACTCCATCGAGGAGTTCTCGCCCAAGCCGCTGCCCGAACGCGACCACAACAAGGAGTGCCGGGCCAACACCGCGGATTCGGGCGAGTGATGCCCCCGACGATGCATCGTCGGTCCGTTCCAGCGGCAGCCCATGTGCAAGCGCCCACGCACTGACGGGCGTTGGGGCGAGTGCCTGCCCGCGTCCAGCTTTTCGGTCGGGCTGCGAAACGACGCACGCCACGCGCAATCCCATCTCAGGCGCGGCGGTTCGCAGCGCGGCGAATGGCGCGACCGCAAACGCCCCGCTTCCAAGGAGCACGATGGGAACACCGTCGGCGCCGGACCCGCCGCCATGATCCACGACACCGCTGGCGCGGTTCAATCTCGCTCCTCGAGTGCCTTCAACTTTTTTCGGTTGACCAGCCTGTCCATCACGCTCATCCGATCAATGATGAGAACACCATCAAGGTGATCCATCTCATGCTGCCAGCAGCGCGCCATCAGTTCGCTCGACTCCATTCGGAAGATGCGTCCCTCCAAATCGGTTGCTTCGATCTCGACGGTCGGCTGCCGCCGTACCGAACCACGAATGTCTGGCAGGCTGAGACATCCTTCCTCCTCAGCCTCGAGCGTGCCCTCGATACGGATGAATCGCGGATTGACGTACACAACGCCGCCCTGCCCCTCCTCGTCATCTTCGCGCTGTGTCACAAAGATGCGGAGCGACTCGCCCACTTGGGGCGCCGCAAGTCCATAGCCATCTTCCTCATGCATGATGTGGATCATCTGCTCGGCCAGATCGCGAATTCGCCCGTCAATTGCTCCGACTGGCTCGGCACGCCGCCGCAGCACCGGATCTGGATGCAGCACAAGGGCACGCACGATGTGGAAGTCTAATGCAGTCCGAGGGGAAGAATTGCCGCACCGTGCGTGATGCGCTACCCTTTCGGATTCCGAGGAAGCGTTTTCCCCCGGAAAGGTTGTTGCGGAGACCCCCCTTGATCCTGCCTTGGAAAAAGAACGACGGCGACAAGAAAGCGGTGTTCATTGCTTCGCCCGAGAAGGCGCGGCTGTTCCTTGAACGCGCCGAGAAGGCGATCGCTCAGTCGGGCTTTGAGGTAGGGCTCTTCTACTTCGCCAATGCGCTGAAGTTTGATCCGGCAAGCATCTCAACCCTCGATGCCATGTGGAATTG
>VGYQ01000059.1 GCA_016872915.1 Planctomycetota bacterium | reverse complement strand
GTTCACGCCACTGCTTGCACAGTGGCCGGAGTCCCACCTTGTCACTGCCGATGTCGGCGATGGGCCGCAGAAGTACGCGGTCTTCGAGGGGACATTCATCATCGGGGTGCCGCTCGCAATCGCAGCCGATGCCAGCGAAGGCGAGCACACCTTCACGCTGCGCTTGCGCTATCAAGCGTGCGATGCAACGACCTGCCTCGCACCGACCGAAATCGACATGCCCGTCACATTGCGTGTGGCGGCTGGTGCGGCGATGCCTGCACTCGATGCGGCACTGAAGGACTTTGACGCGAGCATCTTCGCAGTACTCAACAGTGGTGGAGCCGGTCCGCGTTCGGTCCGCTTCGACTTCTTCGGTGCGACATTTTCCGTTGATCCGACGGGCACTGGCTTCCTGCTCGTGCTTCTGATCGCTGCGCTCGGTGGAGCGCTGCTGAACTTTACGCCCTGCGTCCTGCCCGTGATTCCACTGAAGATCATGGGCCTCGCGCACAGTGCCGGCAATCGAAGGCGCTGCGTGATACTCGGCGCCATGCTGTCGCTCGGCGTGATCGCATTCTGGGTGGGGCTTGGTGTTGCCGTCTCGCTCATCAGCGGATTCACGACTTCGAGCCAACTTTTCCAGTATCCATGGTTCACCATCGGCGTCGGTGTCATCATCGCCGTGATGGCGATCGGCATGTGCGGGCTGTTTTCCCTGCGTTTGCCACAGTCGGTCGCGGGCATCGACTTCCGTCACGACACACTCGCAGGCTCGTTCGGTTTCGGCATCATGACAGCGGTGCTCTCCACGCCGTGCACCGCACCGCTCATGGGAGCCGCCGCAGCATGGGCCGCCACGCAGCAGCCGTGGGTGGTGCTGCTGGTGTTTGGCGTCATCGGCGGCGGCATGGCGCTGCCGTACATGGTGCTCAGCGCGTTCCCGCAGCTCGTGCAGCGGGTCCCGCGCAGCGGTCCCGCGAGTGATCTGGTGAAGCAGATCATGGGTCTGCTGCTGTTGGCTGCCGCCGCATACTTCATCGGCGCGGGTGCCGCGGGCATGCTTGCGGCGCCACCCGAGCCGCCGACGAACGACTACTGGTGGTTCGTTGCGGCACTCGGTATCGCAGCAGGCGGCTGGATGAGTGTGCGCACCTGGTGCATCACGCCGCGCATGCAGCCACGCCTCGTGTTCGGATCACTTGGGCTGGGGATCGTGGTCGCGAGCGCTGCAATCGGCATTCAACTGACCGATGATGGCAAGATTCCGTGGGTGTACTTCACACCCGAGCGCCTCGCCGATGCACAGGGACGCGGGGATGCGGTGGTCCTCGACTTCACCGCGGAGTGGTGTCTCAACTGCAAGACGCTCGAGAAGACGATTCTTGAAAGCGATGCGGTTGCGGCGCGGCTCAGCAGTGCCGGGGTCACGCCCATCAAGGTCGACCTCACAGGCGACAACCCGCAGGGACGCGCGCTCCTGAAGCGCTTGGATCGACTGACGATTCCGCTGCTTGTTGTCCTCTCGCCCCGCGGCGAAGAAGTATTCAAGAGCGACACCTACACGCCCGCGCAAGTGCTGCAGGCGATCGATGCCGTGCAGGGACAACCGCCTTCAACCGGCGCGACCAAACCCACGACTCCATCGCAGGGATGACCCCTTACTTTGCGGGGTCGCCCTCGGCTGCACTCGGCAATCGCTCGGCTGCCTTTGCTGCACGCGATTCGACCAGCTGTCGCACCGCGTCGATTCGCCCGGGGCGGAACTGCCGAAGAGGATCGGCCGCAAAGGACTCATTGCACAGCGCTGCCGCATCGATGGCAGCGCGAGCGTCCTCCAGCCGCCCCTGTGCGGCAAACGCGATGGCAAGACGCAGGTGACTGTCGCAGTGGCGGGGATTTGCCACAAGAACGGCGTGCAGCGCGTGCTCGAGTCGCACTGCAGCGGCACGGTCACTCGGCGCCGCATCGAGCGAATCGTTTGCAGCAAGCGATGCAAGCCGAAGTGCCGCGAAACGGCTCCACGCGGCATCCGCAGCGAGCGCAGCCCCCTCCTGCGCGCCCGAACGCAACTGCTCCTGCTCCATCGGAGTCGCCGTATCGCGCGCGGCGGCTAGCCACTGCTCCGCCGCGCACAATGCAAGCGATCGCCTCCGCGGCGAATCCACGGATGCAGCCGCAAGCGCCTGTGCTGCATCGCGCCGAGCTACCGCAAGCCGTTCACGGGACTGCGCCTGCGCCGCATCGAAGATTCGCTGTGCTGCGACAATGGCGATGTCATCCTGACGCGTCAGCGCCGGTGAAGCCCACACCACGATCCACAACGCAGCGGCAGCAGCAGAAGCAGCCCAGGCGGCCGAAGTCATCTTGGACGGACGGTACGACTGCACCGCAGCTGGCAAGGGTGCAGATGCGAGCACCAGCCACGCCCAGAGAACGCTGCCTGGCAGCCAGAACACCATGTCGATCTGCCCGTGGGTTGCAGCGACGCATGCCGCCGCAACACCGCCCACGGCAAGGCCCGTCCGTGCGCGCTCATCGGCGCTCCCACCCTGCTGGGCTATCGCCCATGCGGCTGCAACGCCGGCGACCGCGCCTGCAGCCCGCCAGAGCCATGCATCTCCACTGAGCGTGGGCGCTTCAAAGAGCGCAGAAAGAATCACGCCGAATACGACACTCGCGAGCGCGATCTCCCGCACAATCCTTCCGTCGCCGCTCGAGTCATTTCTCTGTGGAGCACGCGTACCACCATGCCACAGCAGACACAGCATCGCGCCGCCGAGCACAAAACCACTCACGCCGAGTGCAGCAGCCCAGTCGGCGAGCGATCCATGCGCACTTGTGACTTCTTCGACGGCACCACTCGGCCGCAACTGCATGAACGCCGCCTGAAAGCCGGCGGGGCCAACGCCGACGAGGGGTGCGTCCGCGAGCGTCCGCACCGCACCCACGAGATACTGCCAGCGAAACCAGAGACTCTGCTCGCCCCAACCCTCGCCCACAAGTGCGCGTGCCAGCAAAGCGAGCACGGCAACAATCGGCAGAAAGGCAAGAACCCGCACCCATCGATCGGATCGTCGAAGCAGGACGCTCGCCACGGCACCGACGGCAAGCGCACCGATGCCGCCCTTCGAACCGCTGGCCACGATAAGACCGACGCAGAGGAGGGCTGCCAGCCCGAGGAGTGCACGGACCGCGACGCGTCCACCGCCGAGGGCCGCGTTCGCGAGCAGTGTCGCCGTTGTTGCGGCGACCGTTGCAAAGACATTTGCAAATCCAAACCAGCCCGTTGCCTCATTCTGCAGCAGACGCCGCTCGTAGGTCAGCACTTCCGGCGACTGCGCCAGCCACCCCTGTGCACGGAGAAACATCTCTTTTTGCTGCTGATAGAACTCGAGCGTCGCCTGATGCTCGTTCGTCATCTGTACGAGTCCGCGGACCGCGAGCGCAACCCCGATGCCCGCGAGCGCCGCGAGGAGCGCGCGGCGCATCAATCCAGTCGGATCACGCAGGCAAAATCCACACACGGCAAGCGCGGAAGCGATCGATGCGATCCATGTCGTGCAGCGCCACATCTGTTCGACATCCTGCATGGCATGCGCAGCGGCCACTGCGCACGGCACCATGCATGCACTCGCCATCCACGTCCACCAGCGTGGGAGAAGCGCGCGGTCGATTGCGCAGCGCACGAGCAGCCACGCCGACGCCGCAAACACAACGGCATCGAGCAGCACACTCTGCGCAGGCGTTGCACCCACAAAGACGCCAGGCTGCTGCGCGGGATCCATGTCGAAGACTGGAAGCGCGGCAAAGGCGATCATGCACCGCGCGGCGGCGACCGCCAAGACGGCGCCGATCGCCACGCGGTCACTGACAGGTGTGACAGGCTGCGACACGCGGCTGCTATCGTAGGGAAATGCAGGACGCATCCGTGCGACGGGCCTTGACGGTCTACTGTGCCAGTGCCCGTGGCGCGAATGCGACGCACCTTGCCGCGGCCGCGGCATTTGGTCGCGCCCTGGCCCTGGCCAACTTCAATCTCGTCTACGGGGGTGGTGGCATCGGTCTGATGGGCGAACTCGCGCGCTCTGCGCAGCAGCACGGTGCGCATGTCACGGGCATCATCACCGAGCAGTTTCTGTCGCTTGAACAGGGATGGACGGGCTGCGACGAATTGATCGTCGTTGCATCGATGCGCGAGCGAAAGCAGCGCATGGAGGAACTTGGCAGCGCATTCGCCGTGCTCGCGGGTGGACTCGGAACATGGGAGGAGTTCTTTGAGACACTCGTGGGTCGTGTCATCGGGCGCCACCAAAAACCGATCGGCATACTCAACACGAATGGCTTTGCGCTGCCGCTGCGACAGCTGATCGAACACGGCGTCGAGCAGGGTTTCGTGCGTCATGCAGCACTCGATCTCTTGCTGACACATGATGAGCCAGCCGGGTTGGTCGAACAACTGGCATTCGCACTTGCAGCGACTGAACCGATCCCCCACGATCCACAGCAGATGCTGCCGATGCACGGTCCGCATGAGGGACGCGGATGAGCGCCCCTGCTCCGGATGGTGATGCTGGCGAAGGCGCAGAGGAGGGCGCGCCGATCGGCCTGATCGCGGGCAGCGGCGTCTTGCCGCTCCTCGTTGCGCAGGGCATTCGGGCAGCTGGTCGCCGAGTCGCATGCGTCGGCTTGCACGATCACTTCCACGCTGAATTGCCGCACCACTGTGACTCCTTCCACCGCGCGGGCGTTCTCCAGATTGGACGTTGGATCCGCCTGATGCGCGCATCCGGTGCGCGAGACGCCGTCATGGTCGGACGCGTCAAGAAAGCCACGATGTACCGCCCTCTGCAACTGCTGCGCCAGATGCCCGACCTCCGCACCGTGCTGCTCTACTATCAGAAGCTGCGGTTCGATCGGCGGAGTCCCGCCTTGCTTGCGGCGGTTGCCGACGAATTGGCGGCTTCGGGCGTGCACCTCATGGATTCCACCCGCTTCATTCCAGATCACATCGCCACCGAAGGTGTCATGGGGCGCATGACACCCTCGGCGGCTCAGCAGCGCGACATTGACTTTGGCTGGCCGATCCTTCGCTCGGTGACCAACCTCGGCATCGGACAGGCGATCACTGTGCGCGACTGTGATGTGATCGCTGTCGAGGCGATGGAGGGCACGGATGCGACCATCGACCGCACCGCTGCGATCTGCAAGCGGGTCGGCTGGACGATGCTGAAGACCACGCACGACAGCCATGACTTGCGTGCCGATGTGCCCACCGTTGGCGTACAGACCGTGGAGCGCATCGCCGCTGCGGGTGGTCGTGTGCTGGCGCTCGGCGCGGGACGGGTGATCATGCTCGAGCGCGATCAAGTCATCGCCGCGGCGGACCGATTGGGCGTTGCGCTTGTCGGTATCCGAGGCGCTGGACACGATCCGAAACTGCTGTGAGCGATCCACCGTCTGTCCGTTTTGTCTCGCGCGCAGGGTTCAAGTTGCAGCATGCGCTCGAGACCTTCGGCATGCCAGTGGAGGGGCTCGATTGTGCAGATTTCGGCTGCAATGCGGGGGGTTTCACCGATTGCCTGCTGCAGCGTGGTGCTCGCCGCGTGACAGCCATCGACACGGGGTATGGCATGCTCGACTGGGGACTGCGAAACGACGCCCGCGTGGATGTGCAGGAACGCACAAACGCGCTGCATGCGCCGCCCCCGAGCAGCGGGGTCGATCTCGTGGTGATGGATCTCGCCTGGACGTGCCAGCGACACTCGGTGCCGGCGGCACTGCGATGGTTGCGTCCGAATGGCCGCATTATCACGCTGATCAAGCCGCACTATGAGTCGCAGGGTCACGAGCGAAAGGCACTTGTGAAGGGTGCGCTGCCGCCTGATGTCGCCGGAGCCGTTGTGGCGCGCGTCCTCGGATCGATGCCGGAACTCGGCGCGCGCGTGCTGGCGGATTCGCCAAGTCCTGTGATCGGCGGAGGCGGCAACAGCGAGCATCTTGCGCTGCTGTCGAGGCAGTGAACATCACGACCAAAGACCGTGATTCGCCCGATGAAACGGCATGATTTTTCAGACGTCTTCGCCACCTGAAAACGCTCCTTTCGGGTAGGATTTCAGGCTTCCTGTGAGCAGCGCGAACGTCCCTTCTCCTGACCCACCGTCCACGCTCGGACTGGTGATCGACAAGACAATCGACCGCGAACTTCATGAGTCGTATCTCGTCTACGCGATGAGCACGATCATGGACCGTGCGCTGCCCGATGTGCGCGACGGACTGAAGCCCTCGCAGCGGCGCATTCTTGTCGCGATGAATGATTTGAACCTGACGCCGGGGCGCAAGCAGATCAAGTGCGCGAAGATCTGCGGCGACACCAGCGGCAACTATCACCCGCATGGCGAATCGGTCATTTATCCCACCCTTGTGAACCTCGGGCAAGCATGGAAGACCCGCGCGCTGCTCGTCGACAAGCAGGGCAACTTCGGCTCGATCGAAGGCGATCCGCCCGCTGCGATGCGTTACACCGAAGCGCGCATGACAGGCGTCGCCGTGGCGATGCTTGAAGATCTCGACAAGGGAACCGTCGATTTCCGTCCCAACTACGACGATCGGCTCATGGAGCCCACCGTGCTTCCGGGCAAGTTCCCCAACCTGCTCGTGAACGGTTCTTCGGGCATCGCCGTCGGCATGGCAAGTTCGATGGCACCGCACAATCTCACCGAGATCGCGAACGCCATCGCCGCGACGATCGACAACCCATCGATTGGCCTCGAGGGGCTCATGGCGATCGTGCAGGGCCCCGACTTCCCGACTGGCGGAACGATCGTGGGACGGCGCGGCATCATCGAGGCCTATGCCACAGGTCGCGGTCGCCTCACGGTACGCGGCAAGGTGCGCCATGAGACGCGTGATGGACGTGCAGTCTTGGTGATCGAGGAGATCCCCTACCAAGTCGTGCAGAGCGCGCTGATCGAGAAGATCGTCGAGGCGAAGAAGGAAGACCGTATCCCCGACATCGCTGATGTGCGCAACCACAGCGGTCGCGACGCGCAGACGCGCATCCTGGTAGTGCTGCGCAAGGGCGCGGATCCTGCCGTGGTGGAGCGACAGCTCTACGAGTTCACGCCGCTGCAGACCACCTACAGCATCATGAATATCACGCTCGTGAATGGTCAGCCCCGAACGCTGCCCTTCACCAGCTTGATTGGCTGCTACATCGATCACCGACGCGATGTCATTCGCCGCCGCACCGAATTCCTCCTGCGACAAGCGCGCCAACAAGCGCACAAGCTCGAGGGTCTGGTGTATGCCGTGTGCGACATCGATGCAGTGATCGCGATCATCCGTGGATCGCGCACGCGCGAAGAGGCCATTGAGGCGCTCCTCGCGCGCGCATTCCGCATCGCACCCGATCATCCGAATGCCCCGCTTGTTCCACAGCGAATTGCCGAGGCCTCTCGCCGCGGCGATGGTGCCCGGCTGACACGCGTGCAGGCGGAAGCGATCGGCGCGCTGCGCTTGATCCAACTCGTTGGACTCGAGATCGAGCGCTTGGCGCGGGAGTTCACCGAACTGCTTGCAGAAATCGACCGGCTCGAAGCGCTGCTGGCGGACGACAGACTGATCCTGCAGATCATCCGATCCGATGTGTTGCAGTTGGCGGAACGCTTCGGAGACGCGCGCCGCACCACGATCGAAGTGGGCGAAGCAGACGACTTCAACCTCGCGGAACTCATTCAAGAGCATGATGTCGCCGTCACAGTCTCGCACCAAGGGTTCGTCAAGCGGCTGCCCGTGGACACTTTCCGCACGCAAGGGCGCGGCGGCGTCGGCATTCGAGGATCTGACGCGAAGGATGGCGACTACATCGAACGGGTCTTCATTGCGAGCACGCACGACGACCTGCTTTGCTTCACGAATACGGGTCGCGTCTACCGGACGAAGGTTTGGCAAATTCCTGAAATGTCGCGCACTTCCAAGGGGCGCTCCGTGCAGAATGTGATCGAACTGAAGGCGGGCGAGTGCGTGGTCGCCTATCTGCCGATCCGCGACTTTGAGGCGCGCGAGGACTACCTCTTCTTTGCCACGGCCAACGGACGCGTGAAGCGCTCATCGCTGAAGGACTACCGCAATGTCCATCGCAGCGGCATCATTGCCGTCAGGCTCAATGAGGGCGACCGGCTTGTGAACGTCGTGGAGACATCGGGACAAGATCACATCCTGCTTGCGACGGCCGAGGGCATGGCGATCCGCTTCGATGAGAACGATGCTCGAGTGATGGGGCGCGACACTGCGGGCGTGTCGGGTGTCGACCTTGCCGATGGCGATGAACTCGTCGGACTCGTTCGCTGCGATGACACGGCTCAGTTGTTCACGTGCACGGAGCATGGCTTCGGCAAACGAACGGACATGACCGAGTATCTCGTCCATCAGGATGATGGACAGACGCGCGCGCAGTCACGCGGCGGCAAGGGAAGAATCGACATCAAGACGGACGAGCGCAATGGTCGGGTCGTCGCGGTCCATTCGATCCATGAGGATGATGACTTGATGTTTGTTTCGAAGGGCGGCATGGTTGTCCGAATCCGTGCTGCGGATGTGCGGATCGTTGGCCGAAACACCCTTGGCGTTCGAGTGGTCAAACTGCAGGATGATGATGCACTTGTGGGCGCTGCACGTTTTGACCGCACGGATGAGCCGGCGCCGGATGCGAACGCAGTGCCGGAAGGCGCTCCGGTGGACCCCCACGCCGTAGGGTCTCCCGCGCCAAAGACAGACGGACCCTCCGCCGCTGGAACCTGACTCCAGTCAAGCATTGAGAACGGGCATGCGGAGGTGGTACCATCCTCGCATGGCACTGAATGAATGGTCAGAGACGGTCCTTGTCGGAGAATTGTCGGACGAACCCGGTCTCACCGATGACCTGCAACTGCTGCTGCAGCGGGTGGAGGGCAAGTCAAAGGACTTCCACGTGATTCTTGACTTCTCGAGTGTCACCTACCTCAACTCTTCCAACATCGCGCAAGTCCTGCAGCTTCGGAAGGTCCTTTTGGCATCGAAGTGCACACTCCATCTGTGCGGTGTGAAGGATGGCGTCTGGAGCATCTTTTTGATGACGGGACTCGATCGGCTCTTCAAGTTCACAGACGACTTGCCCACTGCGCTCGCTGCAGCGCAAACGGGCGCCTAATCATCCCGGAGCACCCCGCGCGCTCGGGCACGGACTCACCCCTTCCATGCGCATTCGCCGAACAGCACACGAACCGCGGATCGAACTGATCCCGCTGATCGACGTGATGATGTTCCTGCTGTCGTTCTTCATCTACTCGCAGGCGCTCGCCGTGCGCGTCAGCGTCATACCGATGGAACTGCGGAAGTTCCAGAGTGGACAGGCTGCAAAGCCCGCACCAGCAGCCACGATTTCTATCGCGCTCGATGGCAAGCTCTTCTACAACCGAGTCCCCTGCGCGCTGGCCGAACTTGCAGGACGGGTGGCCGAGTCGAAACAAGAGGATCCCAAGACCGTCATCTACATCGCCGTTGCCGATGGACAAGGAACGATTGACCGCGCGCCGCTGATGCAGGCAGTCTGGGACAAACTTCGAGGCTGCGGACTCTCGGTCAACTTCGTGGGCAAGCCCATGGACTCCGATGACAAGTCGACGCCGAATCCACCGGCTGCTTCTCCAGCCCCGTCACCACCGAGTGAGCAGGCAGCACCCGCTGCAACGCCACCCGCGACTCCGGCATCCAGACCGTGAACGAGGCTCGCCAGGAAAACGCGCCGCTGGTCTTCGGCTTTGTCATAGCCATCCTGCTGCATCTTCTCATTGCGGTACCGGCCCTTCAGGCATCGTGGGGCGTGGGCGGCGAGAGTCCACTGAATTCATCGCTCGATGGCTCCAGCATGTCCGAGCAGAAACTGCGCGAGCGACTTGCGAAGGC
>VGYQ01000058.1 GCA_016872915.1 Planctomycetota bacterium | reverse complement strand
CTGCCGGAAGATCAGATACCAGGACCCGAACCAGGTGGTCTGACGGCCCCGATTGATGACGCAGTGCCAGACAGTGCTGATCCGGCCGTTGAGCGCGTTCGCATTACTCGCATACCAACAGCACAAATCGAACCACGAAAGAATGCGGATCAAACGACTGATACATCGGTAGCAGAAGCAGAACCAGCACCCCCTGCAACACCCGATGCCCCGACGCCCCCTGCGCCGGCCGCGGAATCTGCTTCACCCCCACCCACAGTACCCCAGCCCGCATCGCAAACTCCCACAGCGCAAAGTCCACCGCCGCCATCTCCACCGCCGGCGCCACCTCCAACACCCCAAATCGACCTGCACTTCGTTGGCGACGAGGTTCATGTGACGATCAACGGACGACCCGTCGCGAAACAACATGTGCGCCGTACGGACAACGCGATTGAAATCATCGGTACGCAGGGGCAAGTGCTTCAGAGCATCCCGATCCCACAGCCTCCGGAGCATCCTCCCGTCATGCTCGGTATCCGCTTTGAGGAACCTGGGGAAGCGCTGGTCAAACACCTTGGTTCTGACGTAACTGGATGTGCGGTTGTCGTGAGCGTCATGCCGAATGGACCTGGCTACCGTGCGGGCATCGAGGATTTCGACATCGTCACTGCCGTGAACGGCAAAGCCCCAGCAACCCCCCAAGCCATTCGCGCTGCGCTTCAACGGACTTTACCGGGGCAATCGATCACCCTGACCGTGCGACGAGGCAAGGTCTCCAAAGACTTCGTTGTTGAAACGGTCGCTTGGAAGCACGTTCCACTGCCGGCAGAACTCCAACCTGAACCGACACGCCCAGTGGCATCGCCGAAGATTCCCGGTACGCCCAACATGCCGACGGACACAAACGACCGAGGTCGACCCGCGGCCGCGCCACAGCGCACTGCAACAGGAGGCTAGGCAGTTCCTCAATCGCAGGAGGAACCCTTTGTGGAGGACAAGATCCGCTGTCACCGAATCAGCACGCTGTAACCGCACCACACTCAGTTGCTAGATCGGGCGTCGGGCAGCATGGTTGTTAGTCTGATCGCGCAATGTCATCGCACGCCAACAAACAAACCCTCCACCACAGCCTCGGCGCATGGAGCTGGGTGTGGCTTTCTGCGCTCGTCCTCGCACTCGGGCTGCAGATTGCAGGGCTTCTGCTCCCCTTCCTACGAATCGCAGTCTTTATTGCGGGCGGCGCTGACTACTCGCTTCTGCACACAGTATCTCTGTTGTGGGAAGGCAAGGTGTACGTGCTTGTGGTGCTCATCACCGGCTTCAGTATTGTCTTTCCGTTTGTAAAGATCCTCCTGTTGGCGTGGACCTGGTTGATCCTGCCCTCGGGACCTCGGCGTACGCATGTCATCGAATGGCTCGGAGTGCTGGGCAAATGGAGCATGCTCGATCCACTCAGTGTGCTGATACTCGTACTCCTCGCAACAGATCAGTGGGCGGTCTCCACCACCATGTATGTCGGCGTTTACTGTTTCCTCATCGCCATCGCTCTGACCATGTGCCTTTCGATCGTCGCATCTGCACTGGATGCTCATGGGGTTCAAGAGCGAGCAGAACAACCACAGCGGCGTCAAGCACTCGTGCGTCGTACGGGTTCGCTCGGCCCCATCGCTATCGCCGTCTTGGTGCTCGCCCTGGGACTCTTTGTTACCGCACTCACGCAGCCGTTCCTGCAAGTGAACCAATTCCTGCTTCACGCCTCTGCCTATGCCGTTGGTTCGGTCACCAACACCATGATCCATGATCACAACTGGGCGCTTGCAATCCTCTCTGCAGTGGGACTCGTCACTATGCCCGCGCTGACCCTGGCCGCAGAGGCCTGGGCATGGATCGTTCCTGCAACGCCGCACGTCCATCGACGCAGATGGCGTTGGATCAATTGGATTCGCGAGTGGTGCATGCTCGATGTTTTGGCGCTCGGGCTCGGATTATTCATCATGGAAGGGCAAGGGATCATTCGAGTCGAAGTTCGAGTTGGTTTGTGGATGCTTCTGGCAACCGCAGTCACGTTGTGGCTGTCGGGTTGGCTCGGCACGCGCGCTGCCATGATCGGTATACGCCGCATGGATCAGGATGCCTGACCTCCGCGCACCCAAGCAGACATTCAAGTCGCAATCGGTTCGACGAGCGAGTACTGGTCAAGGTTGAGCACAGTGACTTCGCCATCGTCGAGCCTCATCTCGAGCCGATCGAGCCAGAGGCGGTCGTCCTTGCTGTGCGCAAACCAAGACCCCGTCGTCGCCTGACGCCAGCGCCGGACCGTGCCCTCCACGGCGGTGGTCCATGCACCCTCGGGTGTAGGCAACTGCTGTGTCACACGCACACGCTTTCCAGCCTCGATGGGAACGCCCTCGAACATGGCAGCAGTATAGGGATGCCACACAACGCTCCCCCTTGCTGAGCCCATTCCCACCCACTGCCGTCAACACAGTCCATCAGAGTGGCTCTGGCCCAACCACTGCCAACGACGCCGTATCTAGAGCAGATCCAGAGAACGCCTTTCGGCAATAGGCGTTCACCGACTCAAGCGTCAACAGATCGATCTGCGCAACGACCTCCGAGAGCGTGCGCGCCCGGCCGACGCGATGGATATCGCTTGCGATGGCCGTCGCCCGCGCTGACGATCGTTCTCCGTTCATGATGGTGCTGCTCTTCAGCCCAATCACAGCGCGCTCAAATTCATCGGGCGTCACTCCTTCCGCCATTCGGCGCAGTTCACTGCGTATGCAGTCGATCGTCTGTGCTGCACGATCTGGCGTGCTGCCCGCGTAAATGCTTGAAAGTCCGCGGTCGCGCCCAGCCGCGTAATCCATGCCCACGGAGTAGCACAAACCCCGCTTCTCCCGCACTTCGCTGAAGAGTCGATTGGCCATGCCTCCACCACCCAGAACACGCACCACAAGGCGGTGCAGCATGCTTGCGCTGTCCGACTCCTTCGGTGCCGGCAAGCCGATACACATGTGCGTTTGCGCAGACTCCTGCCGCTCGAAGGCGGTGCCTCGACGCGCCGGCGCACTCTCGCGCGTTTCCTCGGCATGCCCACTCCAACCCGACAGAAGTGGTTCGAGCGTCTTCCGGACCTGCGCTGCCTCCACACCCCCAACGACTCCGAGGATGCTGCCACCAGGTCGCGCACGCCGCGCCCATGCCGCCCTGAGTGCGGGCTGCGTACATGCCATCAGACCCGCCTCCGTGCCGTATCCATGCCTGTTGAAGGGGGCGGGGTGAGCGATGCCGCCAAGCAGCATCGATACGTAGTGCTGTGGATCGTCACGGAGCGATCCAAGGGTCTGCAGGGCAAGATCCCTCGCAGCTTCGACCGCCTCCTCCCCGATGGTGGGGCGAAGAACCATGTCGGTGAGCAACGCCAGCATCTGGGGCATGTGCTCAACCAAGCAGGTCGCTGTGATGGCAATGTGGTGCATGGCGCTCGAGGTACCCCTCTGGACGCCAATCAGATCGAGGGCGTCGCAGAATGTGCGGCTGTCGCGACTGCCAGCGCCCCGCTGAATCACCTCCGCAAGCATCGCGGACTCGCCCTCACCTGCAGCGTCCGTTGGATCGCCAGCTGAACCCACTGGTAACAGCCACACAACCGTTGCAGTGCTGCTGTCGCTGACCGTCTCCACGACGAGCGGCATCTCACCGATATTCATGGTGTGGAGCGGAACGGCAGGGCTCATGATCGAGATTCCTTCCAAGAAGCAAACCAATCGTCCATTGTGTAAAAACCCGCCTTTTGCTTGCAAATCCAACGCGCCATCGAGATCGCGCCCAGTGCAAAGAGATCGCGGTCTTTCGCCTCATGGCGCAGCGTGATTCGCTCAGCAGAACCCTCCCAAACCAGGACATGATCGCCCACGATATCGCCTTCGCGTACAGATTCGATCTTGGCTGCATCGATCTGGTGACCTCCCCGCGCAGCTGCATCCGCAAGGGCAAGTGCTGTCCCTGATGGCTTGTCGACCTTTCGGCTGTGGTGCACTTCACGGATGGAGAGTGTGAACGCCTCGCCAAGGAGGCGCGCAGCCTCACTCGTCAGATGACGCATGACAGCAACGCCAAGAGAGGTGTTTGGTGACACCAGAACTGGAATCTCATCCGATGCACTGCGCAGACTGGCAAGGGTGGTCGCTGACAAGCCCGTTGTACCGACCAAGAGGGGTACTTTGGCCGCTCGCGCGTGCCGAATCGCCTCTCGAGTGCCCTCGTCCGATGAGAAATCGATGATCACATCCGTTTCGGGCGGGCATGCGTCATGCGGTTTGTCTCGATCCACTCGTCCAACCACTTGAACGCGCCGAGATGACACTGAGCAGAGTCGATCAATGCGCTGCCCCATCCTCCCGGAGGCTCCAAAAAGAAAAACTTTCAGGTGAAGGTCTTGACAAGATGAGGGGGTTTGTGGAATCATCATGTCAAGATTCGATCGTGAACAGTCGATAACACCAATGACTGTTCCTGAGTGTGCGTCTTCGTTACGCTGGCGCAGGCTCTCTCCGACGCATTAGCGTAACGACAAAGGAAGCCACACCATGGCAAAGAAGAAGAAGGCTGCGAAGAAGGCTGCGAAGAAGGCCAAGAAGAGCCGCTAAGTCGCAGTGAATGGATGATTTGTACCGAAAGCCGGCATCGTGCCGGCTTTCGGTGCTTTTTGGGCTTCATTTCCGCTACTTTCGCTACTATCCCGACCCGTCATGCCGCACATCATTGCTGAACCCTGCATCGGTACCAAGGACGCCTCGTGCGTTGAAGTTTGTCCCGTTGACTGCATTCACCCAACAAAGAAGGGTGAGAAGTTTTCGGAGTGCACACAGCTCTACATCGACCCCGACACATGCATCGACTGCGGACTCTGTGTCGATGAGTGTCCCGTCCAAGCGATCTTCCCCAAGGATGACTTGCCCGCCGAGTGGTCCAAGTACGTCCAGATCAACGCAGATTTTTTCAAGAAGAAAACCTGAGCCATCCCCTCCGAGGGGGGCCGCGGCAAGGTGTGCCACCGGGATACGAAACAGGTACGGCAGTGACGCACGCCTACCGACCGGCTTGGTCAGTCCGCCTCGTGTGCCAGTTTGGTCACATTGCTCAATGAATTCGGCTTTTCGGTCCAATCTTGGACCGTGTCACCAAGGCTGAGCTCTGACGGCATCGTCTTGCGGTAGCCCAACTTGCGAACGACCTCCAACACATCAGTCCACGTCGGGAAGGTCTTGTGGTTGACGCGCTTGAAAGCGTCGATCGCCATCAAAAATGTGTACTGCTCCCGGCTCATCTCGCCTTCTTCGGCAGACTTCACAAAGTCCGTCAGGCGCCGCCCGGGGCCACGCCGACGTTCCAAGTTGGTTGCGGATGCTGGGCGAACATCTCGTCGATCAATTCCAACGCGTCGATCGATCACTGACTTTTCCCGTTCGCTTGTCGCCTTGTTTTCGTCTGGATTCGCCATCGCTACCACCTCCGTTGGGTCAGGCCCGTACTGTAGCCTGCCTTGGGAGTAGGCCTCCACATGACCCAACAGTCTGACTCGGTCGATGGTCCACTCAACTGGTTCCCTGCGTTGATGGGCTGGGTGCTGCCGGGCCTGGGACAAGTGCTGCTTGGGCATCGACAACGCGGTTTTCGAGCAATGGGCGGCATTCTTGGGATTTTCTTGGCAGGTGTTCTCGTGGGTGGCGTTGATTGTGTGGACCGCCGTGAGGATGCGCTGTGGTTTTACGCGCAGGCGGGTGCGGGCCCCATTGCATTCGCAACCGACTGGGCGAACAGCGCGCTGCTGAAGAGCGGCAAAGTTGGCCGGCTCATCCCATCGCCGCCCTCAAACCCTCGGCTACCCCCGCCGCAGGTGACTTCGTTCAAGACGGTGACGATGTCAAACGAGATCGGCACCCTGTTCTGTTTCACAGCTGGACTGATGAACGTTGTGGTGATTCTTGATGCCCTGCGACGGCAGCCGGCAAGTCCAAGAGGATGGGGCGCATGAGCGTTCTTGTCGCTTGGATTCCTTTCCTTCAACCCATGACCGCCCTCGGGAACGCCTGGTGGCTTTTGATGGTGCCACTAGTCTTTGGTGTCTCTGTCGTGCACCGAGCAGTCCAGGATCCGACCATGGACGGTTACTGGGGCCGTGTTGTCCGCCTTTCAGTCAAGGCAAACGCCATGCTTGGCTTGCTGGCACTCGCGATCTACCTGTTCGTGTACTTCGTCATCCCACTGCTCCGAGCGGACTGATCAAACCCTCGTCGCGTCACTGCGCAGTGCGCCGAACGCCAGAGCCCCGCTTCTGCCCCACCGTGATCGGCGCCGATCGCTGACGCTTCTTTTTCCCGCCGCTCTTCCCTGTACGTCCCTTGCGGCGACCATCATCCGAGCGTTCCCATTGAAGAGGCTTCTGCCCCACTCCACCGCGAAGCCGAGGCGCACCTGCACCAAAATCCACCTTGGCATCCCGACTTCGCCGCTGCACACGGCTGCTCCTGACGCGCTGATACGGCGTGAAGTCCGGGAGTGTGAACGCAGTCGTCTCCACGCCCGACAGCGCACCGATCGCGCGCCACGCACCAAACTCCTCGCGGTCCACAAAAGTGAAACTTTCCGCTTCTCCACCACCATGCCCAGCACGGCCCACACGATGCACAAAGTCCTCCGGCATCAGTGGCACGTCATAGTTCACGACCGACTTGATGCGCGGCACATGCAGTCCGCGAGCAGCGACGTCTGTCGCCACGAGACAGTCCACATTTCCAGCAGCAAATGCCGCAAGCGCCTCATTGCGGGCACGCTGCGAGCGATCGCCATGCAGCACATCGACGGAGATCTTGTGATGGCGCAGTGCTTGTGTGACCCAGCCTGCGCGCCTCCGTGTCCGCACATAGATCACCAGTCCCTTCATGCGGTGTTCACGGATCAGCGCAACGAGCAGGGCCGACTTGTCTTCATCTGATACATCGCACCGCACATGCCGGCGATGCGCCGGAGCGTTTCGAAGACCTACATCCACCCGTGCTGGATTGCGCAGCAACTGAAGCACACGCGATTCAGTCGCCGCAGGAAGTGTTGCACTGAGACACACCACTTGACGATCGGTTGGCACCCAGCCCATGACTCGCTCGACCTGCGGCATGAAACCCATGTCCATCATGCGGTCCGCCTCATCGACAACCACGCATGAAACGCGCGCGAGCGTCAACGCTCCAAGATCAAGTAGTTCCAACAACCGCCCCGGCGTACCCACAAGAATGTCTATGCCCCCCGCCACAAGCTCTCGCTGCGGTGCGAGTGCACTCTTGCCGAAGACAGCACCGATGCGAAGAACCGTGCCCTTCGCAGCCTGATTCAGGTCGCCCGCCACCTGCTGTGCGAGTTCTCGCGTCGGGGAGAGAACAACCGCTCGCAATCTGTCGTGTGGATTCACAAAGCGAACACCACGCCCCGCCTTGTGCCGCACGGGGGGCTGCAGCAGGAGCTGCGACAAGAGCGGCACGCCAAATGCCAATGTTTTCCCACTTCCCGTTGGTGCGAGCGCAAGCACATCCTGGCGCTCCATGAACGGTCCGTGCATGGCGGCCTGCACAGCCGTGGGCGTTCCGAACCCCAGTCGGTCAAGTGTGCTGCGCAAGTGAGCGGGGATGTCCGAGGATCTCGGGGTCACGCATGTGCAAGGGTAGTGTGATCGGTTGGTCTATTCTTCGCCGTATGGAAATCGTGTTCGGAGCCATCGCCATTGCTATCGTGCTGCCCTGCATATGGGTATTGGTGACCTACAACGGATTCGTCCGTGGACGAGTCCGCGCGCAGGCAGCGTTCAGCCAGATTGATGTGCAACTCAAGCGCCGCTGTGATCTGATTCCGAATCTGGTTGAGACAATCAAGGGCGCCATGGCGCATGAGCGGCAGACGCTCGAAGCGGTGACGCGTGCTCGGCAGGCCGCACTTGCCGGTCTTGGTGCGCTGCAGATGAAACCCGGCGATTTTGCCGCACTTCGCACGGTGGCACAGGCAAGCCAGTCGCTGGACCAACTCCTTGCGGGACTTCGCATCTCCGTGGAGAACTATCCAGATCTCAAGACATCCACCAATGTGCTGGCACTGCAGGAGGAGTTGTCGTCGACCGAGAATCGCATCGCATTCTCGCGGCAGGCCTACAACGATTCTGTGATGTCCTACAACACGTCGCTCTCCGTCTTTCCATCCAACCTCTTCGCTCGTCTCTTTGCTTTCCAGGCGATGGGACTCTTTGAAGCGACGGCGGATGACCGCGCATTGCCTCAAGTGCGCTTGTCCTGATCCACCCATCGTCTTCCTCACGCACGCATGGCATCTTTTTTCGAACATCAGGACCGTGCCCAGTCGCGCACGGGGTGGCTCGTCGTTCTCTTTCTCTTTGGACTGTTTGGTGTCATTGGTGCCGTCACCATTGTGATCGCCTGCATTCAGCCGGTTGCGTGGCCTTTGGGCGTCTTGATTGGTGGATGTCTGGTTGGCATCCCCTTCCTCTTCAAACTGCTGACACTGAGCGGCAGTGGACAAGCGGTTGCGGAATCGCTTGGGTGCACACGAATCGATCCTGGTACGCGCGATCCGTCGGAGCGCAAGGTCTTGAATGTTGTCGAAGAGATGGCCATTGCCAGCGGTATGCCTGTCCCGCCTGTTTATGTGATGGAGGACTCTTCCATCAATGCGTTCGCTGCTGGGGGCACCCCCCAAAACGCAGCTCTTGGCGTCTCGCGGGGCGCGATCGAATCCCTGACGCGGGATGAACTCCAGGGTGTGATGGCCCATGAATTCAGCCATATTTTCCATGGTGACATGCGGATCAATATGCGCGCGGTCGCTGCCATCTTCGGCGTGATGGCCGTTGGGCTCGTTGGCCACATTCTGCTTCGTGCGGGCGGAAGTGCCGGGCGGAGAAAAGAGGCTGCGGGCATAGCTGTTGTTGGCCTTGCGCTCCTGCTTATTGGTTCGGTGGGAACTTTCTTTGCACGTCTCATGCAAGCCGCCATCAGCCGTCAGCGCGAGTTTCTTGCAGATGCGAGTGCTGTTCAGTACACGCGGAATCCTGCTGGTATTGCAGGCGCTCTTCGAAAGATTGCGAAGGAATATGGGAGTGCGGTCTCCTCGCCCCAGGCGAGTCAGTTCAACCACATGTTCTTCGCCTCTGGGTTCAACGCATTCTTTGCATCGCATCCACCCATTGATGTTCGGATTGCACGCATCGAGGCGATCGCTGGAGGTGTTGTCCCGTCCTCCACTCCAACGACTGCCCCATCGACTGCCCAACCAACTGGCACCAATCCACCCATCCGACCGATTCCTGGGAACTTGGCGGCAAGTGTCGCAGCCATAGGCAGTGTGCCGGCCGAAGGGTTACAAGCTGTTCAGTCTGCATTCGATGAGACTTCGCCCGAGATTGACCAGGCGATTCATGACCGAACGGGAGCGCGCGCGATCGTTCTCGCCGTCTGCATACATCCAGATGTCGATCTGTCCGAGCGCCAGTTCACGCTTATCCGTTCGCGACAGCCCGATGTTCTTGCGACGGTACGGCGACTCGCACCACTTGTTGTTTCGCGTAATGCCCATCACCGTATGGCGATAGTGGATGTGGCCTGCGCAACACTTGTTCGACTCGATCCTGCTGCGTATGGATCCTTTCGCTCACTGCTTGCGGATGTCGTCCGTGTCGACGGCAAAACCACCCTCTTTGAGTGGGTCGTGCTGCAAGTGCTGCGCATGCGTGTGGAAGTACCCCTGAGCCTCAAGGCAGGTGAAGTAGCGCGCAAGAATGACGCGAGTCTCCGCGCGCTCGGCGTTCCTGCCACACGACTGCTTGGCATGCTGGCATTGCAGGGGCATGCAGATGACGGCTCTGCGGCCGTGGCGTTGAATGTCGCGCTTGCCAAAATCGGTTTTCAGCCGGCGGAACCGCCACCCAGAGACCAGCGAACACTCGATGCTGTTGCTCAAGATCTGGACGTCATCAGCATGCTCCGCCCTGCGGCTGCCGGACAATTCATCGATGCGGCCCTTGCCTGTGTCTCACATGACGCAGAAACCACCGACCGAGAGTATTTGTTGCTGCGGGCAAT
>VGYQ01000057.1 GCA_016872915.1 Planctomycetota bacterium | reverse complement strand
TCAACATCGAGTGTGTACAGGGATTCCCCTGCATGCAATGCTGCACGGACTGATCGGTCGATGTCCACGCTTGACCCCTCGCCTGTGAACGATGGCGTGCGTTGTCCCGTCAGGATCGGCACATGGTCGAGTCCGAGGGGAAAATCACACTCATGGCTTCGTCCAACGAGCAGCGACCCGCCACCAATACGGCAGAGAATCTCGGTCGCTGACGGCAGGAGGCTCACGACGCGCATGTCTTCACCATAACCGCACGGACGCCATTTGCGGACTGCAAAGGAGATTCGGGAATGTGGTGGACTTCTCTTGCCTCCATGCATTCCTGCGATACCTTTGAGGATATGAGATCTGGCCGAGTCTTCGCATGGATCACACCTCTGCTGATGGTTGCTGGAGCGGCTGCAGCCATCGTGCACCAAACGGCAGATCCGTTTGGCGGATTCTTCGGACTGTGGGGTCCTGATGTGTCTTCGCAGCAGAGTGTTGGTGCACGCTTCATTCCAAGCGGCGACTTCACGCTCGAGCGCGTGAAGATCTGGTTCATGGACAACAGCGGTGGCGCGCATCCGCAGGTACGCATCACCCTGCGGACAGACCAGTCCACCGCATCGGGTTCCGGACCAAGCCTGCCTTCGAGCGAGGTGCTGGAAGAGTGGACCGTCAACATTCAGGCTGTTGGATGGAGTCCGGTGCAGGAAGTCATGCAGTCAGCGGGGGGCGTTGCGCTGCGGTCAGGGCAGAAGTACTGGATCGTGGCGCAGTCGACCGTGCAGCCTGGCCAGAACGCAGTCTGGAACTTCGCGTCCGTCGGAAGTCAGTTCTCTGTCGTCTCACAAACGGATGGCGTCACATGGCAGACGGGCAGCTTCGGTGCGGCACTCACACTGATTGTCGAGGGAACGCCTGGGTTGCCCGTTCGCCCTGGCGACATCAATGGTGATGGTTTGGTGAACGGTTCTGATCTGACCATGCTGCTTGGTGCATGGGGTGCTTGCACCAGTTGTGCGGCCGACATCGACCGAGATGGCGAGGTCGCTGGATCTGACTTGACAACGCTGCTGTCGAACTGGAGTTGACAATCTGGGGTTGACAATCTCGCTGAAGGCGGAACCCCGGCGAAGCATGCTCCGATCTCCGTTGCGCGGTCAACTGCGGCGGGTGGGCAAAGCACCGAACATGCACTAGCGTTCTCCAGCCCCAATGACATCGAACCTCTCCAAGATCCATCGGCTCTCGTTCCTGTTCCTGATCGCCGCAGTGCACACTGTGGCTGGTTGCAGCGTCGCGCCTTCCGTCGACGATCGACAGGCCTTCGTTGTGGAGGCGCGTAGTGGCCTTGACTACTTCGAGAAGAATGTCGCCGGACTTCGTGAACAGCTCAACCAGTCCGCGGGTTACGCGGTGTTTCCCGGTGCTGGTCAGTGGGGCATCATTTTTACAGGGGGCAGTTTCGGTCGGGGCGCCGTGTTCACTCCCGACGGAACCCAGATCGGTTGGGCAGCAGAGAACCAGTTCAATGTTGGCTGCAGGTCGGAGGGCAAGGGAAGAAGATCCTGATCATCTTCGCGGACTAGCCCACGCTTGAAAAGTTCAAGAAGGGCTTTCTGACCGGGAAGGTCGAGGGGCTCGCTGTTGCGGCCGACAAGGGCAGCACGGGATTGGCATCCTTCCAAGACGGTGTGGCGGTGTATGTCGGGGCGCAGAAGGGACTGATGGCCGGCGGCATGATCGGCATGAAGATCTTCCAGTACCGCGAACTCGGCAAGGAAGACGATTCGAAGGACTCGAAGGATGCGAAGCAAGTTTGGGGATGTCAGGCTGCTTCCGGAGACGGCCTGAAAAACTGGGGATCCTAGATTCGAACTAGGACAAACTGAGTCAGAGTCAGTTGTGCTACCGTTACACCAATCCCCAATGAATTGGACTTGAAATGATAGCGAGAGAGCCGACCTTTGGAAGGCGTGGTGAGAGGGATGGCTCGATTGGCGGAGTTCTTGCAGCAGCAAAACACCGGCGGATCACCGATGGGCTGCGCGTTGTCCTGGCGCGGTGGCCGCTGTGCATCTGTGGTGCCGTCGCTGTGTTGCTTGGGGCGGGATGCATTTCAAAGCCTGTGCAGATACGAGTCCTTCGTGCGGATACGGGATCGCCGATCGAAGGCGCGGAAATCCGTCAGCATGGGGCGCGTTTCCTCCGTTTCTTGCCCAAGCGGAATGCGAAGCCAAGTGTCACGGACACCGATGGTGTTGCGTCGCTGGTTCTTGATGCGCGCGGAACCAGCCTCGCGGTGCTTTGTCAGGGCTTTGTCCCCGTCCAAGTCAGCATCGTGCCCGAGCCACGCGGATGCGAAGAGCCATCGAAGCCCACGGCGATGGAAGTGAAGGTGCCGGAAGACCTGTGCGTTCCATTTGAATCACTCGCGGACCGGGCACGTCTGGATGTGTTGTTGCCTCCGTTGAGTGCTTCGCCACTCCGCGTGTGTGTGCGCGATGAGAGTGGCGTGTCGATGGCTGGTGCAACGGTCGTCGTCGAGAGTTCGCTCTTCTTGCCATCCGAAGGGGTGGAAGCGGCATGGGGAATGCCGGCCGCGCAGCGACTGACCGTCGGCAGTGATGGGTGCGTGCAGGTCCAGCGGTTTCATCCGCTCCGCGCCTACGCCTACGCACGCATGGCAGGCTTTGCCCCCGTGCGGATGCGCATTGATCGTGAGACAGAGGGGAGCACCGTGATACTGCAGATGCGCCGACTGCTTTGGAAGAAGAGCGCGCTGCGCATCGTGGATGCGAAGACCGATGCGCCGATTGCTGCAGCCGAGGTGCAGTTCGGCAAGGAACTCGATGGCGTTCCACGCGATCCCAACGGCTGGGTTGTGACGTGCGATGCGCAGGGGATTACGCCGCCGGTTGATCTTCCGAATGTCGATCAGCTGGTGTTGACCGTCTCTGCGAAGGGATACCGCACGGTGCGATGTGTCGTGCAGTGGGCGAGCATCCGCGCAGGTCGACCTCTTGAACTCGCACTTGAGCGGCAGTGAGTGTGCCGGCGGGCAGGCAGTCGCTAGCCTCCGCGCATGCAGGCGGTGCGTGCAAACCACTGGTTCATTCTTGCAGGACTGGTCACAGGTGCCGCATGCGGGGCTGTGGCCCACCGTGTGGTTGAGCGAGTGCCCGAGTGGCAACCCAAACTCGACGCTATCAACAATTCGCTTCTGAACCCGATTGGGCAGATCTTCCTGCGCTTGCTGTTCCTGGTGGTGGTGCCGTTGGTGTTCGCATCGCTTGCTGCAGGGGTCGCTCGACTCGGAGATCCGGGCAGGCTTGGGCGGGTGGCGGGTCGTGCGCTCGTGCTCTTTGCGCTGACTTCGACGACCGCAACCATGATCGGACTGTTCGCGATGAACATCTTTCAGCCGGGAGCTGGTTTTGATCCGCTCATCCGCGCGGAACTGCTGGAGTCTTTCGGTGCGGAAGCTGTCCGAATTGAACAAAGTGGGTCTCTCGGCGGGGATGGTGGTTTGAACGTGGTCATGCGGGTCGTCGATGTCGCACTTCCACGGAACATCCTCGGTGCGATCGTGCAGATGCAGATGTTGCCCTTGATCGCATTCTCGCTGCTGCTCGGTATTGCGCTTGGATTTCAGCCTTCGGAGCGCCGTCTGCGGGCCGTCGAGTTCCTCGACATCATTGGCGATGCCATGGTGTTCATTGTGTCGCTTGCCATGCGGCTTGCGCCGATCGCCGTGTTCTGCTTGATCTTTGTGGTGATCGCTCGATTTGGTGGGGCGCTGCTGTGGAAACTTGCTCTTTACATGATGGTGGTGCTTGCCTGTTACCTGATCGTGATTCTCTTGCTGTATCCGCTGCTTCTGACAGTGCTCGCGCGCCGAAATCCGTGGCACACGCTGCGCGCCTGCATCCCCGTCATGGTGACTGCATTCTCCACTTCCTCGAGCAATGCCACGCTGCCGACCACGATGCAGTTCTCGCAGCGCGAACTCGGCATTCGACGAGAGGTCTCTGGATTCGTTCTTCCGCTTGGAGCAACGATCAACATGAACGGCACCGCGCTCTTCGAGGGTTGCGCTGTGCTCTTCATCGCGCAGGTGTTCGGGATCAACCTTCCGATTGCCGATCAGATCCTCGTTTTGGTGCTCTGCGTCATCAGTTCAGTTGGCGTGGCGGGCGTTCCTGGTGGATCGTTGCCATTGCTCATGGTGGTCATGGCGCAGGTCGGCGTGCCACCGACCGGTCTTGCAATCGTGCTCGGCGTGGATCGTCTGCTCGACATGGGGCGGACCGTGGTGAACGTCATGGGCGATGTTGTTGCCGCGGTATGCGTCGAGGAGTCGCTGCGTCGGAGCGATGAGGCCAGTGCGACTCCTGCCTAGACTTCCTCAACCTATGACGACCACTCAGAAACGCCCGCTTGGATCTGAAGCCGTGACCGAGGGCATCCGTGTTCAGGTGGAGCCCGTATTTCTTGACTCGCACTCGGATGTTGAGCGGGGCAACTTCACGTTTGCCTACAAGATTCACATCACCAACGAGGGTGCGATGGCGGCGCGTTTGGTCGGCAGGCACTGGCGCATCGTGGACGCGGATGGGCAGGAGAGTGTGGTGGAGGGCCCCGGCGTGGTTGGGCAGCATCCGCATCTCGAGCCGGGCCAGACCTTTGAGTATTCCAGTTTCTGCCCTCTCAAAACAGCCTGGGGCACCATGGAGGGACACTTCACATTCGAGCGTTCGGATGGGGAGCCGTTTCGCGCGACCGTGGCTCGGTTTTATCTCGCGTGCCCAGAGGTTCGTGCGGCCGGCCGTTCCTAAGACATGAACCGCGAGGGGGGGGTTGTCCACCGCTCTGTTCGGCGCGAGTAGCCTGCGACGCATGACCACAACCTCGCAAGGCGAGAAAAGGTTGTTTCGCGAAAAGGCGATGGAAGCTGTCGGCGGGCGGAATCGACTCAACACGCTCAGCCCGGTGATCTCACCGCGGCTTTGGGTGTTCGCGGCAGCACTCGGATTTCTCATTGTGTCGGTGATTGTTTGGGGATTCTTCGGTGATGTGCCGATGCCCGTCTATGGAACTGGAGTGTTTCTGAGAGGGGAACGCATCACCGCGTTGGTCGCTCCGCTCGATGGACAGGTATCTGAGGTGTTGAAGCGCTCTGGCGATCAGGTGAAGGCTGGTGAAGTGATCGTCCGAGTGAGGAGTCAGGAAGCGCAAGGCGTGGAAGTACAGGAGGGTGTCGTGACGGCATTGGAGGCGGGGCGTGTGACTTCCATGAGTGTGTTAGTGGGCGACGCAGTTCGCGATGGGCAACACCTCTGTGCGATTGTGACCGGGAGTGATGAACTGCGGTGCGTCGCATTTCTCCCACTCAGTGATGCAAAGTTGATCGAACCCGGCTTCGATACGTTGCTGCATTTCGTGAGTCGGAATGCGGGCAACGATGGTGAGGCGCGCGGCAAGGTTGCCGTTGTTGAGTCATTCATGACGACTGCAGACCGCATATTGCAGCGCATACCGAATGCGGAGTTTGTGCGCATGGTGCAGGAACGCTTTGGCACGGTCTGCGAGGTGGAGGTCGAAGTGCAAGAGTCCACCCTTTCCGATCCAGTGAACACTGGTGTCCCATGCGACATCGAGATCATCGTGGACCGGATTCGCCCCGTGGAGTTGGTATTCCCAGGGCTTCGATCCAAGTCAGGCCGATGAGCGACGCGATCACAGAGTCTGCAGACGTGGGAGAAGCGGAGGTGCCGTCTCCGGCGCCTTTGCTGCCCGAGGGTCCGCCGCGACATGTTCGATGCCCCACAGTGATGCAGGTCGTGGCAGCGGAGTGTGGCGCCGCGAGTCTGTGCAGCGTGCTCGGATACTTCCGCGCGTATCGACCGCTGGAGGAAGTTCGCGAAGCGGTCGGCGTGGACCGAGACGGAGCCAACGCACGCCGAATTGCAAATGCAGCTCGACATTTTGGGCTCGAAGTGGAGGGGCTCAAGTGCGAAGTCGATGGATTCGGCGATGTGAAGCTTCCTGCAATCCTCTTTTGGGGACTCAATCACTTTGTCGTGCTGGAGGGTTGGAACGCACGCGAATTCCTGCTGATGGATCCCGCGACAGGACGTCGCGCAGTCAGCCCGCAGGAGTTTGATGAAGAGTTCAGCGGTGTGGTGCTGAATATGCAGCCCAGTGGGGAGTTCGTGGCATCAGGCGGACCCCCTTCCGCATTGAGGTTGGTGCTTGAATGGATGCGCGGATCGAGTGCCGCCGTCTGGCTCAGCGTGCTTCTCGGATTGTTGCTCGCCGTGCCGATGGTGACTGTGCCCGGGCTCGCCGCCACTTTCATTGACCAGGTGCTGTCCGGCCAACGCGATGGGTGGATCTGGTCACTGGTGGGCATTGCGCTCGGTGCGATGGTGGTGGAGGCGGTTCTCCTGCTGCTGCAGCGCAGCATTCTCTCGCGCGTCGAGCAGCAACTTTCACTGGAGCGCAGCGTGGATTTCCTGCGTCAGATCTTCCGCCTGCCATCCACTTTCTTCGGTCAACGGTATCCAGGTGATATTGCCGAACGCATTTCGGCCAATGATCAGGTGGCATCGATGCTCGCATCGCAGTTCGCGCCTGCGATCGTGCAGGTGCTGACGCTCACGGCATTTCTGGTCGCGATTTCTCTGATCAGTTTCACGATGGGGCTGATCGCATTTCTCTCCGTGGCGTTCTCGCTGACCATCCTGCTGCTTGCGGCACGCGCTCGAGTGGATCAAGCGCAGGCCTTGTCGCAGCAGGAGGGCATGAAGCAGGGCGCGATCGTGGCGGGACTGATCACGCTTGAGTCGCTAAAGGCGGGCGGGCGCGAATCAGACTTCTTCGCGCGCTCGATGGGATTCACTGCGCGCGTCGCGTCGGCGCGGCAGCGCGCCGCGCTGTTGTCCAACATCGTCAGCATCGTGCCGTCCTGGCTGCAATCGGTGGTGGTCTCTGCCATTGTGCTCGGCGTTGGTGGTCTGCAGGTCATCAACAACGAAATTTCTATCGGAATGCTGCTCGCACTCCAGATCCTCGTGATGGGATTCATGTCTCCCGTTACGCATCTCGCCGAACTACTTCGGGAGATTCAAACGGTGCGTGCCGATCTCGGACGGCTGGACGATGTGATGTGCCATGCGACAGATCCGCTCGCATCGGAGCCGGATGTCGATCACCAGGCGGACATTGAGTACGCAGCAGGACGACTGGAACTTCGCAACATCACCTTCGGGTATGGACATGGTCAGTTGCCGCTGTTGAAGGACTTCTCACTGACAGTCCGCCCAGGTGGGCGTGTGGCGATCGTGGGGGGGACGGGTTCCGGGAAGTCGACCGTGTCTCGGTTGGCTGCGGGACTGCTTGAGCCGTGGGAGGGTGAAGTACTCATCGATGGGTGCCCCCTGCGAGATGTGCCACGTCACATCCGCGCCGCGAGCCTCTCGACCGTCTTTCAGCGTCCATCCTTCTTCGAGGGTTCCGTCCGAGAAAACCTCTCGCTGTGGAGTCCCGATATCCCGGATGTGTGGCTGCTGGAAGCGCTGGATGATGCGCAACTCACGGCGGTCGTCAGTTCACGTGGTGGTCTCGATCATCCGGTCGCGGAGGGGGCGTCGAACTTCTCAGGCGGAGAGGCACAGCGGCTGGATATCGCTCGAGCGCTGTGTCGGCGACCCGCTGTGGTCATCTTGGACGAGGCAACCAGTGCACTGGATCCAGCCACCGAACTTGCGATCGATGCGGCACTGCGTCGGCGAGGCACGACATGCCTCGTCGTGGCGCATCGACTGAGCACCATCCGCGATGCGGATGAGATTGTCGTGATGGATCAGGGCGAAGTGGTCGAGCGAGGCACGCATGAAGAACTCATCGCGAAGCAAGGGCGATATCACGAGTTGATCACTGGGGAACTCCACGCGTGAGCGTCCTATCGAATGATCTCTCCACGGTGTTCGCTCCACTCGGTGTGGTGCGACAAAGCGCGGACCGCCGGGGAGGTGTTCCGCTGCAGGACGATTCGATCATGGTTCTGCTTCGAGGGTCTGCGTATGTCTTTGCCTATCGGAAGGGCCATCAACGCCGCCACCGTATTGGGGAATTGCTCCCTGGCTCTGCGGTACCGGGACCCTTGTTCCAGTTGGATGTCATCCCTGAGTCGACTGCGGAGTTCCTGCGAATACCTGCCAGTGCACTGGCCGCTGCTGCGTCCAATCCGATGATGGCGGAGCCGCTCCGACAGGGTTTCGCCAAGACACTTGCCGGGTGTGGTGGAACACTCAGTCCCAAACTATCGCTTGCCGAGGCTGCGAAGCGCGTCACGGATGAACTTGAGCGTCGTGGGAAGTCCACATGCGAGGCGGCTTACGCGCGGCACATGCGGCGGTTGGTCGAGACAGCAAGTGGATCACTTGCGTTTGAGCAGCGCATCCAATCGCTTGTGACGACTCGCACGGGGCCGCGTTGGATGTACCAACCCGATGCTCGGCTCCCGCCTGTGGTGCGTGCCTGCATTCAGTTGGCCGTCATGATGGGTTACGAACCCGATCAGGTGCCGACTCGCATTCCGCGGGATGTGACACGGAGGCCTGAGCAGACCTTTGCACATGTGGCAGGGCTTGGCATCCGCACGGTCTTCCTTGATCATGGTTGGTGGACGCAGGACATCGGCAGCGTGCTCGCGTTCCGCTCGGAAGATCAGGCGCCGGTGGCCGTGATCCCCACGCCAAAGGGGCTGATGGCGTTTGTGCACTCTGCGGGGGCGATCACGGGGCCGATTCCCGTGGATGAAGCATTCGCGTCAACCCTCAACAAAACCGTATCGCAGTTCCATCCCACGCTGGGTGCCGAGCGGATCAGTGTTTGGAAGTTCCTCCGTTTCATCACGAGGGGATCCGAGCAGGATTTCCTGTTGGCATTCATCATGGCTGGACTCGGGGTCATAATGAGTTTGGCGATTCCCATCTGCACTGGACTGCTGATCTCCCGCGTGATCCCCGGTGAAAATCGCTGGGGGCTCATCGTGTTTGGGGTCGTCCTGCTTGCAACGACGATCACATCTGCTTCCTGCTCATTTGTGGTGTCGAATCTCCTCCTTCGTGCCGAGACGCGCATGGATGGGCGCGCGCTTGGTGGGATTCTCGATCGTTGCTTGCGTATGCCAGTCGAGACGTTCCGCACTTTCTCCAGCGGCGATCTTGCCGACCGCATTCTCTCGGTGGGCAACATGCAACAAGTGCTGTCCGGTTCGGCCGTTGCCGCAACCATGGCGGGTGCGTTTTCTCTGGTGTACCTGTCGATCATGGCATTTGTAGACATGAATGCAGCGCTGATTGGCCTCGCCTTCATGCTGGTGGCTGTCTTGGTGAGCGTGCTGATCAGCCTGCGGCGCGCACGGCTCTCGATGGAGTCGCTGGAGTCGCATGGCGCACTTTCCAGTGTGATGCTGCAGTACATCGGGGGCATCGATGCACTCCGGGCCGCGGCATCGGACCAGTACGCCGTACTCCGATGGCTTCAACAATTTCGAGTGGTTCGGTCGTTTTCTATGCGCATCCATCGTCTCGACCGCATCTATGAGGTGTTCTGTGCAGGTTTCCCCGTGCTCTGTACGACGGTGTTCTGGGTCATCTTTTCGCAGCGCTTTCCATCGTCAGGCAGCTTGGAGAGTTCGCCAATCGACATCCCCGTTCGCATTGCGCAGTTCGCGATGTTCATGGCTGCTTTCACGTCTGCCCTCTTCGCTGTGCTCGATGTGGGGACGCGTCTTGGTGATTTTGCACTGCTTCGGTCCACCTTTCGCCGCATCCAACCGATTCTCGATGCCAAGGTGGAATCGTCAGGTGAACGTGAAGTTCCTGGCGTCATCTCTGGGCAGGTCACGATTGCTGATGTGCGCTTTGCATACCCCGGTAGTGCGAATGAAATTTTGTCCGGTGTGGATATTCGCATCGAAGCGGGTGAAAACGTGGCCATCGTCGGTGCGAGTGGAAGTGGCAAGTCCACGCTGCTGCAACTGGTGCTTGGTCTGCGGCAGCCCACAAGCGGGAAGGTGCTGCTCGATGGCAAGGATCTTGACCGTCTCGACCTCGTCTCGGTTCGTCGACAGATCGGTGCTGTGGTGCAAAACACGCGCATCGTTCCAGGTGCGATTTTGGAGAACATCGTGGGAAGCACGCTCTACACCA
>VGYQ01000056.1 GCA_016872915.1 Planctomycetota bacterium | reverse complement strand
CGGGAGCGGCAACCGCCAGGGCTCTTCCTTCTGTTCTTCGTCGAGATGTGGGAGCGCTTCTCCTTCTATGGGATGCGTGCACTCCTCACGTTTTATCTCATCAAGGGATTCATGCAGGCACGCGACGATGCTGCGTACGCCATCTATGGTGCTTACGGCGCATTGGTCTATGCAACGCCATATCTCGGCGGCATCTTTGCTGATCGGTTCATTGGTGCCCGAATCGCCGTGATTTGGGGCGGACTACTGATGGCCGCAGGGCATCTCCTGATGTCCTACGAAGCAGAGTGGGCGCTGTTTGGTGCGCTCGCACTTCTGATCTGCGGCAATGGATTTTTCAAGCCAAACATCTCCACCATGGTTGGTCGCCTCTACGGCGCACGCAGCCCCGCCCGCGATGCTGGCTTCACCATTTTCTACATGGGCATCAATCTTGGCGCTGCGCTCGCGCCGCTCGTCTGCGGATACATCGGCGAGACTTACGGCTGGCACTACGGGTTTGGACTCGCCACGATCGGCATGCTGGTCGGACTTGGCACATTCCTTGCACCGCGCGGTTTAGCGCGTGCGCTGATCCTGCTCACTTCGGTCGCGATCGTGGTCACGATGTTCTGGGGAGCGCAGGGCGATAGGGTGCAGACGCTTCTGAATCTTCCCATCGCCCTGGCGCTTCTCGGTGCAGGCGCCGTCAGTTTCACGCGGCTCGGTACTGGCGGTCTCCCTGCTGATATTGGCTGCCCCCGCACGGCGGATGGCACGCCAAGCACGCCAAGGCACTTTGGTCGCATCATCATGGGAACGCTTATCGCCGTACCGCTTCTGGCGTGGCTGGTCGCATCGCAAGTCGATGGGTTTGCGATCGCAGGCTCCACCTTGAACGCCGGCTCCGATGCCGAGCCGTTCATCATTCGTCCCGCGACATGGCTGCTCAACATCGTGGGCATCGTCGCATTCGGATCGATCATCGCTGTTGCGATCAAGTCACCACGAATCGAACGCGATCGACTGCTGGTGATCGTTGTGCTGTGCTTTTTCTCGATGCTCTTCTGGGCATTCTTCGAACAAGGCGGATCGAGTGTCAACAACTTTACCGATCGCAATATCGACCGAGTCACTTCTGGTACGAGCGTGGTCGAAGGAAGCACCTACTCCAATGTCGCCGTCACGCAGGAGTTCTTGGGTGTCGAAGTCGCTGGTCGCACTTGGACACTCCGCGACATCGAGATTGCGCAGCGCACCGAGAAGCAAGCGCCAGAACGCATGGGCTGGACGATCCTGGACTTCGTCGCCACGCAGCAGGATGTCGATGCCGGCGTTCAGGTGGACAGCCAGCCCGTGGTTGCCGGGAACAAGTACACCGTGGCGATGTCGTGGCGGGAGTTCCTGCAGTCGCCCACGCTGCCGGCGGCGCGTCAGTCGGCGAAGGACAGCCTCCCGCAACTGGCCGATGCGGAGCGCGCTGCAGCAGGGCGAGTCACATTCATCGCCGAGAGCGGTGATGTGCAGCAGGGACTCGTGGTCGGCGGAGACGAGATCAAAGCCAGTGTGTTTCAGGCGGTGAATCCGACCTTCATTCTGCTTCTGGGTCCTGTCTTCAGTTGGCTTTGGCTCACGATGGGTCGCCGCGATCCATCGCCCGCGGTGAAGTTTGCGCTTGGCATCTTCCAACTTGGGCTCGGGTTCGCCTGCTTCTGGATGGGAGCGCGCTTTGCTGATGCCAACGGCATGGTGCAGATGGAGTGGCTGCTGCTGGGGCTGCTGCTGCAGACGACCGGCGAACTGTGCCTCTCACCCGTGGGGCTTTCATTGGTCACGAAGATCTCTCCCATGCGAATGGTCTCCACCATCATGGGCGCGTGGTTTCTTGCGACTTCCTTCAGCCACATGCTCGCGGCATCGATCGCCAAGCTCACTGGTGTCGAATCGGGTGAGGGCGGCTCCATCCCCCCGCCGACCGAGACACTGCATGTCTACGGCGATGTCTTTGGACTCGTGGCGCTGTCTGCATGCGTTGCGGCACTCATCCTGCTCATCCTTTCACCGTGGCTGCGTGCGCGTATGCACCTTGATGCCGACGCGTCCACTGTGCAGGCGAAGTGATCCATACGCGGCAGTCGCGGCCACAACAGAAAAGGCCCCGTCCCACAGGGTGGGACAGGGCCTGATTCGCCCGCGAGCAAGAAGAGACGCCTTCGTGTGCGGGTGACAGTTGAGCCGACGAGCAGCTCCCTTCCGAAGGGCAACGATCAGTAATCCATGTCCTCGTCGCCGCCGGCAGGAGCCTTCGCCTTCTTTTCCTTGATGTCGGTGATGGCACAGTCCGTGGTCAGCAGCAATCCCGCGATGCTCGCGGCATTCTGCAGAGCCACTCGCTCCACCTTGGTCGGCACGATCACGCCGGCCTTCACCAGATCCTGATACACGCCGGTCGAAGCGTTGAAGCCAAAGTTGGCATCATCGGACTCTTCGACCTTCTGCGCCACGATCGATCCGTCGAGACCACAGTTGGTCGCGATCTGCTTGATCGGTGCGGGCAGGGCGCGGAGCACGATGTCCACACCCACGGTCTCATCGCCCGTCAGGGTCTTCTTGACCTTCTCGAGCGCCTTTCGAGTCCGCAGCACCGCAACGCCGCCGCCAGGAAGAATGCCCTCCTCGACAGCTGCGCGACACGCGTGCAGCGCGTCTTCGACGCGCGCCTTCTTCTCCTTCATCTCAACCTCGGTTGCGGCACCGACGTTGATCTGCGCCACGCCACCCGCGAGCTTCGCCAGACGCTCCTGGAGCTTCTCGCGGTCGTAGTCGCTCGTTGCGGCATCGACTTGGCTCTTGATCTGCTCGATGCGACCCTGAATGTCCTTGGTCTTGCCGCCACCCTCGACGATCGTGCAGTTGTCCTTGTCGATGGTGATCTTCTTCGCGCGACCGAGTTCAGCCATTGTCACGTTCTCGAGCTGGATGCCAAGCTCTTCCATGATCGGCTGACCGCCCGTGAGCACGGCGATGTCCTCCAGCATGGACTTGCGGCGATCACCGAAGCCAGGCGCCTTCACGGCGCAGACCTTCAGCACACCGCGCAGCTTGTTCACCACCAGCATCGCAAGCGCCTCGCCGTCGATGTCTTCGGCAACGATGAGCAGCGCGCGACCGGACTCCGCGACCTTGCCGAGCACCGGCAAGAGATCCTTCGCCGACGAGATCTTCTTCTCGTGGATCAGGACGAGCGCATCCTCAAGAATGCACTCCATCGCAGCGGGGTTGGTCACGAAGTGCGGACTGAGATAGCCCTTGTCGAACTGCATGCCCTCGAGCAACTCCACCTCGGTCTCAAGGCTCTTGCCCTCTTCGACCGTGATCACGCCGTCCTTGCCCACCTTGTCCATCGCCTGCGCGATGATGTCGCCGATCTGCGAGTCGTGGTTGGCAGAGCAGGTGCCGACCTGCGCGATTTCGCGGGAGTTCTTCACCGTCTTGGACTGCTTCTGCAGTTCGTCCACCACCGTGCGCACGGCGGCATCGATGCCGCGGCGCACACTGTTCGCATTCGCGCCCGCGGTGATGTTCTTCAGCCCCTCGGTGAAGATCGCCTCCGCGTAGATCGTTGCGGTGGTGGTTCCGTCGCCCGCGTCCTTGCTGGACTTGCTGGCAACTTCCTTCACCATCTGCGCACCCATGTTCTCGTATGCGTCCTCGAGTTCAACCTCCTTGGCCACCGTGACGCCGTCCTTCGTGACGGTCGGTGCACCGAAGGACTTTTCGAGGATCACCACGCGGCCCGACGGACCGAGTGTGACCTTCACTGCCTTGGCGAGCTTCTGCACGCCGCGGAGAATGCGTTCGCGCGCATCATTGTCGTAGCTGATTTGCTTTGCTGTCATTTGTGTTTACCTCTTTGAGTTTGTGTGAGTTGTTGTTGAATGCCGTCGATCCGTCTGGTCTGACGAAGGACTGCTGCGCTCAGTCGATGATGCCGAGGATGTCCTCTTCCGTCATGATGATGAACGTTTCGCCGTCAATCTTGACCTCAGTGCCCGAATAGCTGCTGAACAGCACGGTGTCACCCTTCTTCACGGTGAAGGGCAGGTACTCGCCCGAGTCCTTCTTCAGGATGCCGTTGCCAAGCGCAACGATCTTGCCCTGCTTTGGCTTCTCCTTGGCGCCTTCCGGCAGGAAAATGCCTGATTCCGTCTTCTTCTGCGCCTCATCACGCTTGACGAGGACTTTGTCTCCGAGTGGACGAACCTTCATGTGTGAAACCTTTCTGGTTGGGGGAATGCGAACCAATGGTCCGCGAATCAAGTCTTGGAAATCCGGTGAACGAACGACGCTTGTCTCGGCGCGATCAGAAGCCCCCCTGCGGCCACGCGCCGCGGTAATGACGCTCGATAACGCGCCGAAGCGTTGCGAGCATGGATTCCATGGGGACGGGTCGCTGCAATACCGAGAACGCACCCTCACGGAGCGCCGCTGCGAGCATGCGACTGCTGTCACGGTTGCTGACTTGGGGAGCATGCACAACCACCACGGGTGGTGCAGGGCGGAGTGGACGCAACAAATGGAGAATGCGCGCGCCGAAGGAATCGTCCGCAGCGGCGGCACTCGACTCATCTGCGGGAGTGGAGAGATCCACGACTGCGATGTGAACGCGCTGATGGAGGATGACATCCTGCGCCTCGCGGGCGCTTCGACTGCGGAAACACCGGATACCCTGCGGCGCGAGCAGCGCTGGCAACTGATCGGCAAATGTGTCGTCGCGCCATCCGCCGTACGCCAGAAGCAGATTCAGGCGACTCTGCCCATCGGAAGGGCTTCCTGAAGCCGCTTCAAGGCGATCAGCTGATCTGTGGATGCCAGGCATCATGGAACCGTCCCCGTAGCAAATCTCGTGCCGCCGGTAGCGGCCCCCGGGTCGGACTGGCCTTCCCATGTGTCTATGGCAGAAATCAGGGCAAAATTGCACCGGAAATCCGCTGCCAAAGTGGCGGAAGACAGATACGCCCAATCGTCCGCCGCAGAAACCGAGCGCCCCGCTCACACCGCGCTACCTTCAGCCCATGCTCGATCTTTCTGTCGCGGAAGTTCTCTCACGCAAGGAGGCGATCGTCGGTCAGCGCGTCCGCCTCAAGGGCTGGGTCCGAACCCGCCGCGATTCGAAGGCTGGCATCTCCTTTGTACTCCTCTCCGACGGCTCGTGCTTCGACACGGTGCAGGCCGTGGCGCCCGCCGCGCTGCCGAACTACACCAGCGAGGTTCTGCGACTGACCGCTGGCTGCGCCGTCGAGATCGAGGGGCAGGCGGTCGCAAGCCAAGGCAAGGGACAGTCGGTAGAAGTGCAGGCGGATGCGGTGCGCGTGGTGGGATGGGTGGAAGATCCTGACTCGTATCCGATTCAGCCGAAGCCGCACTCGTTCGAGTACCTCCGTGAAGTCGCACACCTCCGTCCGCGTACAAACACTTTCGGAGCGATCGGCCGCGTGCGCCACTGCCTCGCGATGGCGGTTCACCGCTTCTTCCATGAGCGTGGTTTCTTTTGGATCCATACGCCCATCATTACTGGCAGTGACTGTGAAGGCGCGGGGCAAATGTTTCGAGTCTCCACGCTCGATCTGGCGAACATGCCGCGTACGCCGCAGGGCACCATCGACTTTTCGCAGGACTTCTTTGGGCGCGAAACGCATCTCACCGTCTCGGGGCAGCTGAATGTCGAGACATGGTGCATGGCGCTCAGCAAGGTCTACACATTCGGCCCGACATTCCGTGCTGAAAACTCCAACACAAGCCGCCATCTCGCGGAGTTCTGGATGATCGAACCCGAGATCGCGTTCGCCGACCTCGCGCAGGATGCGCAGCTTGCCGAAGATCTGCTGAAGTTCATGTTTCGGGCGCTGCTCGAGGAGCGCGCGGATGACATGCGATTCTTCGCCGACAGGATCGACAAGCAATGCATCACGCGGCTCGAACATCTCATCTCGTCACCGTTCGAGCGCATGGACTACACCGATGGCATCCGCCACCTCGAAACGGCATCATCCAAAGGCAAACGTTTCGACTTTCCTGTGTCGTGGGGCACCGATCTGCAGAGCGAGCATGAGCGGTATCTCACAGAAGAACTCGTCGGCCGACCCGTGATCCTGATGAACTACCCGAAAGACATCAAAGCGTTCTACATGCGCATGAACGAGGACGGACGCACGGTCGCCGCCATGGACATCCTTGCGCCCGGCATCGGCGAGATCGTCGGTGGCAGTCAGCGCGAAGAGAGACTCGACATGCTCGATCGGCGACTCGACGAGATGCGGCTCGACAAGCACACCTACAGCTGGTACCGCGATCTTCGGCGTTACGGCACCGTGCCGCACGCGGGGTTCGGGCTTGGCTTTGAACGCGCCATCGTCTATGCAACAGGGATGGCCAACATCCGCGATGTGATCCCATTCCCGCGCACGCCGAAGTCATGCGAGTTCTGATGCCTCGCCCCCAATGAGTACGGGCTTCTTGGGCACTGCGCTGCGGGGCTGGAGCGCGATGCGAGCGCACCCCTCTATGGCGCTGTGTTGCCGGGGTACCGCGCGGTCATCGGCGGGATGATTCCTGGACACAGTCGATCGCGGAAGTGCATCCAGTCGCGCCTCCACGGTTCGCCCATTTGATCAGCCGGCTGCGCATATCGGTGGCCGACGCCAGCACCAGGCGGACCCTGAATCGTGGCGACAAGTGATTGCTTTTGCAGCGAGTAGGACTCGGTCGATCCATCCGCATGCGAGTAGGTGATGTTCTTGGGATCCCAGAAGGCAGGCCAGTCGATCCAGCCCTCCCACCCACCAGAATTCGACCATGTGCCGGGATTCGGCGTTCCCTGCGGTGCTGGCGAACCGAGCGGTGGACGCGGATCAATCACCCAGCCTTGGTTGTTGAACGCAAAGCCATCGGAGTCATCCTCGATCAGCGTCATGATGGTCTGCGACGGAAACTTGTGATGGACAACATGAGTCGTTCGCCACTCTCGTGGCGTGATCCCCTGCCCCACGAACCATCCCAACCACTTGTTCGCCCACTCCTGGCTGTCTTCCGGCACCGTGCCACCCACGAAGCCCGTGAATGAGTAACTGCGGATTCGCTTGGTCGGATCCAGTGGGGACTTGTACAGGCTGTTGCTGCCGATGTAGGGATACAGGCGTCCGCCGGAGAGTGCCTTGGCAGCGGGGTTCTCGCTGTTCAGCCCATACTGCAGTTCAGCTCCTGCACTGACGCTCGGTCCATGCGACGCAGTCCACGAGTGATACGAGTCGGGAGTGGTGCTGCCATTGTTGATGAGGATCGGCCAGGACTGCGATCCGACGGTGAGCGTGTAGCTGAAGTTGACATCCACGGATGTTCGGTTGCTGGCGTAGGCGCCGTTGTTGTCGGTGGCATAACCTGACTGCGCCAGCGCTATCTGCCGCTGCTGCGAAAGGCAACTCGTCACGCGCGCAAGCGTCTTCGCCTTGCCGAAGCCCACGATCACAAGGGCGAGCAGCAAGCCGATGATGGAAATCACCACCAAAAGTTCTGTCAGCGTAAAGGCGCTGCGAAGTGTGCGGGACAATGATGAGCGCGGTTGGCAAGTCATGGAGGAGTGATCGTTGACTGCATCGATCTTCGGGGGGGAAACAAAGGCATGGCACAGCCTACTCCACCCAATCCATGAATCTCTACGGTCAGGTATGCAGGACTGATGCCATGCAAACCATGAAAAGGCACCAACGGCAGGACAGTCAGCGATTGGCGAGCGGTATCCTGATTGCCATGCCCCTTCGACCCACCCTGCTTCTTGCCGTTATGACTGCCCTTTTGCACGCCTCCACTGCCGTCGCACAAGACGCGGATAAGCCGCAGCCGCCTGCGACAAAGCCAGCCGACAAGGACAAACCGGCCAGTGCTGCAAAGCCGAAGGCAAAGGCAAAGGGGAAAGAGCCCGCAGCAGCACCAGGAGCACCTCCTGCAACTCCGCCAACAGAACAACCGGCAAAGCCACCGGCTGATGCGGGTGGCAAAGCCGAAAGCGCGAGCGGCGGCAAAGCACCGGCGGCCAAGCGCGCACCCGAGCCTGAGGCACGCCCGTGCAAGCCGCTGGATCAGTTGCCACCGGAGATGCACAAGTGGGCGAACCTCGCCATGGACGGCAAGTTCAAGGACTTCACGCGCCTCGCCGCGCGTCGGCAGGCTCTGTACGTGAAGTCTTCCGAACTGCGAATGGCGATGCGAGGCACCGAACCAACGGAGCGACAATTTGCCGACTTGAAGGCTGCGCAGGATGAAATCGGCAAGGTGGGCGATCAGATGGATGCTCTCACATCCGCGAAGGGCTGGACGCAAGAGGACTATGCCGTGATGGACTTCATCGTGGCGCAGCAGTTCGAATTGAATCCCATCAAGTGATGCGTTCACCGTGCTGAAACGAAGGACTCTCGCGTGCCGTTCACCTGCAACATTGACTCGAAGGGTCGGACAATCCGCCTGATCGCAGGCGCGTTGACGGAGAGCACAGGGGTTCTGCTGCTGGTGCTGCGCTGGCAGAGCGTGCTGAGCGGCGACTGGCCGTGGTTTGCCGGCGCTGGGCTCGCCGCGGGTGGGCTCTTCATGGTGCTTGAGGGAGTGTTCGGCTGGTGCGCCGTGCGAGCCTGCGGAGTCAAGACACCGATCTGACGCGCACATCTGCGCACACTCGAATGACTTGCACGCACGGACACGGCTGTACCAAAGGGAGAGGCCGCGGTGGCTGGTTCGACGCAGATCTGCTTTCTGCGCTTGTGTGTGGAGCGCTGCTGCTCGCGGGCGTTCTTGCGCCGCGGCTTGGTGTGGACGAGACCGCCGCGCGCGTGCTCCTGTGGCTTTCATGTGCGGCGGGTGGGTGGCACGTGGCGATCCGATCGCTCCAGCAACTGCGACGACTGCAACTCGATGTGGATCTCCTCATGCTTGTTGCTGCCATCGGCGCGGGCATCATCAATCAGTGGACCGAAGGAGCGGTACTGCTCTTTCTCTTTTCGCTCAGCCACGGACTTGAGAACCTCGCGAGCGAACGCGCGCGACATGCCATCCGAGCACTTGGCACACTGACGCCGACCACCGCGCGTGTCGTTCGCGGCGGCCTGGAGTCGGATATGCCTGTGGAATCGCTGCGGGTCGGAGATGTCGTGCGTGTCAAGCCGGCGGAGCGAGTGGCAGTGGACGGAGAGGTGCTCGAAGGCGAGACCGCCGTTGATCAGAGCCCGATCACCGGCGAGAGCGTTCCCGTCTCCAAGTCGCCAGGTGCTTTGGTGTTTGCTGGAACGCTCAACGGCGATGGCGTGATCACGGTGCGAACCACAAAGCTCGCGTCGGAGACCACGATGGCACGCATGATTCGCCTGGTCGAGGAGAGTCAGTCCGCGAAGGGACGGGTGCAGCGAATGACCGAGCGCTTCACCGCGGTGTACACGCCCATCGTGCTCGGCGGCGTTCCCGTGCTGATCGCCGTGCTGATCTTCGCATTCAAACTGAACTTCGCCGAGGCGTTCTTGCGTGCGATGGCGGTCCTTGTGGGTGCATCGCCCTGTGCACTGGCGATATCGACTCCCAGCGCCATGCTCGCGGGTATCGCACAGGCGGCTCGCAGCGGTGTACTCATCAAGGGTGGTGTCCATTTGGAGTCGCTTGGGACAATTCGTGCGATCGCGTTCGACAAGACCGGAACGATCACACAGGGGCGGCCTGAGGTGCAGCAAGTGATCGCGGTAGGTGGATCAATCGAGCGAGATGTCATCGCCGCAGCGGCAGCGCTCAATCGGCACTCCAGTCATCCGCTCGCACTGGCGATCGCGCGCCGCGCCGTGCGCGACGGGATATCGACCCTGTCCGAGGTCGAGAGCGTGCGTGCGCTCCCGGGGCGCGGTATCGACGGATCCGTTGCAGGAACGCGTCTCGCAGTCGTCGGTCCCCGTGCGCTCGGCCGAGATGGCTTCCCGGATGTTTCGCCTGAGGTACGCCGACAGATCACCGCGCTTGAGTCATCGGCGCAGACGGTATCGGTTGTTGTCCAAGGTGGATCAGTGCTTGGACTCATCGGGATGTCCGATCAGGTGCGTCCTGATGTGCAAACGATTCTGGCGCGACTGAAGTCGCTTGGCATTGCACGACTCGTGCTGCTGACGGGGGACAATCAGACGGTCGCTGCGCGCGTTGCCGAGCCACTTGGCGTGGATGAGATCCACGCGGAACTGCTGCCGGAGGACAAAATCACTGAAGTACGGCGGCTGCTCGATACATGGCAGTCGGTGGCGATGGTGGGCGATGGGGTCAACGATGCACCTGCACTTGCGACGGCGACCGTCGGCGTTGCGATGGGAGCAAGTGGCACGGATGTCGCGCTCGAAGCGGCGGACATCGCCCTGATGGCGGATGACTTGTCGAAGTTGCCATTCGCGGTCGGACTCAGCCGGCGTGCTCGCTCCATCGTTCGGCAGAATGTGGTGATCTCGATGACTGTGGTGGCGATGCTCATCCCATTCGCGGCCGCGGGTGTCGTGCCATTGAGTGCCGC
>VGYQ01000055.1 GCA_016872915.1 Planctomycetota bacterium | reverse complement strand
TCGGAATATGAGCCGAGCATCGCCGCACGCCACACCATTGATGACTTCACGGTACGCCCCGACCGCAGCCACTTCTCCGCGCAGATCGACCGCAAAACCATCGCGCAGGGCTCCGCTCGATTCCCACGACCCACCCATCAGTGCGAAGGACTCATGTTGTCCGTTGCTATCTGTCGTACCCCACGAACCAACGAGCAGACGATCTCCATCCACTGCGAGGCGTGAACCGAACTTCGGTCCGTTGACCGATGATGATGCCGCGATGAATTGCTCCGCCTCCCATGCGCTACCCGTTCGCCTCATCACGTGGACGCCCGACTGCGTAGAGCCTGACTGTGCTCCTGTGCCAGGCGCACCGACAAACACTCTGTCACCATTGGTCGCGACTGCCGTGCCAGCGCGCAAACACGTTGCCGGCAATTGGACCAGCCGCTCGGCGGATTGCCACACGCCTGCGACACGGCGAGATACATATGCCGCACCTACGTCGATCCCGTTCGAGTCAGTCACGTAAGGAGCGCCCACCACAATGATGTCTCCCGCGATGTCGACTGAAGATCCAAAACTGCCCTGATTGGTCTGATCGAGCGGGTCGAGAGTCTTGACCAATATCCAGCTGATCCCGGTTCGCTGATAGATGTACGTGCGCCCACGCTGCGGTGGTCCGCTGCTGACCTGCACCTGCGGTGAGCCAACAACCAGAACATCGCCTTGAAGGGCGACAGCTGCTCCGAATCGTGCACCTTCCGTAGGGGTAGGCGGAGAGAGTGTGGCCTGCACTTGCCAGGGCGCTCCAGTCGCCGACTTTTGGAAGACCGTGACATCTCCGACTGCCTGCAACCCCGCAACATCACGCGACTCAGCCGAAATCGCCATCGTGTCGCCGTCGACAGCCAGAGCACGACCAAAGAGATCGAATGCGGCTGGACCAACATGGCGGAGTGTCGCAACGAGTTGTGTGTTCACCCCATTGATCGAATACACCGCCGTACTTCCCGCGAAGGCACCGCCCACATCATCGCCATAACTGCCCACAGCCAATGTCTTCCCGTCGGTCGCGACCGCGAACCCAAAGAAGTTGTCCAAGACAGCGGGCTGCGGCGGAACACCAGTGACTACGCCGCCGCTGCACACAAACCGTGATGGAGCTGCACACAGGGTCGTGCTTGCGAGATCACACCGATCGAGCACGCCATTGCCATCGCAGTCGCTAGCCGCACCGCTCGCCAATTGCAGCACATCGATCCTCCCATCCTGATCGCAGTCTCCGAACAAACCATTCGGTGCAGCACATCGGAATCCACGCATCGCCTCCCGTGTCGTACTGAGCGATCCCGCGTTGTCGCGGCCGGGATCACCTGCTGTCGCCGCAATCCCCGTCGGTGTCCCCGCATAATTCACAAGTGGATTCGAGAAGTGATCAATCCGGTTGCCGGGCGCATAGGCCATCACCGTGCGGTACAGCGTTCCATTGGTGGCCGTAAAGCGATGACCAACGGACTGCGGAAAAATCCCCCCCGATGTGCAGCCACCACCATCATTGGGTGCGTGGCAGCAGCCCATGTTGTGACCCAACTCATGCGCGAACGTCTGCGATGCGAGACAACCCCATGCTGTCACGCTAAAGCCGATGCCAGATGATGATGGCTCATTGGCCGGGAGCAGATAGGCGATGCCGCAGTACTCGCCTGAGGTGCGAATCATCGCCACGAGGTCGGCACCCGCTGCATCACGCACCTGGTGGATGAAGTCAAGCGTTCCATCTGTCGGATTCGCGAGCGTGGACAGATCCGTCCCGAAGAGTTGTTCTGTATACGCCACGCGAAGATCGAACATCACGCGGATCCGCATCGATGTCTGGCTGTTGATGTACGCAGCATTCGCACTCGTCTCTGCGAGATCCACCAGCGCACCGAGTTGCGCTGCCCCACCCGCCTGCGACTCAGCGCCGGGTGTGGTCAAGACGAGCACATCGACCGTCTCGGCGTCGTTGCACGCGCCCGCAATCCCGCCCTCCACTTGTGCGGTGTGGCTCGCCAAAAGAAGGGGATCGGGGGCAACGACTGCGCCACCACATTCTCGAAGCGCCTCCTCCGGGAGCGGATCAAACTCAAGCGCTGCGCCGGTGGCACCGCGGGACCAAAAGCGGGATCCAACGCCATCCACCAGTGTCGCCGCAATCTGTCCATCGCGCTGCGCAACAACAATGTTCACGGGACCTCGGTCATCGCTCCCCCAGATCACACACGATTTGCGATCAAGACTGCGGCTGAACACCTGAGCCCTGTCGACACGCACCGTTCCCGGCAGCAGCTGCCGCAGTTCCGGCCAATCGCGGAGCGCACCCGTCTTGGAGTCCGCCGGCTTCGGCGCATCTTGCGCAGTCGCTGCCCACGCGAAAAGCAATTGAAAGACGAGAAAACTCACCTGTCCAGTTTAGGACGGAACGCGCGAGGAGCAAATGGTTTTGGTGGGAACTTCAATTTCTCCACGACGGAACAAAGCCTCTCAACATCCGCAAGTGCAGTACGGAGTCGCGCCCAAGGCCCAAACATCGCTTCTCGGTCCAACTCTTTCGCATGCTCAAGCGTCACCGCCGATGGCACGCGTAGAGATTCGCGGCGTAGCGAGTTTGTCGCTGTCTCGAGTGCGCGCAGCGCGAGTTCCAGATCGGCCCGTGCGGCCGCGATACGGACCGACGCTGGGCGCGGAGAGTTCGGTGCAGAGGATCGCTTCCATGTCTCACGTCGTGAACCTCCGCCCCGACCTGCACCAAATCGCTTCGCGCCGCCGCTGCGATCTCGCGAATCCGAGGAACGATCCGATCTTCGGAAGTCACGACGTGGGGAATCAGAGTTGCTCACGTCGCCATCGTAGAGGCGAGACCCTCGGCTCGTACCATCGCGCATGTGACATCGCCCAAGTCACTCGCAACACTCGCTGCTGCAGCATCGGTTGTCATTCTGGGCACCAAACTCGCGGCGTGGTGGTGGACCAAGTCGGATGCCGTGCTCTCCGACGCCCTCGAGTCGATCGTGAACGTGGCGGCAAGCATGATGACGCTCTGGGCTGTGCGAATGTCTGCTGTGCCGGCCGATGAGGATCACCCCTATGGTCACGGTCGGGTGGAATTCATCAGCGCGGCCATCGAGGGTGGCATGCTCGTGGCTGCAGGTGCGTTCGTGCTGATGCACGCCATCCGGTCCATACTCGAAAGGCAAGAGCCGATCTCCAATACGGCCCTCGGGATCACACTCCTGGTCGCTGGCGGAATCATCAATCTCGTGCTGGCATGGCTTCTTCTCCGTGCCGGACGGCTCAGCAACTCCTCCGCGCTCACCGCGGACGGCATGCATCTGCTGTCCGACTCCATCACCACGGCAGCTGTGATTGGCAGTCTGCTTGCGGTTCGACTCCTCAATGTGTGGTGGATCGATCCAGCGGTGGCGATATGCCTTGGGATCGTGCTGATCGCAATGGGTGGGCGTATCGCCCTGCGTTCTCTTGATCTTCTCATCGACCGTCAGGACGAAAGAGATATTCATGCACTGCGCGAACTGCTCACTTCACATTTGCCAAGCGGCGGTGCGGTCCCCACGATCTGCTCCTTCCATAAGGTTCGATGTCGTCACGATGGACGTGACCACTGGATCGACATGCATATCCGACTGCCGCGCACCATGAGTGTTGAGGAGAGCCACGACATCGCATCATGCATCGAGACGCAGGCATTGAATGCTCTCGGCGGTATCGGCGATGCAACGGCTCACTGTGAACCATGCCGCGAAGTGGATTGCTCCTGCAATCGCCGCAGCAGCAGTTCATAACTCGCGCAGAACAGCGCCACAAACTCAGGCAGACCGCGGGTCACGATGCCAAGTCCGAAGTCGCGGAACACGCTTGCTCCAAGTGCAAGAAGCGCGTCCCACGCAACCCAACTGAGCGGCAGATTCTGTCCGCGAGTGAGACGCCACGAAAGCACCGTCGATCCCCATCCACCGACACGCCCGCATGAAGGGTCGATCGCCGCGATCCCACCAAACACGAGGCGGAACTGAAAGTAGATGCTGATGAAGATGAATGGAACACCCACGAGCAACACGGTCCACAGCATCGGCAGCATCATGTCGGCTGGATCTGGTGTGGATCCGAGCAGCGCAAGTGTCACGACCACCCCGGCGGCGACGGCGGCGATCACCCACATCACGAGCGGCACCAGCCCAGATGCGATGAGCAAAAGGGCAAATCCACCGAACGCGATCGGCCGCTGGAACGGCAGAAGGAGATCCGCCGTGCGAGGGAGTTCGCCACGAATGGCGCGCACACCGATGTACGCCGCTCCATAGGACAGCGGCAAAGCCAAGAGCAGCAGGAAGCCGATGCTGACAAGCGCGCGCAACCCTGCAGATGCAAGCACACTGCCCAGCGCCTGCAGCGCTTCGTCGGCTTGCATGGTGGCGGTCGCAGTTGGGATGGCCCCAGGCTGCAACAGCGCGATGGCCCCAACCATCAGCGGCACAACGGTCGTGAGCGCTGTCAGTATCCCCGCCCAGACAAGGGCGGGTCGATGATGATCAAGTGCGGTGCTCGCAAGCACCCTTGCATCACTGCGTAGCGTTGGCTGAGGCATCGCGAGCCATCTCCTGCTGGCTCAGCATGGCGTACGCCAGTCCAAACAGCGTGACGTACAGCGGAACTCCAACAAGGAAGTACGGTGCGCAGCAGAGAACGACCGTGAACGCAGCCATCAGTGATGCGGTGAGCATCAGCCCAAACAGTGACAGCGCAGATCCCCGCGTGATCTGCCAAGACCGATTGATGCTCGCCCATGCGCCACGCCGTGGACCAACTCCGTCCATCGCGATGGGCAGCCACATGATCAAACGGATACCTATCCAGTAGATGATCACCACACACACGACAAGCCACACCGCAGCAATGACGAGCCCTGCGATGGCACCGCCCGTCCATGTGTCACTCGCATTGAAACTTTGCCCGACCTGGCTTACATCCCAGCCACTCTGCGACAACAGGAACACGAGCGGCACACTGATGGCAAGCAGATATGGAATCAGGAGGAGGAGCACGGAGAGGAACAGCCCCCCAAGTACCGTGGGAAAGCGTCGATATCCCTGAAGAATGCTGCCCACAGCTGGAACCGTTCCACGCGCTGCCTGCACACCCATCCAAACAAAGCCTCCAAAGATCGGCAGTGCAACAAAGAGCCCCCAGACAAGTGCAAAGCAACTGAAGATGCCGATGACCCCAGAGGCCGCTGCCGTGGCTGCCTTCATGCTCTCCGCAGCCTCAGGCGACTCGGACGCTCTCGCGTTGGCGATGGTCACGGGGATATTCAACAAGTTTGGTAGTTGCAGTGGCACATTCACTGCAGCAACGATGAGCGTTCCAAGGAACAGCGGTAGAAACGATGCTTTCCATCTCGGCCATCCAAGTCCCCAGGCGTTGGTGAACGAATATGGCGGCAACGAGGCAGGGATCGTCGGCGGTGTGTTCATCGGTTGCGCATCTTGCATGGAGGGTTCCTCTGAGACTCAAGTGCGATTGACAGATGACTGATGCAGCGAATGCTACGGTGTTTGAGGGATGCTCACACCGCACGCCCACAGGATGCCGCCGCGCAGGTGATCGCGAAAGAGTGGCTCTTGAAACGACTCTTCCGTATGACCGCCTGCGGTGTACCAGCACCGCCCGCGCCCCATCAATCGCCACCAAGCGCAGGGATGATCCCCATCCATCCCACCGCCCTGATACGTCGACTCATCAAGGCTCGCAAGCACATGGATCCCATCCATGGACCGCGGATTTCTGTGAAAGCGATACCACTCGTCCGTCCGCTGCCAACGCGCTGGCAGCATTCGTGTCGATTCGTGCGTGCGGTCCTCCACGACAATGGTCGCCGGCTGCACGGGTGGATGCCCGATGAAACGCGCACCGATCATGTCGGTGAACCATGGCCAATCATGCTCTGTATCGCTCGCAGCATGAATGCCAGCGAACCCTCCACCATTCTCGACGAAGCGTCGAAACGCATCTTGTTGACTCGAATCGAGTACATCGCCTGTCGTGGACAGGAACACCACCGCTGTGAATCTCGCGAGTTCCTTGTCCGTGAAGCGCGACGAGTCCTCAGTCGCTTCAACCTCGGCGGTTCCGGCGAGAACCTCGCGCACGCAATCAATGCCGACTGGAATGGACCTATGACGAAAACCCGCCGTCTTTGAAAAGACAAGAACTCGGACTCGCGAGTTGCTGTTGCCCTCGGCCGTCGGGGATGTTTGTTGCGCACAACTTCCGAGAAGGACCGCGCAACCGACGATCAGTGCACGTGTGATCAAGATCCGCTGCTCGGCTGCGGTGTTGTCGCAGGCGGGACAGGCATGACGGGCGTTTCAACTGGTTTCGGCATCTGTGCACCGCGCTGCCGTGCGGGCTGATCTTCCTTCGGATTCACCACTTCAGGCGGCAAGCGAACGATGATCTCATCTGCAGATGGTTCGCGCAGCAGGACTTCATCTCCCTCACCAAGACCATCGACCACCTCGACCTGCAGTTCGCTTGAGCGCCCAAGACGAACTTGCCGCTGACTGAATCCCTTGCCGTCCGGCACATACACGTAACTCGCAACGCCTTCACGGAAGACCGCCTGCACGGGAATACTGAGCACATCCTCCGCTCGTCCAAGCAGAATCGATGCTTTGCATCGCATGCTCGGCTTCAGATCGAGTCCGTGCGAGTCATCGAGCAGCACACGCACCTTGTAGTCGCGGCGATTCGGATCACGCCATCCGCCACTCTCGGCGAGAACGCTCACGTTGAGTACTGTGCCCACAATGGGGACGTTTGGATTCGCATCGCTGAACACCGTCACTTCTTGATCCGGCTTGATTCGACCCGAGAGAGCCTCGCTGACCTTCAGCGAGGCAACCATCTGCGAGATATCGGGGATGATCATGATCAATTCATTCGGCTTCACTTCCGTGCCCGCTGTCGGTGGCGAACTCTCGCCACCGCCGCGCCCCCAACCGCCCGATTCAAGGCTGCTCGCGTACACCACAAGCCCCTCGGTGGGTGAGTCAATCGTCGTGTTCCCGAGTTGCCGCTGTCCCTGATCGAGCCGCTCCTGCGCAGTCTTGGCACGGAATTGAGCACTCTCCAGATCCGAGATCGCCTTCACAATCTCGGAGTCCTTTCGCTGCTCCGTTCGTCCGAGTTCCGCCGTGGCCTGATCGAGATCCGACTTTCGCTTGGCTTCGTCTTGTGGACGCTGGAACTTCTCGTAAACATCGATGTCCAGTGCAGACTGCTTCATCTTCGCGTCGGCCTGAATCATCGCGATGCGGTCGCGTTCAAACTCGTCTCGGCTGATGAAGCCCTTCACCACAAGCGCCTCGGACTCTCCAAAACGCTTCTGCAGCCGCTGCGCATCGATCGTCGCTGCTTCGAGCGCCGTTGCCAGTTGTTGTCGCTTCGACACCTGATCCCCGCTTCGCCAACCTTCAAGCGCAAGCTCCGCAAGCTGCACTTGCAAACGAGCCTTGTCCATCTCGCTGGCCTTCTCATTTCGCTTGATCGCCAGCGCCTGCTCCGCTGAGATCGCCTCCGTCTGCGCCGTCTTGAGCTTGTCTTGTAAATCCTTATTGCGGTCTGCAGTCTCTTCGCTCGCAAAGCGAACAAGCACATCACCTTTGGCAACACGCTTCCCCTCCGAAACAATCTCCGTGATGACGGCTCGTCCCTCCAACAGATTGCGTACTTCCACCTGTCGCAGGGCAGACAACTCACCGGAAACAGGGATCACCATGTCAAAGTCGCCGCGCTCCACAACGACGAGCGCCGGCCCATCAAAGCGCTCTGCAGAACTTGTCGTGGCCGATCGCTTTGATGCAGAAGGCACCAACATGAATGCAGCCGCGGCAACTATCACGGTCACACTCGCGGTCCACACCAACCAAGGCCTCGACCACAGACGGCGACCCGCAGTTGGCTGCTTCGGCAGCGCATCAAGATCAACTGGTGTTTCGGGTTGCATTTGCATCGAAGCGTAGCCTCACGCGGGCGGAATCCCATAAGGTTGCGCAAGAAGTCCGGGGCCGCGGCGGTATCGGACCTGCAGTCCCGGCGAGGCGATGATCTCGCCGTCATCCGAAACGCGCAGCTGCCCAGTCTGCTTCAGATACTCAAGAATGGCGATCTGAACCTCCCGAAGCGCGCGAGCCCTCTCGTTCTCCGCTCGGTTCAGTTCCTCCACGGCCTCCGTGCGATCTCGGGGACTCGCACGATCAGGCGCCGTATCGATGCTTGTCTGACGATTCCTCGCGATGTCGATGTTCTTGTCCTGCAGTGACAAGGTGTACAGAGCCCGATCGATGCGCCGCGCTGCCTGCCGAACCTCGACAGCTGCCGTATTTTGGGCAAAAACGAACTGTCGATCCACCTGCTCCAACAGCACCTGAGCCTTCCGCACATTGACTTCTTCGATAGTGCGGTCAATCGGAAGATCGATCGCCATCCCAACGGCCCAGTCGTTGAAGCTGTCGCTCAACTGGACGCCGTTGAAGACATTGGGATTGTTCAGCAGTGATGCTGTTGCGAAGAAGTCTGCGCCCGCGAGGACCGCGTTGCGCGCATTGTCGACCTTGCGCCTTGAATCGATGACGCGATCTCGCGCGTTCTGAAGATCTAACCGCCATTCGAACGCTGAAGCGATGGCTTGTCCGGGATCGATCGTTGGTGCGTCGAGATCAAGCATCTCCAGTTCAATCACAATCGCCTTATCTGTCTCGTAGCCGATCCTGAGCTTGAAGCGATCCACGGCGAGTTTGTACACCTCCTCGAGCGTGGCCAGGGTGTTGATGACGAAGAGCGCGCGTTGCTTCGCCAAGTCAGCCTGGAATGCAACTTGCCGACCACTCTCCACAAGCGCGTCCTCGCGCTCGACGATCAGGCGGAGTCTCTCGATCTGGGCACGCGTATTCGCGATCACCTGCTGCTGCACGACGAGATCGTGGTAATCGCTGAAAATCGCGATGTAGAAACGCCGCCGAAAGTCCTCAAAGGCTCGCGCACCGTAGACGAGATTTCGCTTGGACTGAATCAGATCCTCCTGTGCAACCAATCCTGCACCACGGAGAAGTGGAATGTTGAGATTGAGCGCGAAATCAATAGAGTTGGCCTGACCTGCAATGACCGCCTGTTGCAACTCATTGGATGCCTGCGCCAAAATCGACGCACTGATCTCACCGCCATAGGGCAGTTTCTGTCTCGCTGAAAACTCATTCACCAGTTGCAGTGCTGTCGACTGCGCGTTGTTGACGTTTACGGCTGATCCAGACTGCGAGCCACTGACGTTCACCCCCTGCAGTTGTGGCTTGATGGTGTCAAAGATGCGGGGACTCCAGATGTGCTGCTGAATCAAGAGATCAAGAGCAATCAGCAAATAGGTTTCCTCTGCAACGCGGTACTCAATGCTTTTGCGGATCGCATACTGAAAACTCTTGGAGAGGTTGAATCGCTCCGCGTCGGGCGGAGGAGGCGAAACGGAAGTGACCTCGCGAATGACGCGGTCCGCATCAAGCTTCTGCTTCAGCCGCGCCTGGTAGTCCAACTCTTCGGCCGTCGGATTCACGGTCGGCGGTTGGTTGAGTCCTGGACTGTCCGCTGTGAAGGGGGTTCCTTGGTACTTGGACTCTGTCTGATTCAGGAGTGGAACCGTTGCCGGCTCCTGAATCGAATCGCTTGCCTCCCGAAGCCTGCGCTCGGCATCGGCATCAATCGCCACCAGACTCTCGTCGCGACACGAAGAAACCACCGCAGCGAGCAGCAGTGCCGTCGACAGCAGGATCGCGCGTTGTGGCGTAACAGGAACTTTGTTTGATGGCTTCTGCACGATTGAAGCCTTCAATCTATCGGCGCAATGCGATGGCCCATTGCGGATTGCCTGCCGTTTGAAATTCTACATGTTCAATGTCATGCAATGCCCACATACCTATAACCTAGAACAACATCGATGATTGACGATGAAATTCGATGTGTTTTCAAATGATATGATAATATTTTCGACTAAATTCGATGAAAACCAGTCTAAATTCGGCAAATGTGTTGATAGTAGACAATACGAATGATGTAAGATGGGTTGATTTCCAATATTTTATCGTATCATTCGACTAATTTCGTCGATCGTCGCCAAAAAAGCACAAGGCCTAGCTTGCGCTAGGCCTCGGCCAGATCCCCAATGTTCGTGCGCGGTCCATCCCAGCCGCGCGTTGTTCCTTCCCATCCATCCCTTCAGGGACTCCTGCGCCCCTTTCCTACCCTCCTCGGTCCTTTCCGTCCCTCCGAGGCCCTCATCTTCCTCCGCTCCGCCCTGATCGTCCCCTTTCCTACCCTCCTGGACCAGCCTGAAAGTGGTTCTGAAAGAGCTCCGAAAGATTCGCCCAGCCCTGTCAGAACCTGAGAACCGCACTCCGAGAAGCCTCGCCTAGCCGGCTCCCACCACGAAACTTCCGCGTCGGACTCTCGTCGAGGGTTTCCCCGCTCTCATTAGTCGCTCAAGGAGTGGCATACTTCGGCGCACTTCTCGCGTGCTGAGCGGGGCGCCTCTTGGATTGCCAGACACCAACACAATCAGATTCCCCGGTGGCAGATGCAAGTGAC
>VGYQ01000054.1 GCA_016872915.1 Planctomycetota bacterium | reverse complement strand
GACCAACAAGGCGCTGCCACCTGAGGCGGATTCGATCCTGCAGTACCGCCCGCCACAGGCGGCGTCGGGACAAATGGAGAAGCCGTGGCCGTTCGCCAATCCCAGCTGATACCGATTCCCGCCCTGTGCGGTTTCTGAACTCCAAATCCAAAGCGAATCCCATGACTCTCTCGATCCGATCTGTGCCCTCACTGCTTGCTCTCGTTTCGCTCTGCGTCTTGACCGCGTGCCAGACGCCAAATCAGCCGAACTCCGTTCCGCTGGCGCAGGTTCGTACGCAGTTGCCTCCAGACTGGTTGTCGTTGCAGCCAGACGATTGGCGCATGGCTTACCTCGACAATCCAACTCGCCAGTCGCTGCGCGACATGAAGAAGGAGTTGGCCAATGAGCGCGCAACGCACACGTTTGCGTTCAACAATGGATACTCCGATGCGACCTACGCAAAGATCCGCGATGTCAACGAGGCATGCAACAAGTCCTTCTGCGCGAACGCCGTCACCATCGGCAAGAATTTGACGCCCGAGTTGGCGGGCACTTCCTTGTCGGTCAACGAGGCCTACATGAACTCCACAGTGGTGGGCGATGTGAATTTGCGGCTCTTGCAGGATGATTGGGCGGATTTTTGGCTGATGAACAGTCCATCGCCGCTGACCCAGTACCCGATTGTCAACACGGGCGGTCGTCCCTGAGCAGAGACTGCTCGCTTCCGGGCTGCGAGCCAATCATGCTTCTCGCGGAGTGATCCGATCGCGGCCACCCATGTGCGGCCGAAGCGAGGCTGGAATGAGCACACTGCCATCCGCCTGCTGATGCATTTCGAGGAGCGGGATCAGGATGCGTGGGCTCGCCACCACCGTGTTGTTGAGCGCGTAAGCAAAAGTCGTTTTGCCGTGCTCGTCCCTGTACCGCAGGTTCAGGCGCCGACACTGGAAGTCACCGAGCCTGCTTGCGGAGTGCGTTTCGCCATAGGCGCCGCAGGGTGATCCACTCGAATCGATCTCACCACGGCCTGGCATCCAACTTTCGATGTCGATCATGTCCTCGTTCTTCACGCCGAGATCGCCACTGCAGCACTGCAGCAGTCGGTAGGGGATTTGAAGCGACTGCAGGAGCATCTCCACAGACTCCATCATCGTTGCATGCCAACGGCGGCTTTCGGCATCATCGGCTCGGCAGACCACCACCTGCTCCACCTTGTCGAATTGGTGAATGCGGTAAAGACCCGCAGTGTCCTTGCCTGCAGCACCGGCTTCGCGGCGAAAACAGGTGGAGACGGTGACATACTTCCGAGGGAGCGACTCCACAGCAAGGATCTCATCGGCGTGGAGTCCCATGAGACCTACTTCGCCCGTTCCCGTCAGGAAGAGATCGTGCGTGCTGCCGCGCGACGACTCAGCGATGTGGTACGCCTGCTCACGCCCTGCAGGGAAAAAGCCCGTACCGACCATGCAATCCTCTCGCACAATCACTGGAATCCCCATTGGTTCAAAGCCGCGCGTATCCACCATGAAGTCAAGCGCATGACGCAGGACCGCCTGATGCAGTCGCATGCCAAGCCCCGTGAGTACGTAGTGGCGTGTCCCAGACATTTTGACGCCGCGGTCAAAGTCCACCAGGCCAAGCGAGTGCACAAGCTGAAGGTGGGTCTTGGGAGCGAAGCCGCGGTTCTGCACAAAGGAACGCGTCGGGTCAAAGCCTGGGGGATTCCACCGACGGATCTCGACATTGTCCTCGGTTCCCTTGCCGCGCGGCACATCATGGGCGGGCGGCTGCGGCACGGTGAGCAGAAGCGAGTGCCACTCTGGCTCGACGTCGCCCAGCATGCGTTCAAGGACAGCGACTTCATTTTTCAGTTGAATGGGCTTGGCTTCAAGTGCCTCAAGCTGTTCGGAGAGCGCGGTGCGCTCTTGCTCGGTCGCTGACTTCAGCTGCCCCTTCAGTTTCCCGATCTGCTGTCCAGTTTCTTTGCCGAGGCGGTTCTGCTCTGCACGCTTCTGCTCGAGATCAGACAGAATTCTGCGTCGCTGCTCATCCAGTGCACGCAGTCGTGGGAAATCCACCTCCATGCCTTTGTCGCGCGCACCTTGGATGAATCGTTCGGGATCGTCGCGGAACGCCTTGATGTCGATCATGTGCGGAAAGGTATCGCGGATCATGTGTCCTGTCGGATGGTGGCACGCCCGCGTATCGTCCACCCTTCATGATGCGCGCGATGCAGGGTCGCCAGCAACCGATTGCCATCGGCGGATGGATTGCTGCGAGCGCGGTCGTTGTTGTGACATGCTGGAGCGGGATTGCCCCTGCCGATCGGCTGACTTGGTGGCTTGAGACCGCTTGGATCATCCTGGGACTGCCGATGGCTGTCTGGGTTGCACGCACTCGGGGCATGACGGGGATGCTTGTCTTGCTCCTCACGCTGCACGCGTTCATCCTTGCGGTGGGCGCGCACTACACCTATGAGCATGTTCCGCTTGGGGAGTGGGTGCGGGGCTCGATGGGCTCCACGCGCAACAATTTCGATCGGCTCGGACATCTCATGCAGGGATTTGTGCCTGCCATCATGGCCCGGGAACTGCTGCGTCGTACATCACCGCTCGCGCCAGGCGTGTGGCTCTGCATCCTGATGATCGCACTCCCCGTTGCCTTCAGCGGTTGTTTCGAGATGATCGAGTGGTGCGCGGCCGTGCTGCTTGGGTCATCCGCGGACGCCTATCTCGGATCGCAGGGCGACCCTTGGGACGCGCAGTGGGACATGTTCTGCGCCCTTGTTGGCGCCACCTCAGCGACCCTCACGCTGTCCGCTTGGCATGAACGGCAACTGCAGCGCCTTGCCAAGGGTGCCGATGCCTCCCACGATCAGGCGCCGCGGTCACGGTAGTTCGGTGGCGCCGCCCAGCGCATCTTGGAAATCAACTGGTGACCGTAGGTGACAGCTGGATTGCCGATCAGCCGCGCCATCATCTCATGGCGCGACACGCGAATCGTGTCGCCCGGATGGAGGCGGATATGGATCTGCCCATCGATAGCCAAGTTGGTGCCCTCATTCGCTCGTTCCACATGCACCGTCACTTCCATGTGGCTCGGTAGGACGATTGGGCGAAATGCCAGGCTGTGCGCGCAGATCGGTGTCACGATGAGCGCCTCGACATCGGGATGCACGATGGGTCCGCCGGCAGACACGTTGTAAGCCGTGGATCCGATGGGACTCGCGATAATCACACCATCGCCGGCGATGTCTGGACCAGTGTCCTGACCAAACTCCACACGCAGTTCGATCATTCGAAAGGGGATGCCGGCGCTCACGACAGCATCGTTCACCGCAATGCCGGAATGCACAGTGCTTCCATTGGCACGCTGCACCTCGACATCCATCACCATGCGGTGACGGATGAGCGGCGTTGGGCCAAAGATTTGGACCGCCTGAGACTCAAGCGAAGCAAGATCAAACTCTGCGAGGAACCCCAGTCGGCCCGAGTTCAGCCCGATCAGTGGAACACCACGCTTCAAGATTCGGCGGACCTGCGCGATCAGCGTTCCATCACCGCCCACAGCGACAAGCCGCTCAAAGTTCAACGCATCCGGTACAGGCGTGCTGTCTGCCGGCAACTCGGCAACGATCTCGCCGTGGGCACGCAAGACTGCGCGCACACGGTCCAAGAGCGCTCTCACATCGGGCAATTCTGGAGAGATGGCGAGCAGACTTCGCATCAGGAGACGATTCCTTTCGTGAGCCGCATGAACGCGGTCTCGAGAGTGACTGGTTCGTGCGAGAAGCGCGACACGCGGAAGCCCTGTGTGATCAGACGGCTTGGGATATCGCTGACGACGAGCCCCGCACTGGGGTCAATCGATACATCGATTCGAGTGACGCGGTCCTCACGTTCGAGCGAGACCTTCAGAATGCCCTTGACCTGGCGCAGCAGAGCAACGGCATCTTCGGTGCGTTCATCCACAACGACATGCACGGTACCCCCCGTGCCCGCCTTCGCAAGCATGTCCGAAATCTTGCCCGCATAGACCAGTTTCCCTTGCTCGATGATGCCAACTGCCGTGCACAACTCGGCGAGTTCCGACAATATGTGTGAGGAGATCAGGATGGTCTTCCCCATGCGCCGCAGTTCCTTCAGGAGTTCGCGCATCTCGATACGCGCTCGCGGGTCGAGACCGCTTGATGGCTCGTCCATCAGCAGCACCTTCGGGTCGTGGAGCAGAACTCGCGCCACCGAGAGGCGCTGCTGCATGCCGCGGGAAAGGCCATTCACATCCGCTGCACGCTTCGAAGTCAGATCGGTCAACTCGAGAACCTCACCGATCACGCGCTGCCGTCGCTCGCCATGGATGGCATAGCACGCCGCGAAGAACTCGAGGTACTCGCTCACCAGCATGTCCTCGTACGCGCCGAGGAAATCTGGCACATAGCCGATGACGGGGCGTATCAGATGATTCTGATAGCCGATCACATGCCCATCGACCCGCGCCTCGCCCCATGTGGGCTTCAGCAGCGTCGCAAGAATCTTGATGGTGGTCGTCTTTCCTGCGCCGTTGGGTCCGATGAAGCCGAAGCATGTTCCCTCATCGATGGTGAGGTTGAGATTGTCCAGCGCAATCAGCTCGCCATACTTCTTCGTGAGGTTGACCGTTTCAATCATCGGCACGGGATCTCTCCAGCGACCACTCTATCGGCTTGGGGGAATGGCAAAACGATCATCGGTCGGCAGCGGGAACACCACCCGCACGAATGTCAGCCCAGACCCTGGCAGAGTGCGCCCATCGAAACGCAGCGGCACGGGACATGTTGCGCCGCCACTCGCAGGATCCGATGGATCAAGAAACCCTGTCACGATGAGGCACGGCGTCGAGAGCCAGTGGGATACATCAATGTCGCGCGCAAGCATGCGTTCAAAGCGAACAGGATTTGTGGTGGTGGCCGCGGTGTAACCCGGGGGGGGGAGAGCAGAAAAGACACCAAGCATCTCCAAGAAAGTGCGGCGCTGCTCGGGCGATATCAGAACACCCTGTTGCTCCAGTCGGAAGCCACGATCACTTGCCCAGGGCTGTTGGTAACGAAGACGCAGTGCCCGTGCCAAGTCTCCCTCGCGTTCATCGACTGCGATGGATCCGCCTGGATACAACTGCTGTGCAATCTCGATCGGTGTGTTTGGATCCCACGTTGGCAGCATCACGTAGCGACCGAAAGAGGGCAGTTCACCGCTCGGTTCGATCATCAGCGGATCGATCGGCGAAAGGCCGGGCAACGCGGTGCGGACTGGCGTGATGTGCAACAAGCCGACTTGCGTCAGCGGAAAGGGCAGTGAGTGCGAGATGATCCCCGACAACGAAACCTTCGGGCAAGGCCCCGCCACGACGGTCTGTACGAGCGGGCGTGCAGGATCCGAGGCGCGTGGCAGTTCGCCCCACTCCTTCGAAATCGAACCGAGCCACTGCACCTCAAAGCTTGCACTCGTCCCGCGAGCAGCGACATCGAGTCGCATCGGTGTATCGATTGGCTGAGGAATACGAGCAGGATTTGGGAACGTGCTCGGCACCTCGCTTGGTGATTCCCATCCCTCGATGCGTCCCGTGCGCGTGGCATCAGTTTCGATTTCAACGGTCGTTCTTCCATAGCCCGTGATGAGTGCGCTCACCCACGCGGTCGCCCGCACGAGTGGGATGTCATCCGCCCTTTGACGATCGGCAGGAAGACGAACCGCGGTGAGGACGGTCACATGCTGCATGCTCCCGCGGCGGCTCTCTTGCAGCGTTCCCCACGCCAGTGTGCCGCCTCCAAACGCCGCCGCCGCGATGACGAACAACAGCCACGCATACCGCTCGCGGTGGAAAAGTCGCAACACGTAGAAGCCTCCAGGCCCGGCAATGATCCAATACGACGAGAACAGCAAGAACGCGGCGAGCAGCCCAACCGTCACTTCGCCGGCCATGCTGATCGCGCTCGAAACCAGATTTCCCCGGCCAAACTCCACGATGGTCGGCTGCTTTTCCACCAGCCGTTTCTGCTCCTCGAGTTGGCGAAAAGTTTCCGCCGTTGGACTATCGCCTCGGACGCCGAGGATCGGATTCCAGAACACATCCGCTTCGGGCAGTCCGCCGGGCAAGAGCGCGCGGCGGTGCAGCGCGTTCACATCGAGCCCAAGCACAGTGATACGCCCCGCACCAAACGGACGAGTGATGCCGATGATCTTGCCATCCACGGAACCCTTGCGTGGCGCGGCGAATCCTGTCGATGCGACCTTCGGGGCGGGAAGTACAACGATCGAATTCCAGACCGAGGCAGTCGACGGCGCCTCGAAGAAAGCAACGGGCATGCCCGCCTTCTGGTTGCTGATGCCTGCCATCTTGCTGATGGCAGGCAACAATTCCACGATGCGTATTTCCTCCGTTCGCTCGACCTTCCAGTCAGGCATCAGATCACTGAATGCGTGTGTGGCCGCCTGCGCCGCAACACCCCACGGATCACTCCGCTCCGGCAGCACGATCACGAACACGCCACCCAGTGAGATCCATTCTCGGAGTGCTCGCGCTGCATCGGGACTCAGCGACTGCGGCGATCCCTCCGACCAGATGATCGCCGAGAAGCATGAGAGTCCCTCCCATCGATCAGGAATATCTTGCGGCGTGATGCCACGGGCAATCTGCGTTGTCTCGTTGCGCGACGGCATCTCCGTCATGCCAGGTGGGGGGGTGCCGAGCGCATCCAGTCCCATGCGTCCACTTCCGATGATGCCAATCAGACCGCTCAGGCGACTGACACAGCGGGCCGGCTTCCCAGCAGCGTTTGGTGCGATGCGTGCGCTGCCCAGTTCCGCGCCGCGCCGTCCGTCCTTCTGCTCCCACGCGCGCACCGTCGAGATCGACTCCATGGCCGACGACTCATCGGGCGAGTTGGGGACACGACCGTAGAGCCACACGCGCCTCGGTTGGCCTGGATCGCATACGACGACGCGCGAATGCTGCGCCACATCACCATTGTTGTTGGGAAGTTCCCACGCGACTTCCACGGAGACAGGTTCCTGTGTTGCTGTCTGGAGCGACAGCAGGATCGGAACAACGTCCCCGCTGCGGAAGCAGCCACCCGCGCCGAACTGATCGAGTGTGATGGTGACCTGTCCGGGCGCAGTCGCCGTCAAAGCGGTGAGAACGGCTGCAGCGAGTGCGATCAGCGAGTGTGGCTGTCGAAGCATCGCAGACCTCCCGCACTCTCTCAGCGGCGCATACGTCCAACTTCACCCAGCAGAGCAGCATGGCTACGGATTGCGCCCACAAAGCACGCCACCTCGAACTTTTCGTTGGGTGAGTGGACGCAGTCGTCATCGAGGCCGAATCCCATGAGCAGTGCAGGAACACCCACGATGCGCTGCAGCGCACCGACTGCAGGAATACTGCCGCCCGAACCGATCAGCAGCGGCGGCTTTCCATACACGCGCTGCAGCGCACGTTCTGCAGCGGCAAGGATCGGTGAGGCGTCGGGCACCACGAACGCCGGCGACAGCCCGTGCTCGGTGAAGGTCGCCGTGCAGCCCGCGGGCAGACGTGATTCGAAGAACTCTCTCACGGACTTGCTGATGCGCTGCGGGTCCTGCGAACCCACCAGTCGGAATGACAATTTCGCCGTGGCATGAGAAGCAATGACCGTCTTGGCGCCCTTGCCCGTGTAGCCGCCGAAGATCCCGTTGACGTCGCAGGTTGGTCGACTCCATGTGCGTTCAAGCAGACTTCGTCCGCTCTCCCCGTAGCCATGGGACAGACCAATGCTGCCGAGAAACTCGCTTTCGTCAAAACCCATGGCACGCCACTGGTCGAGCACTCGAGCGGGTACATCGGGAACGCCGTCGTAAAAGCCGGGCACTGTGATTCGGCGATTCGCATCGTGCAGCTGCGTGATGATCCCTGCAAGAACCTGTACGGGGTTTGGGACCGCGCCGCCATACATGCCAGAATGCAGATCCTTGTCTGGTCCATGCACGGTCACTTCCAGATAGACAAGTCCCCGCAGGCTGGTCGTGATCGCGGGCGTTGCAACGTCCCACATGCCAGTATCCGAAACGACACAGGCATCCGCACGGAGTTCATCACGGTTCGCTTCGAGGAACGGCTCAAGACTCTCGCTGCCTGATTCCTCTTCGCCCTCCAACAGCACCGTCACCGGGCACGGGAGCGTGCCGTGCACTTTGTTCCAACCACGGAATGCCTCGATGAAGGACATCACTTGCCCCTTGTCATCGACCGCTCCGCGCGCCACGATGCGAGGTCCTCGTGGGCCGTCCACCACGACTGGGTCAAATGGCCCGCTGTTCCACAGTTCGATCGGATCGGGCGGTTGAACGTCGTAGTGCCCGTAGTACAGAAGCGTGGGACCGTCATAGCCCGGCGGTCCCTCATGCCTCGCCACAACCATTGGGTGACCCTTCGCAGGACGTACGGCGGCGTTCAACCCAGCCGCACGAAGTTGATGGCATGCCCACTCTGCGGCACGCGCAACTTCTGCCTTCTGCGCGGGGTCTGCGCTGACGCTCGGGATGCGGAGGAACTCGCAGAGTCGATCGATGGCTGCGGGGCGCTCCGCATCAACCCACTCGAGCACGGCATTGATGTCATCTTTCTGCACTGGAACCGCGATGCTAGGCGGTGGGCAGAATGCCGTGCAGGATCGGGCGGTTCATGGGAAGATGGGAGGAATGGACGGACCGCGTTCTTCGGATGACTCGGCGCGTGCGCGCCGCGCGCTTGGCCGAGTGCGAGAAGTCGACTGGATGGCAATCCTGCCATCCCTGCGGATCTTCGGATCGGTTCCCGCTGGCCTTCGTCCCGCACGTCTCGCGCTTGCCTTTGTCCTGCTCTTGACTGTTGTGGCTGCAGGGCGGGCCTGGGATGTGTTTGCCCAGCCGACCTCGCCGCCCGCGGGACTGCTTGCTGGATCGATGCGCGAAGGGGCACTTGTGAGCGATCTGGATGCCGTTCGCAGCGTGATCGTCCCTGAACTTCCTGCCGCGATGCGTTCGGCAGCATCCACGGCGACGCTTGAGGAACTGGAAGAGATGCTCGTCGCTGCGCAAGATGTGCTCGGCGCGGAGGGTGGCGGGGCAGCGCGCTTCGCTTCACAGATGAGCATGATCGCTGCCGCGCGTCCTCGGCTTCCATTTGAGTCGCTGCATGAGGCCGTGCGGACAGAGACCTATCGCACGGCCGCCGCCGTGTTGCAGTTTCATTTTGGCGAAGCTGTCCGAGGGCTGCGTGCACTGGCGGTCGAGATTCCGATGGCATCTTGGAACGCCGCGCCTTCCTTCACATGTTTCTTCCTCTTGATCTGTGTCACGGTGCTTGGCTGGGGCGGTGGTCTGCTTTGCCGAATGTCCGCGGGGGATCTCGCTGGGCATTCATGGACGGTCGCGGATGCAGGCACATTCATTCGTCCGCGCGTCACATCGCTGGTGTGTGCGCCGATTTTCGCAGGCGCGCTCGTGGGAGTTCTGCTGCTGCCCTCGCTGCTCATCGGGTGGCTCACAAGTGTTCCACTGATCAACATGATCGCCGCCTTTGTGCTGCCCATTGCGCTCCTTTGCGCGATGCTTTCGGCAGTCGTGGCTGCTGCTGCGCTCATCGGTTCCATCCTTCTCGCGCCTGCCGTCGCATGTGATGGATGCGATGCGGTCGAAAGCATCCAACGTGCGGGCGCCTACATCCTTGCGCGTCCGCTGCATCTGGTGTGGTCTGTGCTGCTATCAGTGCTCTCGCTCGCGCTCGCACTGCTCGCCTCCGATGGGATCGTCGCGTGGAGTTGGGGCGCAGCCATGGCATCCATGCATATGGGCGGCGCAGTCGATGTGGCGCGTGGGGCGGGCACGATGCAACTGCTTGAGCCATTCCGTGATGGACCAGCCCTTGTGCTGGGATTCAGTGACGGCATTGCGGCATCGTTCATCGATATCTGGCGAACGGTGCTCGGTATCGCAATTGGTGCAGTGATGCTTTCCGTTGGCTTCGCGTGTGCGACTCGCACCTACGTCCTGCTGCGCGCGAGCGCGGATGGGCAGGAGTGGTCGGACATGTGGATGGATGGCGAACCCACGGAAACAGAGTCGGCACGGGAGCCGCGCCCCTCATCGAATTCCGTGGAATCAGCGTGAGCCCAACCCGCCCTTGAGTTCACGCTTGCCGCTGCCAAACTTGGCCAGCAGTTTGCGCATCTCCGGGTCGGCTTCGCGCGGTTCGATGGGCTCGCGTCCACCGAACGCATCGCCGCGTCCACGCCCACGGCCTTGCCGTTCACTGCCGCCGCCGCTGCCGCTGCTGCGTGCTGGCGCATCCAGGAGCGCCTTGATCGACAGGCTGATGCGACCGCGCTGCGCGTCAGTCGACAGCACCTTCGCGGTCACCTCTGTGCCGACTTTGACGGCCTTCTCTGGGCTGGGGAGGCGTTCATGTGAAATTTCCGAGATGTGGACAAGCCCTTCCACGCCTGGGGCAACCTCGATGAAGACGCCAAACGGTGTCATGCGCTTGACGGTGCCAGTGACCGTGCTTCCCACGGTGATCGTCCCGATCGCATCGATCACGGGATTCGCCATCGTTTGCTTGCGGCTGAGCGTGATGCGCGGCGGCTTCGCGTCCTTGTCCACTCGAAGCACTCGCACTTGAATGGTTTCGCCCACCTGGACCACATCCTCGGCCTTGGCGACCATGCCGTGTGCCAGTTCGCTGATCGGAATCAGCCCGTCCACGCCGCCGAGATCTGC